>NZ_PSUE01000020.1:0-73192 GCF_002931645.1 Rathayibacter sp. AY2B5 | reverse complement strand
GACCGGGCGGGGCGGGGGCGGGGGCGGGCGCGGAGCTGTCGGTCCGCCCGCTACGGCTTTCTGCATGAAAGGGCCGACCGACGGGTGTGGGAATTTCGCAACTGTCGGTCGTGCTCCCTTGTTACCGTGAACAATCGCCGGTACCGTGCGAAGACCACACCGCAGGCGGGATCCCCCGTCCGCCCACCGGTTCGCTGCAGAACCCGAGAGGACACGTCGACGATGACGTCACGACCCCCGGGCGGAGGCAGGCCCTCGCGCCTGCTCGCCGCCACCCTCGCCGCATCCGCGACGATCGCCCTCGCCGCCGGCGCCGCCGTGCCGGTCGCCGTCGCCGCGACAGCGGCGACCACTCCCGCGCAGAGCCTGCTCGCGGACTTCACCTTCGACACCGCCCCGAGCGGAGGCGCCTTCACCGACAGGTCGACCCGTGCCGCCGTGAAGGGCACGCCGACCCTCGTCGCCGGCCGCACCGGGCAGGGCAGCGCCGTCTCGCTGTCGTCCTCGTTCTGGCTCGACCTCACCGCGACCGACGGGCAGCCGCTGCTGAAGGGTCGCGACTCCGTCACTCTGTCGTACGACTCCAAGCCCGCCGCCGCGGACAACGTCGGCTGGTCGGTCTTCGCCGCTCGCTCGGCCGCGACCCAGGACTACGCCCAGGAGAAGTACGTCGGCGTCCTCGACAGGACGAACGGCATCACCGTCGAGCGGTACGCCAACAGCGGCGCCCGCGACTCCTCGGGCAACCTCACCGGCCCGAGCAGCACGGAGTGGAAGCACGTCGATCTCGTGCTGAGCGCCGGCACCGCCCGTCTCTACGTCGACGGGAAGCCCGTGGCCGTCACGACGGCCGGCCCCTCCCTCGCGACGGTCCTCGGATCGACCGGCGGAGTCCTTCAGGTCGGCAAGGCCAACTGGGGTGGCGGGGAGTACTTCACCGGACTCCTCGACAATCTGCGCGTCTACGACCGTGCCCTGACCGGGGCCGAGCTGGGCGCGACGAGCAGTCCCGTGGCGACCGACCTGCGCGCCGCCCTCGACGTCCCCACGACCGTGCTCGGCGACCTGCCCGCGCAGGTCCTCGGGAACACCGTGACGTGGACCGCCTCCGGCGCCGGCGCCGCGCGCGTCTCCTCCACCGGCGCCGTGAACCTCTCGGGCCTCACCGCTCCCGTCGCCGTCCGCCTCCAGGCAGCCGTCGCCGGGCAGACCTACGCGTGGGACAGCACCCTCGCCGTGCCCGGCGGGCGCATCGCCACCTCCGTCAAGACCGTCACCACGACGAACGGAGTGAAGGACGACCCGCTGGCGTACAACGACGACCGTCGCGCGGACTCGCTCTTCACGGCCGCACTGCCCGCCGGCGCGACCACCTGGGAGCCGCTGAACCGCTCGCAGTCGATCCTCTCCGTCCTCAAGGACGGCGATCAGGCGCAGCGCCCGAACGCCCAGATGGGCTCGCCGCTGCTGTTCCGCTCGAAGGACGGCTCGCTCGGCGCGGTCTCGTCGCAGAACAACGCCACGGACTCCGTCTACCTCTGGAGCTCCGCCGACGGCCGCACGTTCCGCGACCAGCGCGTCCTCCGGGTCGCGCCGGGCTCGGTCGTGACCGACCCGCGGATCGTCTTCGACTCCGCCCTCGGCGTCTACAAGCTGTTCTGGACCGATCTGCTCACCACCGAGGGCCGCGTGACGCTGTTCACGGACCTCGCCTCCGGCACCGCTCCCGGAGCGACCACCCGCGCCGACGCCCGCGTCCCCGGTGTCCAGGGCTCGGGTCTCCCCGCCGGGTTCACCCAGGGCCAGGCCGGCGAGACGGCGCTGACCTCGACCGAGTTCAGCACGTTCTACCGCGAGTACGTCGACCTGAAGAACACCGGTGTGAAGTCGCTCAGCGGCTCCGTCGACTCCGGCGCCGGATCCGCTGCGATCGCCGCAGCGCTCCCGGGGCAGGCCGTGATGGAGTACAACGACGGCTCGACCAAGTCGCTCAACGTCGACTGGCAGGACGATCTGACCACCGCCGTCGACACCTCGCGTCCCGGGACCTACCGGGTCACCGGCTCCGTCCAGCAGGACCCCGAGGCGATGGTCAACGAGGCCCGCGCGGATCCGCACGTCTTCTTCAACGAGGACGACGGCTACTACTACCTCACGGGCTCGCACTACGGTCAGGACTCGCTCGGCCCGATCGAGGAGAGCTCCAGCTACCGCAAGATCGGCCTCAAGCGCTCGAAGACCATCGCCGGTCTCGACTCCGCTCCCGAGCAGATCGTGATCGACCCCGACGCCGGCACGCCCGGTCGCCAGAGCCAGTACCCGAACACCTTCTACGGCTGGGGCGGATACATCTGGGCGCAGGAGTTCCACAAGATCAACGGCACCTGGTGGATCGTCGCCGGCATGAACAAGGGCTACGCGCCTGTGGGCGGCTGGTGCGACAACACCGTCCTGATCCCCTACACCGGGACCGACGCCTCGATCGCCGAGGGCGGATTCCTCGACCAGACGAAGTGGGGCGAGCCGGTCGTCCTCGAGGGCGCGGCCTTCGACGTCAGCTACATCGACCGCCAGGAGAACGGCGCCACCCAGGGCTACTGGGTCCTGCCCAACGGCAACACGCTCTCCCTCGCCAAGGCGACGATGGGGCCCAAGGGCACCGTCCCGCTGGTCACCGGTGCGGTCACCCGCATCTACGGCGAGAGCCAGCCATGGGAGTCGGGCAAGCGCTCGCCGACCCCGTCCGACACCACCGAGGGCAACGACCAGGGCGTCGTCGAGGCGCCGTTCATCGTGTCCAAGGGAGGACGCATGTACCTCACCTACTCGGGCGGAACGGTCGACAAGTACTACTCGCTCGGCATGCTCACGGCCGACGCGAGTGCCGACCTCCTCAATCCCGCGACGTGGACGCAGACCGCGTTCCCCGTGCTGGACACCGAGGACACCTACCTGGGCCGCCTCGGCGCGGACGAGACGCAGTACTTCTCGCGCCAGCAGGCCGGCACCGGGCACAACTCGTTCGTCGAGGACGAGTCGGGCAACCTGCTCCTCGCCTACCACGCCCGCCCCTACCCGGACCCGCACACGGCGACCGACCCGCAGAACGCGGGCGGCCTGTTCGATTCGGACCGCAACACCTGGTTCAAGGGCGTGAACATCCGCGCGAGCGGCCGGCTCGACCTCTCGCTCTCGAAGGAGCAGGAGGTGGCCTCGGCCAACCGCACCGTCACGGCGACGATCACCGTGAAGGCGCCGGCTGTGCCCGTCACCGCCACTGCAGCGGCTCGCTGCGTCGCGGGCAAGGTGGTGGTCACGCTGACCACTGTCAACAAGGCCGCGTCGACCGCCGACCTCCGCTGGAACACCCTGTGGGGCGCGAAGACGCAGCAGATCGATGCGGGCCGGACCGCCTCGCTGGCCGTGACCACGCGGGCCGCCTCGGTCGCCGCCGGCACCGTCCAGGGGGTCGCCACCGTCGGCAGCGCCTCCGCTCCCGTGAGCGCCGCCTACCCGGCGCTCCGCTGCGGCTGACCTGACCGGGTCCTCCGACCGACGACGCCCGGCCGCCTCTCACCTGAGGGCGGCCGGGCGTCGTCGTTCCGGTCTGCGGTGATGTGCCGGGCGACCGGGTCGCGACCCTCGATGATCTCGGCGGTGCAGCCGGCATCGCGGGAGAAGACCCACCGGATGACGCGGCCGCGTCGGACGACCGGACCGTTGCGATCCACGAACGACTCCCCATCGAGGGGAGGTCGTCGGTCGGCGACGTACGGGGCGTCGTGAGTCGGACGGGAAGAGGCGAGCCGGTCTGCCGCTGCTGCACGAACCGGCCCGCCCCTTCGGCATCGTCTCAGTGGACGAGGGCGGCCTCCGCCTCGTCCCAGGCGGGGTTCAGATCTTCCTTCTTCCCTCGGATGAGGAGGAATCCGGTGAGAGAGGCGGCGACCATGGTCACTGCTGCGGCCAGGAACACGGCCTTGTAGCCGTCGGTGAATGCGGTGAGCTCGGCCGTTCCGGACGCGATGGCGGAGTCCGCGGTGCTCGCGTAGAACACGGTGAACACCGCGAGACCGATGGACCCGCCGATGTGGAAGACGGAGTTGACGACGGCGGAGGCCACTCCGGCGTCCTCGTTCTCGACCCCGAGAAGGGCGAGGTTCTGGACGGGCACGAAGAGCATGGAGAGTCCGATTCCGAGCACGACCAGGGCGGGCAGGACCTGGAGGAAGTAGTTTTCGTCCGGGGTGATGCCGAGGAGCAGGAAGAGCCCTGCTGCCGAGACGAGCGGCCCGACGATCATCAGGGGTCGGGGGCCGAACGTGTTGAGGATCTTCGTGGTGACGGGCGAGAACGCCATGATCGCGACGGTCATGGCGAGGTTCGCGAGCCCTGCCATCAGCGGTCCCATTCCGAGCACGATCTGGAAGTAGAACGCGAGATAGAGGATGGCCCCGATCATCACGGCGCCATTGGCGGCCTGGATCAGGATCGCGCCGCCTCGCACACGACGCAGGATGACGCGCAGGGGCAGCAACGGCTGGTCGACCTTGCGTTCGATGAGCACGAAGACGGTCAGCAGGACGATGCCGAGTGCGAGGAAGGCGACGGTGTCGATCGCGCCCCATCCGTGCTCAGCCCGCGTGAACCCGTAGACGATCGCGCCCAGTCCCAGGGTCACCGTGACGGTTCCCCAGACGTCGTAGCGGTTGTCTCCTTCCGCCTTGCTCTCGCGGAGCACGAGAGCCCCGCCGACGAGGCCGAAGGCGACGAAGACCAGGTTGACGAAGAGGCACCAGCGCCGTCGTCAGGACAGTTCGACACCGAGGGGGTCGGGCCTCACCTTCCGACGTCGGCAGGAGAGGATGGCAAACTGGCGGCCGACGCTGTCGCACCCGCTCGTGCGGCCGCGTCGACACCCTCCGGGCCGCCTCAGCACCCGCCGTCCCTAGCCGCTCACTCGGACCGAGGGAGCGGCGGAATCGATCACGACATGGAATCGAACCCACCCAGCGGTGAGGAGGTCCTGCCCTCTCCTCGGACGTCTCCTCGCGCGACGCGACCCAACAACCGGACTCGGATCCTCGACGCCACGGTACGCGCCGCGGCGCGGGAAGGATCTGTCCGCGTCACGCTCGAAGCGACTGCCGAAGAGGCTGGGCTGACACGCGGCGGAATGATGTACCACTTCCGCGATCGAGCCGATCTCGCCCATGCTCTCCAGGAGCACGTCGCGGCCGGCTGGGAAGCCCAGCTGATCGACGTCGCGGGGAAGACGGCGGACGAGGCCACCTTGACGGAGCGCGTGAGTGTCTACGTCACCGTCGCCCTGACGCCGTCGACGCACATGCAGATCGGACTCCTCCAGGCCACGGGCAGCGACACCGCTCTCCGAGCGCCGGTAGCGGAGGTGCGCCGAAGGTGGACGCCCTCCGCAGAGGAGACCGCGACCGATCCGATCGCTCTCCGCCAGTTCATCGCCTGTCTTGCCGCTGACGGCCTGTGGTCACACCACTCCCTCGGAGGCGATCGGATACCGGACGACACTCGAGCCGCGGTGATCTCCGAGATCATCCAGCTCTCCAGCACGGGGTGATGCACGAAGGGCACTTTCCGGCGCGAGGCGGATCCCGGTCGGAGGAGCTCGACCGGGACCGAGACTCTTCCTTCTGCGGTCGAGGATCAGGACAGGCCTGTCCCCGGACCCGGCTCCTGGGTCGAGGCGAGCCCCAGGCCGGCCTCGCACTGCTGAGGATGCAGCAGGGACGGCCTCCTCGAGGAGCGCCGCCATCGCGTCGCGCCACGGCAGCACGGTCGCGAACGCGGCGCCCAGGATGGTCGGCGACGCCTCGTGCTGCCCCGGAGCGCTCAGGACGCAGCCGGAGGCGACGTCCATGTCGAAGTCGCGCCACGTGGAGCGTCACCGACACGACCGGTCCGACGACGGCCGACCAGGAGACGTCCCGCGTGCGCCCGCACAGGCACTCCGCTCGTCAGCGGGACAGCAGCGCGACGTGGATCTCCTCGGCGAGGAGGTCCAGCGCTCTCGCGTGGGACGCCAGGAAGGCCCGGCCGTCGCGCGTGATCGAGAAGCGCTCGATGCGCTGCAGTGCGGTCCTCCTGCCTCTCTCCAGGAGCACCAGGCCCCGGCGGGAGAGCCGGAGGAGCCGCTTGCGCACCTCGAGGACCTCGACACGGTCGCCGGAGCGGAGGTCGAGGACTGCTCGCAGGCGGGTCTCGTCGCGGTTCTCTCCGGTCGCGAGCGCGATCAGGATGAAGACGTCGGTGCTGCAGTCGAGCCCGCAGGCTCCGCAGCGGTTCGTGCACCGCGCAGAGCGTGCCAGGGACACGAGGAATCGATCGAGGCGCATCACGGGTATCTCCTGGGGAACGGCGGTCTCCTGCTGCAACGAGAGGTACGGGCCGGACCGGTCACGGTCGGCCCGCATCCGGGAGTCCGCTCAGGAGAGGTTCGCACATCAGCGATCGGTCCGGACAGCAGGATACGGCCCGATCGCCGCCCCGGTCCGCAGCCGGTGGTGATGCCGCCGCGGCGGGATCGTCGGGCGATCAGGGTCGAGGACCCGTCCGTACGGCGCAGGGGGGCTCAGGAGAGAGGGAGGGCGTTGCCGTTGATCAGCAGGAGGTCGTGTCCTCCGACGGCAGCTGCGCTCCCGGCCGCTCCGTCGTCCTTCTCCTCGGTGAGGGGGTGCGACTGCACGACCTTCGTCAGCACGAGCCCGGTGGTCGGGACGGTCCTGGTTCTCACTCTGTGGTGCATCTCGTCGGTCGTCCTCCAGAGGTGGCGGCGCTGCAGGTCGGGCGCAGTGCCGGTCGGGGCGGGACAGCGGAGGAGCGGGCGATCGTGGCGCCCGCTCCCCCGCCTTCTCAACGGCAGCTGCGTGCCGAGTAGTCGACGCTCGTCTGCGTGCTGATGGTCTTCCCGTCGACGACGGCCTTTCCTGTCGCGGCCACCGACCCCGCGGGGATCGAGACCGCTCGGGTGGTGACGGCGCTCGACGCGGACGATCCCGGAGCGACTCCGGTCACGGTCTTCGAGCCGAAGGCGGTGACGGTCGTGATGTCCATGATCGAGCGGCTGTCGTTCTTGACCACAGTGGTCAGGACGACCTTCCCGCTGACGCAGCGGGTCGACGCCGTGGCGGTCACGGTCAGCGGCGACGTGACGGTGACCTTCGCGGTCACAGTCCGGTTCGCGGGTGCGACCTCCTCCGTCGGCGTCAGATCGAAGACCGGCCGGCCGTCGGCGGCGTAGTGGATGCGGGCGAGACGGGTGTCGCGGCCGTCACCCCCGACTCCGTTGCCCCAGGTGTGGTAGACGTACACGTCGTTGCCGTCCTCGTCCTGGGTGACGGCTCCGTGGCCGGGACCCTGCTCGTAGGTGCGGTAGTCGAGGACGCCGTCGGGCATGGGAACGCTCTGCAGGAGCGGGGCGTCGTACTTGGTCCAGCTCGCGATGTCGGTCAGGTCACTGCCCTCCTTCGCCCAGGCGCCGCCCACGATGTACTTCGGGCTGACGCCGCTGCTGGAGTAGACGAGCGTGATCCTCCCGTCGCGCTGGATCGCGAACGCTCCCTCGGACAGGTGGTCCTCGAACGTCAGCGAGGGCACGATGATCGGGGTCGGCTCGCCGATGACGCGGGTGGGGTTCGCGGGATCGACCTTGGCGATCCAGGTCGCCGGGTCGCTCACTCCGTTGTCGACGTAGCGCTGGGACCAGGCGTAGTACGCAGTTCCACCGGACTCGAAGTAGGTCATGTCGAGGCTGATGTTGCGTCCCGTGCCGGGGCGTCCGAGGGCGCTCCCATCGCTCTTCACGACGGCGCGCGGCGCGCTCCAGTCGGAGGGGTTCGCGGGGTCCCCGCCGTCGCGCAGCTGCATGATGTGCGCCTGCACCGTGAACCACTGACCGTTCTGGTTCGACTGGTCGTTGTCCGGGTTGAAGCACGGGGCGAACAGGATGGAGAGCTTGCCGCCGATCTCGTGGATCTCGGGGGCCCAGTAGCAGCCCGCGATCACCTTGCCCTCGGCGGTGCGGTCCATCCGCGTGGTGCGGTTGAGGAGGTCCACCTCACGGGCTCGTCCGCCGTTGTCGTCGCTGAGCTGGTCGATGCTGTCGGCGACCCGGATCGGCAGGTGCTGCGAGGCGACGTTGTTGTTGTTCGTGTCGTCCGTGGCGGTGAAGAGGTACTGCGTCTTCCCGTTGCGCTCGTAGCGGTAGATCGTCGGATCCGCGCGGTTGTAGGCGAACGGCTCGTTGTACTGCCGCTGGCGGACGGTCCCGGAGAGGTCGTACGTTCCCGGGCCCTTCGCGGCGAGGTCGGCGAGCTGCTGCTGGTTCCAGTCGATGCCGAGGCTGCCGGTCGAGCCGTCGTTGTAGGAGAGCTGCGCCTTCACTCCGGACAGGGCGGAGGTGTCGCCCTGATCGATCGTCTGCGGTGCGACCGAGGATCCGGTGTTGACCGTGCGGCCGAACTTCTTCACGAGCGAGTCGGCGACGGAGCCGGAGACCGTCAGCGCGCCGCCCGGCAGAGCGTCGGCGACGCGGCCCGGGACTCCGGAGAGGTCGGGAGCGGCGACGGTGGCGGGGCTTCCTCCGAGGACCGCACCGCGGTTCCCGTCGGTCACGACGACGCTGCGACGGCCGCCGTCCTTCGGCCAGAACGCCTGCGCGCGGAGCTCGGTGCGGGCGAGGTCCGTGACGGTCGTGTACTTCGCCGCCCCGGAGGAATCGGTCCAGGAGACGAGGTAGCGGTTCTGGTCCGTGTCGAAGACGGCCTTCGGCGCGACGACGCCGCCGGTGGTGCCGAGGTCGATGAGGCCGAGCTCGGTGAAGTCGGACGCGGTGGCGTCCGTGGCCTTGAAGATCAGAGCGCTCGAGGCCCCGGTGCCGTCGGACGCGCCCGACTGCAGGACGCGCGTGGCGATCACGCCGACGGTGCCGTCGGCGAAGGTGAACAGCGAGGGGTTCGCGAGGCCGCGGTTGTCGGCCTTGTCGGTTCCGAGGAAGACCCCGTCGGCGAAGAGGACTCCCGAGTTGCCCGAGAGCGGTGCTGCGTCGGCGACGGACGAGCCGAGTGCCAGGTGGAGGCCGCGGGCGATCGTGTCCTGGTTCGCCTTGTCCTCGCCGGTCGGCGTCCGGGTGTACGACACCACGGTCTTCGCCGTGGAGGCGCTGAGGACGGTGGTGCGGAAGGTCTTCGTCAGCGTGGTGGCGCCGACCTTCACGGAGGCGGTGAGCGCGAGTGCCCGGTCGGTCGCCGAGTCGTTCACGAGGCGGCTGCCGGACAGGCCGGCACCGTCCGCGCTCCACGACACGGTGTAGCCGGCGACCGTGGGAAGAGCGGTTCCGGAGGCGACGGTCGGCGGGACGACGAGGGCGGTGCGCAGGCGCGCCGTGGCGTCGGCCTCGGTGTCGGCGGCGACGGTGACGGTTCGCGCGGTGCCGGTGGCGGCGGATCCGGCGAACGTCGCGGTCGGGGTCAGGGTCACGGTGGCGTTCGCCGAGCCGGGTGCCGGGCGGCGCACGGAGCCGTCGGTGCCGATCACCGCGGGGTCGCTGCTCGCCCAGGTGAGGACGGAGCCGCCCGCGCCGCGGGTCGGGAGGGAGAGGTCGCTGGTGACGGGTCCGGTCACGGCGATGGTCGCCGCGGCGGCGTCCGATGCAGCGATCGCGGCAGCGGCCGGAGCCGCGTCCTCGCGCACCTGGTCCTGGGTCAGTGCGGAGGAGTAGACGTGCACGTCGTCCATCGCCCCGGCGAAGAGAGGGTCGGGGCCGTAGAACGACTTGCCGAGGAGGCCGGAGAAGGCGGAGGTGCCGACAGTCGCCGCTCCGGTCGCGGAGGTCGGGGTGGTCTGGGCGAGCCGGCCGTCGACGTAGGTCGAGACGCTGACGCCGCTGCGCAGGACCACGGCGACGTGGCTCCAGCGGCCGGTGGCGGCGGGACCGGAGTCGGCCGCGCGCTGCTCCGAGCCGTTCTTCACGGCACCGATCAGGCTGCTTCCGCACTGGGGCGTGGTGAAGAGGTACCGCTCGGTCGACTGCCCGAGCGCGTACGCCCAGCTGCAGTTCTGGTTCCCCTCCCAGCGCAGCCAGGCCGACATGGTCACGTCGGTGGTGGCCGCCGTGGTCAGTCCCGGCGCGATCTCGGCGTAGGCGGCGGAGCTGCCTGCGGCGCCGCCGGGGAGGCGGAGTGCGCGGTCGGTGCCGCCGCGCGGACCGGCGACGGTCGTCGCTCCGGTCCCGCGCACGGTGGCGGAGCGGCCGGCAGCGGAGTCGGTCAGGGTCGTGCCCGCGCCCACGGCGGAGCCGACGGCGGCGGACGAGGAGAAGTCGTAGGAGAGGACCGGGCTGGGCACCGCGGCCTGTGCGGGTGCCGCGCCGAGCGCAGCCCCTCCCGCTGTCAGGCTCGCGGCGACCAGGAGGGCCGTCGTGCGTCGGAACCGCATTGTTCGTCTACTTCCGTGGGAGAGGTGGATTCGGGGAGCACGGACCCAGGGTCCATGCTCCCCTGCTCCGGTGGCCGGAGGCCCCGGAACGGAGGAGGTCAGGGGAGGGGCGGCTGGACGCCGCCCCTCCCCTGTCACCGGCCTAGCGGCAGGTGAGCGCCGAGTACGGCGCGGTGGCCGTCCTGGTGCCGTTCGCGTCCTTCGAGGCGACGCTCACCTCGCCCGCGGTGACCGAGGTCGCCCGGGTGGTGAAGGCGGCGGACACGGACTTGCCGGGAGCGACCCCGGCGAAGGTCCTGCTCCCCCACTGCGAGCCGACGGTCATCTCGACCGTGGAGCCGCTCGTGTTGGTGCCGGTCGCGGTGACCGTCACCTTGCCGGCGACGCAGCGGCTCGCGGCCGAGGCCGTCAGCGACGGTCCGGGAGGAGCCGTGGCGGTGATGGTGGCGATGGCCGGCGTCGCTGCCGAGTTGGCGAGCTGTCCGCGCACCTGCACGGTGTCGCCCGCCTTCTTCAGCGAGCTGAGATCGGCGGTCGCCCACGTCACGGCGACCGTCTCACGGTGGCCGTCCTTGAACGTCGCGCCCACCGTGGCGGGCAGGTCGACGGTGGTCGATCCGGCCTGAACGGTCCGCGCCACGGCGTCGATCGAGGTCACCAGGAGCGACGGGTTCCACTTCGCGGCGAGCCCGTCGCGCTCCTTCGCAGTGATGGAGACGACGGATCCGTGGCGGGGCGACGTCGGCAGCGAGAAGCTGCTGGGGATCGTCCACTGGATGTCGCCCTCGAGCGAGTTCGTGCCGAGCGGGATGTAGCCGCGTCCGCCGTAGTTGTCGGTCCAGAGGAAGTACTTGTACCCCGCCCGGTCGCCCTCGTTGGTCTTGAAGATCTCGGGACCCTCGACCTCCGGCGTTCCGGCGGTGCGGCCGATGCAGGTGTCGATGAGGCTCCACGCACCGGAGGCGGTGGTGGCGCGGAGGTTCGTCGACTTCTGTCCGATGATGTCGGGCGAGGGGCAGCCGCTGGTCTGGGTCGCCTTCGTGAAGCGGTAGTAGGTGTCGCCGTCCTTGAGCATCGTGGCGTCGATCAGTCCGTTGCTCTTGTTGAGCGAGGGGACGTCAGCGGCCTTGAACCAGACCTCGGGGGTGGTGAAGTCGCGGAAGTCGCGGGTGGTGGACGTGAGGATCTGCGGTCCGTTGCCGTCCTCGACGTTGCGCGTGCTGTCGGTGAAGAGGGCCGAGGTCCAGTAGACGACGTAGGCGTCGATGGTGGGGTCGTAGGTGGCCTCCGGTGCCCAGGTCATGCCCGCGTTGGGCAGGTTGACCTCGACGTGGCGCTGCTGGCCCCAGTTGACGAGGTCCGTGGACTCCCAGATCTCGAGGTAGCGGCTGCCGCGGTTGGTCGATCCGCCGAAGCCGGTGGTGCCGACGGAGAGGTCGGTGGCCATCAGGAAGAAGCGGTCGCCCTCCTTCGAGCGGAAGACGAACGGGTCGCGCAGCCCCTTCGTGCCCATGGTGGAGGTGAGGATCGGCTGGGCGTCGTTCAGTGTCTTCCACGTGAGCGAGTCGTTGCCGTCGGAGGTCGCGAAGCGGATCTTCTCGCCTTCGATGCTGTCGCCGGTGAAGTACGCGAACAGGTACGCGTCGAGGTCGCTCGCGGCCACGGGAGCCGCGGCCGGAACGGTGCGCGTGAGCGTCCGCACGAGGGGCGTGGTGCCGGGCACCGTGACCGTCGCGGTGAGGGTGACGGTGGTGTCGGCGGACGGGCGCGTGAGCGAGCCCTTCGCGACGACGTTCGGCGCGGTGCCCTTGTCGGCGGAGGTGATGACGGCCTCGTTCGACGAGGTCCAGCTGACCACGGCGCTGGAGCTGTTCGCGCGCGCGGCGGTGGCGGCGACGTCGGCTCCGGTCGAGGGCAGGTTCAGGCTGCCGCGCACCGGTCCGGCGAGAGCGGGATCGTTGCTGATGCCGTCGGCGACGGCCCGGGCGAGCTCGGCCTCGGCGCTGTCACCGGCGGCGTACGCCGGGACGAACACGGTGGTGGCACGGCCGACGACGGTGATGCCGCCGTGGACGGCGGTCGGGGTCAGCGTGACGGTGGCGTCCGGGCTGCCCGCGGCGGGCCGGGTGACGACGCCGCTGGTGCTGACGACGCCGGGGGCGCTCGACGTCCAGGTGATCGTGGAGCCGTTGGCGCCGGTCGTGGGGAGGGCGAGGTTCGAGGTCACGTTCGAGGTGTCGCCGAGCGAGACGGCGGCGTCCTGGTTCGCGAGAACCGAGTGCACGGATGCGGCGCTCTGCTGCACCTGGCCGGCGGTGAGCGCGGAGGTCCAGACCTGCATGTCGTCGATGGCACCGGCCCAGTAGGCGTCCGCGCCGTAGAACGATTTGCCGAGGAAGCCGGAGAACGTGGACGTGCCGATCGCGGACGCGGCGGTGAAGGTCGTGCTGCCCTGGCCGACGAGAGCTCCGTCGAAGTAGGTCGAGACCGACTGGCCGCCCTTGACGACGACCGCCATGTGCACCCAGCGGTTCGCGGCGACCGGAGTGTTGCCTGCGGCCCGCACCTCGGAGCCGCTCTTGATCGCGCCGAAGCCGGCCGGTCCGCACTTCGTGGTGGAGAGGACGTGGGAGTCGACGCTGGAGCCGAGCGTGAAGGGCCAGGTGCAGTCCGGAGCACCGCTCCAGCGCAGCCAGGCGGACATCGTGACGTCCTGCGTGCCGGCGGGGATCAGGCCCGGGGCGATCCGGACGTGCGGCGCGGCCGACGTGCTCGATCCGCCCGGGAGCGAGAGAGCGCGGTCGGTGGAGGCGCCGGAGGGACCCGCGACGCTGGTCGCGCCGGAGTTGATCAGGGTGCCGGGGTGGTTGCCCGGAGCGGAGTCGGCGACGACGGCTCCATTGGCGAGCGTCGCGCCGATGCCGTCGAACGAGTACTGCAGCGCGGGAGCGGGGACGGTCTCTGCGGCGCCGGCGGCGCCGATCGGTCCGAGTACGCCGCCGAGGCAGGCGATGGCGAGCGTCAGCGCGGCGCCCGCTCGGGGGAGGCGTGAGCGCCGGGTGCGCTCCTGCCGGGGGGTTCGTGACATGGGGGGTCCTTCAGGTGAGGGGTCGGAGGGGGAGGACGGAGCCCGCGCGATCGGCCGGCGGAGTGGTGAGTCCGGCGTCCGTCTGGCGGGGAGGGAATCGCCGGAAGGCGGCCCGGGACGCGGGCCTGGCGACCCGTGATCGGGAGGCGGAGGTCGACGTGGGTGCGAGGACGAGACGTCGCGCGCTGCGGGCGCCGACCGCGGTCACCGCGTGGAAGGTGTCGGCCGGGCCGACAGTCATCGGGGCCGGGCGTGGGCCTGCGGCGGGAGGGTGCGGCGGGAGGGTGGTGCTGTCGTCATCATCGACGTTCCTCTCAGGTTCGCCTTCGAACCGGTCGGAGTGGGACGCGAGGCGCGAGGACGCGCTTGCCCACTTCAGGTGACACCGTACCGACTTTTGTTAACGGTAACAATGGCGGATTCCCGGGCGATGCCGCAGCGACGGCGGGTGTGAGCGCTCTCTCCCTGCGAGCACGGGGATCCGCGTGGACGGATCACCCTCGCCCGGCGGGGCTCGGACCGGATCCGCTCGAGACCGGCACTTGACACCGGCTCCGCGACCGGTCGATGGTTGTCCACGTCAACATGCAGGTCGTGATCAGCTTCCCATCCCACTCGGAGCGTCGGCGCTGACGCGTCCCGCGGCGGGACGACCGGATCACCATCCCGGTCGCTCCGGCGCATCCTCTGCCGTGCTCCGATCCCTTCGGACACGGCTCCTTCCTGCGACCCTCATCCGCGTCCCTTCGGGGACGCCGGATGTCTGTGAAAGGCACCCATGTCCCGGACAACGAAGTCCCACCCCTCCAAGCGCCTGATCGGCGCCCTGATCGCGGCCGTCGTCGGCATCACGACCTTCGGCATCAGCTCGCCCGCCTCTGCAGCCACCGCCCCGGTCGGCCTCGGATCGGCGCAGGAGATCCGCAACCAGCACAGCAGCATGTGTCTCGACGACTTCGACTTCGGCACTCAGCCCGGAGCCGAGGTGCGGCAGTGGAGCTGCACCGAGGGGAGCAACCAGCGCTGGCAGGTCACCGACCTCGGCACCGGCTACGCCGAGATCAAGAACACCTTCAGCAACCTCTGCCTCGA
The DNA here is from genome assembly GCF_002931645.1 of Rathayibacter sp. AY2B5. Taxonomy (NCBI): domain Bacteria; kingdom Bacillati; phylum Actinomycetota; class Actinomycetes; order Micrococcales; family Microbacteriaceae; genus Rathayibacter; species Rathayibacter sp. AY2B5. Next base: position 58,542 of record NZ_PSUE01000020.1, on the reverse strand, counting down.
CAACTTCGACTTCGGCACCACTCCGGGCTCGGAGGTGCGGCAGTGGAGCTGCAACGGCAGCACCGCCCAGCAGTGGCGGATCACCTCCGTCGGCGGAGGCTACGCCGAGATCGCCAATCGGCACAGCGACCTCTGCCTCGACAACAAGGACTTTCGCCAGATCGACGGCTCCCCCATTCAGCAGTGGACCTGCACCGGCTCCAAGGCCCAGCGCTGGGCACTGACCGATCCGACCGTGCAGAAGATCACCTGGACGCTGAACCGCGTCGCGAGCCCGACCGCGGACGAGGCCGACGCCTACGCCCGCATCACCGACGCGATGGACCGCGCCGTGGCGCGCTACAACCGCCTCAGCAACATCTCCCGCTCCCTGACCGTCTCGTACAGCCCCGGAACCCCGACGGCCGATGCGAACATCTACGGCCAGATCCGCTTCGGCAAGGAGCGCGTCTACATGGTGGAGGGCACCGCCATGCACGAGATCTCGCACACCGTGGGCTTGGGCACGTCGACCACCTTCAACACGAACTGCGAGAACAGCAGCTGGGACTCGGCCCTGGCACTGCTGCGCACCTGGGACGGACCGGACGCGACAATCCAGTGCACCCCGGGTCACATCTTGAACTACGGCCTCAACTACAACAGCGAGTTCAGCCAGCTGAACCTCGAGCGCCACGTGAAGCTGGTGCAGTCCATGCTCAGTGACGGCATGTAGCCGTCACTCGAGGCACGCCCGAACGAGCATCCTCGCCGCCCCTCGCGGGCGGCCGGCGCCGGCGGGGCGGGGAACCAGAGCCCTCCCCCCCGCCGGCGCCGCATGCCCCGATGTCTCCCTCCGGAGGCGCGGGGCAGCGGAGCGCTCGGGAGTCGAGGAGGGCCCCTCGACCGGGTGGTCGCAGCCGACGTGCCGGACGCCGCACCCTGGGGAGGGGGCGTCCGGCACGTCCCCCTCGTGTCCGCGCCGTCCGGTCCGCCGGACCCCCCGGAGGCGCATGACGGGCGGCGTCTGCGGGCGCTAGCGGTTCTGCTCGACGGTGCTCGGCGCGGTCCGGTGCGTCTCCGGCGCCTCCGTGCGGACGGGCTCCGCCTCCCCGCTCGCCGCGGCCTCCCGCAGGTACTGCGCCGACATGACGCGGTAGGAGCGGGTGAGCATCGCCGCGCCGGCCGCGATGATCATGACGACTCCGCCGACCAGGAACACCAGCGCGATCCCCCGGCCGATGCCGTCGCCGAGCAGCCCGCCGAACGCCGAGCGCCCGGCCGGCGACTCCATGTACGGGATGAGCGCGAACTCGGCGATCGGGGCGATGAGGAACGACGTGATCGGAGCGGCGGCCGACTCGAACGCCGCCGCGAAGCCGAAGACGCGCCCCTGGGTCTCGAAGGGGACGACCTTCTGGATCACCGTCTGCTCGGCGGCCTCGACCGCCGGGATCAGGGTCATGTAGATCCAGATGCCGCCGGCGTAGAGCCACCACCAGTCGCGGAGGGTGAAGACCGCGCCGATCAGGCCCATCGCCATCACGAGCAGCAGCATCGTCCGGATCGGGTTCCTCCCGAGACCGAACCTCGCGACGAGCAGACCGCCGATGACGAAACCGGTCGCCGTCACTCCGAGCACCACGCCCCACAGCTCGACCGGGAACAGCTCGAGGCCGTACGGGTCCATCAGCGCCATGTAGACGCCGCCGATCAGGTTGTTGAACGTCGAGAAGACGATGAGCGCGAACAGCCCGGTCGCCGCCCGCACCGCGGTGATGCTGCCGCGGAGATCGATCAGCGGCGCCCTCTCCCCCGTCGGCGCGGGCCGGTCCTCCGGGATGCGCAGGAAGAGGAGGTGCAGGAGCGCGGCGGCGGAGAGACCGATCGCGATCACCAGCGTCCACCCCATGCCGAGCAGGCCGATGGCGAGCCCGCTGAAGACGCTCGTCACCACGAAGGCGAGGCCCTGGACCGTCCCGACGAGGCCGTTCGCGCGGGCGTGCCCCTCCACCGGGACCAGCAGGGTCACCGTCGTGGACAGGGCGATGTTGCGCATGTTCTCGATGACGGCGCCGAAGAGGATCGTGCCCGAGAACACCCAGAACCACGGGGCGCGGAAGTCCAGGAGCGCCGCCTCGGGCAGCGCGAGGAAGAGACCGCCTGCGACGCCGAAGGACACCAGCGTGACCGCGCCGGCGAACACCATGACGCGGAACTTGCGGTGCCGGTCCACGATCGTGCCGAAGGCCATCGCGAAGACCGCGACGAGCAGCATGTAGGCGCCGCCGATGATCCCGGTCGCCAGGACGGAGCGCGTCTCGAGGTACACCCAGAACGTGAGCGCGAACCAGAGGAAGCTCGTCGTCACGTTCGCGACGGCGGTGTTGAGGAGGATCTGGTGGAAGTCGCGGAGCCTCGTCGAGGTGTCGGCGTCGGCTCCGGGCACGGGGGCGGTCGAGGACACGGCTTCCCTCCGCTCGCGACGGCGCCGTCGGTCCCGCGGCGGGAGTCGAGGGTCGTCGCAGCCACTGTAGGACCGCGCCGTCGGCGAGTCGAGAGGGGCCGGGCGTCCGGCGGGGATGCGCTGCCGCCTCCCGCGCGGACGCGGGCGCCGGCCTCCGGGCTGCATCGTCCGCTCCTCCTCGACGGATGCTCCGCGGCTTCACCGTGGACCGGCGCGGCGCCGGCGGGTCAGCGGTGACGATCAGGACGGCGAGCGCCGCGCACAGCACGACGCCGGCCCCTCGGAAGAGAGCCGGCGTCGTGCCCTCGCGGTTCCTGCTACTCGAGCAGCTTGCCCGCGGTGGCGACCTCGCCGCTGATCAGCGCCTGGATCTCCTCCGGCACCGCGGGGATCTCCTCGCGGGTGATCCCCGTGGAGGGCGACCAGACGAGGTTCACCTGGAGGGCCGGGTCGATGTCGGGGTAGTCGCTGCGGTTGTGGCAGCCGCGGCTCTCCCGGCGCTCGAGCGCTGCCTCGAGGGTGGCCCGCGCGGCCATCGCGGCCGACTTGAGGTCGAAGGCGTGGGCGAGGTCCTGGAAGCCGGCGATGTCCGGGTGCACGCCGATGTCGGCGATGCGCGCCTCGATCGCGTCCAGCTCGGCGAGCCCGGCGAGCAGGCCCTCCTCGTCGCGGACGACTCCGGCGTGCTCGGTCATCGTGTTGCGGATCGCGCGCTGCAGGGCGCGGACGTTCTCGGTGCCGTCGGCCGCGAGCAGGCCGGCGATCTCGTCGCGGGCGACCTGGACGGACGCGGCCGAGCGGGTCTGGGCGGTCAGCGAGGCGGAGTACTCCGCCGCCGCCTGCCCGACGATCCGGCCGAACACCAGCAGCTCGATCAGCGAGTTGCCGCCGAGGCGGTTGGCGCCGTGCAGTCCGCTGGAGGCCTCTCCGATCGCGTAGAGCCCGGGGACGTCGGTGCTGTGGTCGTCCGAGCGCACCCAGACCCCGCCCATCGAGTAGTGCGCCGTGGGCGCGATCTCGATCGGGTCCTTCGTGATGTCGAGCATCTGCAGCTCGAGCATCGTCTGGTACACCCGCGGCAGCCGGGTCATGATCGTCTCGCGCGGCAGATGCGAGACGTCGAGCCAGACCCCGCCGTTCGGCGTGCCGCGACCCTCCTTGATCTCGGTGTAGCAGGCGAGGGCGACGCGGTCGCGGGTCGAGAGCTCGAGGCGCTCGGCGTCGTACTTGCCCATGAAGCGCTCGCCGAGGCCGTTGCGGAGGATGCCGCCCTCGCCGCGCGCGGCCTCGGAGATCAGCGTGCCCGCCGCGTTCTCGGGCTCGATGATGCCCGACGGGTGGAACTGGACGAGCTCGGGGTCGCGCAGGCGCCCGCCGGCCTCGACGGCCAGGCGGAACGAGTCGCCCGTGTTCTCGTCCCGACGGGAGGAGGTGCGCCGCCAGATGCGGTTGTGCCCGCCCGCGGCGAGGATCACCGCATCCGCGTGGATCAGGTAGCGGGTGCCGTCGACGAGGTCGAAGCCGTAGGCGCCGAACACGGCTCCGTCCTCGTTGACGAGGATGCGCGTGACGTACACGGTGTCCAGGATCGGGATCTCGAGCTGGGCGGCCCGGTTGACGAGCGTGCGCTGGATCTCGAGGCCGGTGTAGTCGCCCGCGAAGGCGGTCCGGCGGTAGGTGTGCGCGCCGAAGAAGCGCTGCGAGATGCGGCCGTCGTCCTCGCGGGCGAACGGCATGCCGTAGCGCTCGAGGTCCTGGATGCCGCGGGCGGCGTTGGAGGTGACGATCTCGACCGTGTGCGGGTTGGCGAGCTGGTAGGACTCGGTGATGGTGTCGGCCGCGTGCTGCTGCCAGCTGTCGTCGGGGTCCATCGTGGCGAGGGCGGCGTTGATGCCGCCGGCGGCGAGGGAGGTGTGCGCGTCCGACTTCGAGCGCTTGCCGAGCGCGAGGACGTCGACGCCCGCCTCGGCGAGCTCGATCGCGGCGCGCAGGCCCGATCCGCCGGTGCCGATGACGAGGACGGAGGTGGAGATCCGACGCTCCGGTGCGGTGGTCTCTGAAGTGGTCATGCCTCCACGCTAGGCACGGCGCTTCGATTACTCCAATGCATAATGCTGGGCACGGCCATGCGCGTAGGGTATGCACGTGGATCTCGAGCAGCTCACCGGTTTCGTCGAGGTCGCCCGCCTCGGCAGCTTCACCCGCGCCGCCGAGGAGCTGCACCTCGCGCAGCCCTCCCTGAGCCGCCGGATCGCCGCGCTGGAGCAGGACCTCGGCTCCGAGCTCTTCCACCGGGCGCGCTCCGGCAGCACCCTCACACCGGCCGGCGAGCTGCTGCTGCCGCTCGCCCGGCGCATGCTCGCCGACGCCGGATCGGTGCGCCGCGAGCTGGCCGAGCTGGCCGGGCTCGAGCGCGGCCGGGTACGGTTCGGCGCGACGCCGACGCTCTGCATCAGCCTCGTCGCGGAGGTGCTGCACGCCTTCCACTCCGTGCATCCCGCCGTGGAGCTGCACCTCGCCGAGGACGGGTCGCGGAGCCTCTTCGACCGGCTGGCCCGGGGCGAGCTCGACCTGGCGCTGGTGACGACCTCGACCGCGGCCGCTCCCGGCGCCTTCACGGTGACCCCGCTGCTCGTCGAGGAGCTCGTCGTGGTCTCCTCCGCCGCAGAGCCTCCCCTCGCCGCGACCGGCGCGCTCGACCTGGCGGCGGTCGCCCGCCTCCCGCAGATCGTCTTCAACTCCAGCTACGACCTGCGCCGCACGACCGACGCCGCGTTCGCCGCCGCGGGCCTGGAGCCGGACGTGGTGCTGGAGGGCGCCGAGATGGACGCGGTTCTGCGCTTCGCCGAGCGGGGCCTCGGCGTCGCGGTCGTCCCGGCGATGGTGCTGCAGGGGCGCCCGGGGCTGCGCTCGATCCGCCTCGAGGAGCCGACGCTCGAGAAGCCCACCCTGACCCGGACGATCAGCCTCGCGCGCCCGGCGGACCTCGCGCCGACCGCCGCGGCGCGGGTCATGCAGCGCACCATCGCGGCGACCGCCCGCGCCTTCGCCGCCCAGGCCGGCGGCACGATGCGCCTGGCCGGCGCCCGCTGATCGAGCTGGGATCTCGAGGCGCCGCTGCTCGACCAGCAGTACGGCGAACATGCTGATCGAGCGGCCCCGGAGGGGCGATCGAGATCCCCGCACGCGCAGGAGCGCCCCCGGCCCCGCAGGGCCGGGGGCGCTCCCCGGTGGTTCAGCCGTGCGCTACGAGCACGGGCGCGCCGCGTACGGAGCGCTCACCTCCGTCTCGACGGGGGCGCCGTTCATCATGGCCGTGGCCTCGACGGTCACCGCACCGGCGGGCAGGTTCGCCTGACGGGTGGTGAAGGCGTGCGACACGGTCTTGCCGGGCGCCACCGAGGTGAACGACTTCGTGCCGGACGTCGACGTGAAGGTCACGCCGACGGGGACGTCGGAGCCGTTGCTCGCCTGGACGGTGACGATCGCCTTGCCCGCGATGCAGCGGGTCGCAGCGCTCGCCGTGATGTCGAGCGCCGGAGCAGCCTCGCCCTCGGTGAAGGCGAAGGTGTCGAGCTCGAACAGGTCGCCGGAGGGTCCGGAGTAGCTGAAGTACACGTCGTGCACTCCCGTCGCTCCGGTCAGCGCTGCGCTGACGTCGGTCCACTCGCCGGTCGTCCCGTTCACCGCGACGGTGCCCGCGACGGGCCCGGTCTCGGAGTCGAGGCGGACGGTGACGGTGCCGCCGGCCTGCAGCGCCTTGGCCTTCGCGGTGAACGTCGCGGCTCCGGTGTCCCCGAAGTCGACGGCCGACAGCGCGGTCCAGTCGCCGTTGTCGAGGTCCTTCAGCACGAGGTTCTGGGTCGCGCCCGCGGCGGGGGTGCCGAGCGGCGCCGTCGCGATGCCCTTGCTCCAGCCGATGGTCTCGGCCGGGAAGGTGCGGTACGGATCGAAGTCCTTCACCTGGTCGACGCCCTTGTAGTCGCCGACCACCTGCTGCACCGTGCCGTCGGCGTTGAACTGCAGCTCCTGGATGTGCGGGCTGCGGTACCCCTGGGTGGTGTCGCCGTTGATCCGCTTGTTGAGCGTCGGCGCGTGGTAGGTGAAGTAGTACTTGCCGCCCAGCTCGAAGACCGACTGGTGGTTGTTGCCGCCGGTGCCGGCTCCGAAGAAGCGGCTCTGGTTCGGGAACATCACGCCGGCGTAGTTCTCCTTGGGCCAGGACATCGGGTCGTCCGAGATCATGTAGCCGATCTCGCCGCCGCCCGGGTAGCCGGGCTCGCGGGTCTGGTTGCCGCCGAAGTCGTTGCCGCCGAAGTGGGACGAGTACGAGAGGTAGTACTTGTCCTGGCGCTTGAACACCTGGGCCGCCTCGAACGCGACGGGCGCGTCCACGACGGCGGAAGTGCCCTGGGTCGAGATCATGTCGTCGCCGAGCTCGATCACGCGGATATTCTTCGGGTTGTTGAAGCGCTCGGCCGCGGGGAGCGCGGTCGAGGCGGGTCCGCCTCCGAAGAACAGGTAGCCCTGGCCGTCGTCGTCGACGAGCGGTGCCGGGTCGAACTTCCACGCGACCGCCTCGGCGCCCGGGGTGGACGCGTTGATGAGCGTGGAGGTCCGCTGACTGGTCCACGGGCCCACCGGCGAGTCGCCGGTGATCACGTTGCTGGAGCCGCCGCCGTTGGCGTAGTAGAGGAAGTACTTGTCGACGCCGTTCACGGTCTTCTTCGCCATGCCGGGAGCCCACGAGTTGCCGGTGTAGGGCGCGACTCCGGTGGAGCCGGCGACCTGGATCTCGCCGTGGTCGGTCCAGTTGACGAGGTCGTCCGAGGAGATCACGGTGATCTGGTTGATCTTGCCGTAGTCGATGCCCGCCGAGACGCCCGTGGCGGGGTTCGGAGCGTAGCCCTGGGTGTCGTTCGTCATGTACATGTACACGCGGCCGTTCTCGACGAAGCCGAAGCCGTCGGCGCCGAACTTCCAGCCCATGAGCGGGTTGTGGTCGCCCGGGATCTTGCCCACGACCTCGATGGTGCGCGAGGCGGGCGCGGGCGGCGCCGCTCCGACCAGCGAGACGTCGTCGAGCTTGTAGTCCATGAGGTGCGTCTCGGGCGCGGCCGACGGAGTCGCCGTCCACGGCGTCTCGAAGAAGAGGCGCGCGGTGGCGACGCTCTGCCCGGCGGGGATGGTGAACGATCCGTTGATCGTCGCCCACTGCCCCTTCGTGGCGGTGACGCTCGCGAGGTTCGTGTAGGTGCCTCCGCCGTAGTGCATGGTGGCGAAGAACTGCTTGGTCGCGGGGCTCGCGGCGTTCTCGTACTTGATCTGCGCCTTGACCTGGTAGGTCTGGCCGGCGACGACCTTGCCGCTGAGGTCCTGCATGGCGCCCGCGCCGGTGGTCGTGCGGCCGGTGACGAGCGCTGCGGCGGTGCCGGTGCGCGCATCCGTGGTCGTCGCGATGGTGCCGGCGTCGGCGGCGTTGCCGTTGTTGACGAACCAGCTGCTGATGCCGCTCTCGAAGCCGCCGTTGACGATGAGCTCCGCCTCAGCGGCGGACGAGGTCTGGGCGGCGAAGGGGGCCACCAGGAGCGCGGTCAGCGCGGCCGTGGCCAGCAGCCTCAGCCGCAACCGCCCCTTCGGAGCGGCTTCTCGTTGTGGTGATCTCACGGATCCTCCTTGATCGTGTCGTGCAGGAGATCGTCGGCGACGGGTGCCGCTGACGCGTTCGGGGGCGGGGGCGGCCGCGCGGGCCGCCCCCGGAGTGCTCAGCCGCAGGACGCGGCCGAGTGGGGCGCTCTCACCGTGGTCGTCACCGGCTCGCCGTCGAGGGTGGCGGTCGCGGTCACGACCACCTCGGCGGCGGGGACCGAGGCCGCCCGCGTGGTGAAGGCGTGGCTCGTCGTGGCGCCGGGTGCGAGCGCGGCGACCGTCTTCGTGCCGGAGGCGCTCTCCATCCGGAGGGCGACGGGCACGTCGTCGGCGTTGGTCGCCCGCACGGTCACGACAACCTTCCCCGCGATGCAGCGGGTCGCGGCGGCGGCGGTCACATCGAGCGACGCCTCCTTCAGCGTCCCGAGGCGGGCCAGCTGGTAGCTGAGCGCGCGCTCCGGGGCGTCGATCTGGTTCTGCGTTCCCGCGGTGCCGACCGCCTGCGCCTTCGCGAGGACCGACTGGAGGTCGGACCAGGCGTCGGCCGGGTAGTCGTCGGAGCGGAGCGTCGCCGCGTGAGCGACGGCCGCGTCGAGCTGCGAGCGGTCGAGCGCCTTCCCCTCCGAGGAGAGGGTGTCGCTCAGGAGGAACTCGTCGACGTCGACGTGGCCGCCGGCGGTCTTCGTCGCGTAGCTGAACAGCCCGAGGCGGTGGCCCATGAAGTGCGTGAGCTGACCGTCGAGGGTCTGCGGGCCGACGCGGCTGCCGAGCTTCGTCCAGCTCGTCCCGTCGAGGCTGTACGAGAAGGTCGTCCAGAGCTGTCCGGCCGGGGCCGAGAGCTCGAGGTCGGCCTTCAGGCGCACCTGCGAGGCGTCGCCGAGGGCGGCGGTGGTGCCGGGGAGGAAGGACTCCACGGCCGCCTGGTCGAACGTGGTCGCGAACGGCTGGCTGCGGTTCACGACGCCGACGGTGGTGACGCCGTCCACGCGCTTGACCGCGACGTAGGAGAAGCCGCGGTTGTAGGCCGCGAGGCCGGCGACGTCGCCGTCCTTCATCCCGGAGACGTCGAACGCCGCCTCCGCCGACTGCTTCGGAGCCACGATGCGCTGGGAGAGCGTGTTGCGCGCCTCCTCCAGGTACGTCATCTCGGGCGAGCCCGAGAGACGCGTGTGCGCGGCCGTTCCGCTGAGCACCTTCCCGTTGGTGAGGCGGAGCCAGCCCTCGCGCTCGGTCAGCGACCAGTAGCGGTTGTCGGGGGCGTGGTTCCACTGCCAGGGGAGGGCGAGGGTCGAGCCGTTCGGCTCGATCTCGGCGGCCGTCGGGCGCTCGAGGGTGGGAGCGGCGCCGACGAGCGAGACGTCGTCGAGCAGGTACTCGGTGCTCGAGGACGCCGGCTGCGGATTGCCCCACGGCGTCTCGACGGCGAACTTCACGCTGCCGACGTTCGCGGTCTCGGGCACCGTGTAGGTCCCCGTGATCGTCGTCCACTGCCCCTGCGTGACGGCGGCGGAGGCCATCGTCACGGGTCCCGCGCCGAAGTCGGCGCAGAGGTTGAAGCGGACCGACGCGGGGCCGGTCGTGTACTTCACCTTCGCGGACACGGTGTAGGTCACGCCGCGCTGCAGCTTGTTCGCGAGCACCTGGCTCGGGCCTGAGCCGTTGAGCGTGCGGGTGCCCACGCGGAGCGCGGCGGTGCCGGACGCCGGGTCGGTCGTGTCGGCCGACAGCGTCGCGCCGAACTGGCCTGCCCACGGCGCCGTCCCCGACTCCGCTCCCGGGTTCTGGAGCAGCTGCACGCCGAGCAGCGACGCGTCGTAGGAGGGCGCGGGCGGGATCGTCCACGACTCGTCCTGGTAGGCCTTCGCCGGGGCGTCGTTGTCGAAGTCGTCCGAGACGACGATGCTCTTCTGCCGCTCGAACAGCTCCTCCTCGGGGCTGAGGCGGATCGGCTTCGGGAAGCTCCCGCCCACCGGCACCGAGCCGTTCGTCCCGAACGTCGGCCAGCCGTCCTTCCACGTCGCCGGGATGAGCCCGGGGATGCGGCCGGTCGGGAAGCTGTCGCGGAAGAACATGCCGTGCCAGGCGGTCGAGCCGTCCTCCTTCGCGATCGGCACGAGGCTCCCCTGGGCGAACCCGCTGGAGTTCAGCACGCCTTTTCCCTCGTAGGGGTTGCTGCCGTCGGCGGTCGCGTAGCGGCCCAGCAGCTCGGACGAGCGGAACAGCGCCACCTGGCGGCCCTGGCCCGAGGGCCACGTGATGATGACGATGTAGTACTGCCCGTCGATGTACTGCACCTGCGCGCCCTCGAACAGGCCGCCGAGGTAGCCGGCTCCCGGGTAGTCCGAGGTGCGGAGGATGTTCGGGTACTCGGCGACGACGGTCGTCAGGTCCTCGCTCAGCTTCACGGCGCTGGTGGATCCGGAGCCGTAGAAGATGTACGGCGTGCCGCCGTCCGCGTCGTCGAAGAAGAGCGACGGGTCGTGGAAGGCGCGGCCGAGGGCCGTGCGGGTCCAGGCTCCGTCCTCGATGTCGTCGGTCGAGTAGAGGTAGGAGCCGCCGAGGTTGTTGGTGTTGAAGACCGCGTAGTAGCGGCCGTCGTGGTACCGGAGCGACGAGGCCCACTGGCCGTTGCCGTAGGAGTTCTGCCCGTTCCGGAGCGAGAAGCGGTCGCCGATCTCGAGCCGGTCGAAGACGTAGTTGACGATCTCCCAGTTGACGAGGTCGTAGGACTTCATGATCGGGGCGCCCGGGCTGAGGTGCATCGTGGTGCTGATCATGTAGTAAATGTCGCGGCCCTCGTCGTTCTCGGACGCGGGCACGCGCTCGACGCTGACGTCGGGCACGTCGGCGTTCAGCAGCGGCACGGAGTAGGTGCCGTCGCCGCGGTCCGTCGACGTGTAGGAGGCCTTCGGCGACCAGGCGCCGGCCGCGGTCGCCGGAGCCGCGCCGGAGGCGAGCAGGCCCGCCGCGAGGAGGGCGCCGATCGCCGTGGAGGCGACTGCGCGCATCGGGGTCATTCGAACAGCGACAGCGTCAGGACGGAGGAGTAGTCGCCGGGGGCGACGTCGGCCTCGGTCTTCAGGGTGAGGCCCGCGGACACGGTCCAGGACCCGTCCGTCGCGGTCTCCTGCGAGTCGAGCGACAGCGCGAGCAGCTCCTGGTCGAACAGGCCCACGGCGTCGGCACCCTCGTCGAGGATCGTGTCGACCGGGTCGCCCTCGGACACGAGGCCCGACTCGCCGCCGTCCACGAGGACCGGCGTCCAGCCGAGGTGGTCGGAGGAGATGTCCTCCTGGTCCGCGTCGCCGGTGAAGGCGCTCGCCGAGCCGAGGACGTACCAGCCGGCTCCGGCCGGGATCTCGTCGACGGTCCGGGTGTCCGTCACGGTCACGTCGGGCAGCTGCCCCGTGAAGGCGCGCACGGTCGGGGTGGAGCCCTCCTCGGCGAGCGTGGCGGAGGTGCCGTCGATCGACATCGAGAGGGCGCCGGGCTGCTCCAGCTCCTCGATGCTGACGTTCACGTCGACGTCGTCGGAGCCGTACTCGGTGTCGGCGGCCGCGGCCGCGGCGGCGACGCCGGACAGGAGCAGGCAGCCGGCGAGAGCTGCGCCCGAGCGGACGAGCCAGAGGGGTCGGGGGGTGCGTCGCGTGGACATGGTGTTCCTCACTCGATCGGCATCGTCGCCGATCAGGTCGAGCGCCGGACGGCGCGGAGTGGTGGCGCGGCCCGAGGCCGCGAGAGGACGGAGCGCGGCGCAGCCCGAGGGGCGTTCGGCCGCGCCTGGAGCGCAGGACGCGCGGAGAGCGGCGGACGGCTCGTGCGCGGCGGCTTCCACAGCGTGGCCACGCGAGCTCCAGCTCTCGACCCCCTCAGCACTGAGGGGAGAAAGGCTGCCCGACACTCGTCTCTCTCGACTGCTGAGCTTTCCCTCAGCTAGTCTTGCGGGCAATGTTACCGGGAACATTCCCGATTGCAAGGACGTGTTCTCAACCGTCCGGAGCAGCGCAGCGAGGCGATCACCGCGTTCCGCCGCGGCCGGGCGGGGACGGCGGGAGGGGACGAGGATGTCCGCAGGGGCGGCGACGGCGGAGGCCGAGCAGGAGGTCGTGACGACGGAGTGCGCGGAGCGCTCGGGCGTCATCGGCGTGCTCCTGGGCGACTTCGAGCCGTTCGGCACGGAGGTGCTGCAGGGAGTGGCGACGGCGCTCCGGGGGACCCGGTTCGACCTCCTCGCCGGCAGCGGGGCGAGCCGCCGGGGCCGGGCGGGCTGGGAGCAGGAGTCCCTGCGGCGCCTCACCGAGGCGCACGTAGCGGGAGCGATCCTGGTGACTCCCTCCGGCGTGATCCCCTCGTCGGACCTGCCGCTCGTCGTCGTGGATCCGCTGACCGCGCAGACCGAGCTGCATTCGGTGGCGACCGACGACTTCGGCGGAGCGCAGCTGGCGACGAGCCACCTGATCGGGCTCGGCCATCGCCGCATCGGCTTCGTCGCGGGCCGCCCCGACCTGGAGTCGTCGCACCGGCGCGGCGCCGGCTACCAGCGGGCGCTCGCGGACGCCGGCCTCCCCTACGACCCCGCGCTCGTACGGGTCGGCTACTACCGGCACGACCCCTCCCTCGCCGCCGCCCACGAGCTGCTGCTGCTGCCCGACCGCCCGACGGCGGTCCTCGCCGCGAACGACGCCTCCGCCATCGCCGTGATCGAGGCGGCCCGGGCGCTGGGCCTCTCGGTGCCGGGGCAGCTGTCGGTCGTGGGCTACGACGACGTGCCCGACGCCTCCCGGGTGGTCCCCGCGCTCACGACGGTGAGGCAGCCGCTGCACCGCGTGGGGCGCGCGGCCGCCCGGGCGCTCCTGACGCTGATCGACGGCGGGAGCGTGACCGAGCAGCACGTGCGGCTGCGCAACAAGCTCGTGCTCCGCGGGTCGACGGCGCCTCCCGCCGAGGGCCCGCCGTCCGGCTGACTCCTCCCCCTCCCCCAGCCGGCGGGAATACGCTCGGCGCATGAACCAGCAGCGCACTCCGGTCACGGTCACGGTCACGGGAGCGGGAGGCGCCATCGGCTACGCGCTCCTTTTCCGCATCGCCTCGGGTCAGCTCCTCGGGCCGGACGTCCCCGTCCGCCTGAACCTGCTCGAGATCCCCTCCGGCCTCCGCGCGGCCGCGGGCACGGCGCTCGAGCTGCAGGACGGCGCCTTCCCCCTCCTCCGCGGGATCGAGGCGACGGACGACCCGGCCGCCGCGTTCGACGGCGCGAGCGTCGCCCTCCTCGTGGGCGCCCGGCCGCGCAGCGCGGGCATGGAGCGCGCCGACCTGCTCGCCGCGAACGCGGGCATCTTCGGGCCTCAGGGCGCCGCGCTGAACGCGCACGCCGCCTCCGACATCCGCGTGCTGGTCGTCGGCAACCCGGCCAACACCAACGCCTGGATCGCGCGGCGCAGCGCCCCGGACATCCCCGCCGGCCGCTTCACCGCGATGACGCGCCTCGACCACAACCGGGCGGTCGCGCAGCTCGCCGCGAAGCTCGACGCCCCCGTCGACGCGATCGAGGGCGTCGCGATCTGGGGCAACCACTCCGCCTCGCAGTACCCCGACGCGACGCACGCCACCGTCGGCGGACGGCCGGTGCCCGAGCTGGTCGACGCGGAGTGGCTGCACACGGAGTTCGAGCCGCGGGTCGCCAAGCGCGGCGCCGAGATCATCGAGGTCCGCGGAGCCTCCTCGGCCGCGTCCGCCGCCTCCGCCGCGATCGATCACGTGCGCGACTGGGTCGACGGCACGTCGTGGACCTCGGCCGCCGTCGAGTCGGACGGCTCCTACGGGGTGGAGGAGGGGCTGATCTCCTCGTTCCCGGTCCGCTCCGTCGACGGCGAGTGGCGGATCATCGAGGGGCTCGAGATCGACGCGCACTCCCGCGCGCGGATCGACGAGTCCGTGCTCGAGCTGCGCGCCGAGCGCGACCAGGCGCTGGCGTTCCTCGCGTCCTGACGCGCCCCTCCCCGTCCTGTCGCCACGGGATGCCACTCCGGTGCGCCTCGCGCGACGTGTCGCGTACCGGAGCGGCATCTCGAGGAGGGGCTCAGCGGCGCTTCTCCGGAGTGGGGAGGGTGCCGGAGGCGCGGGCGGCCTCGTACCAGGCGTGCGCCTCCTCCTGGCGCTCCGCCTCGGCGCCGGTCGCGATCGCCGCGCGCACGTGCTCGGGCCCGTAGCCGAACGACGCGACCAGGTCGGCGGCGTGCGGGCGGATGCGGGCGAGCAGCCGGTCGATGTAGGACGTCACCGCGACCGCTCGCTGCGACGACAGGCGCCCGTGGATGAGGTACCAGTCGAGGTGCTTCTCGATCAGGCCCAGGCCGAACAGGTCGCGGAGCCAGGTGAGGACGGTGCGCGTGCCCGCGTCCTCGACGCCGGCGAGCGCCTCCGTGAACGCCTCCCACTGCAGCAGCTCGGCGTGCGCGCGCGCCGCCTCGATGAGCTCGCTCTGGTGCGCGTTGAACAGGCGGGCCGCCTCGTCGGAGGGCAGCTTCGACGCCGGGCGCAGCCGTGAGGCGATCCCCGCGACCATGCTCTCGACGCGGCCGGTGAGCAGCTCGCGCTGGTCCTCCCGCAGCTGGCCGACCGAGCGGGCCGTCGATCCGCGATCGGCGACGACCTGGGCCAGACGGCGCAGACCCGAGTTGTCGACGGTCGCCCCCGCGACCTGCGAGGCGGCGTACCGCGCGAGCTCCGCGGGCTGGGCGCCCTTGAAGCGGCGTCCGACGTCGGTCAGCAGGCGCTTGGCGACCAGCTGGAGGAGCACGGTGTTGTCGCCCTCGAAGGTCGCGTACACGTCGAGGTCGGCGCGCAGCTGCGTGAGCCGGTTCTCCGCGAGGAAGCCCGCGCCTCCGCAGGCCTCGCGCGCCTCCTGCAGCGTGTCGAGAGCGTGCCAGGTCGAGAGCGCCTTCAGCCCCGCGGCGAGGGTCTCGAGGTCCTGCCGCGACTGCTCGGTGTCGTTCGCGCCGGAGAAGACCTCGTCGAACGCCGTCAGCAGCTTCTCGTGCGCGAAGGCGGCGGCGTAGGTGGTGGCCAGGCGCGGCAGGAGGCGGCGCTGGTGCCGCTGGTAGTCGAGCAGCACCTCCTCCCGCTCGCCGCCGCCGGTGAACTGGCGGCGCTGATCGCCGTAGGTGACGGCGACCGTCAGCGCGATCTTCGCCGCGGCGACCGAGGCTCCGTCGAGCGAGACACGGCCCTGCACGAGCGTGCCGAGCATGGTGAAGAAGCGGCGGCCCGGGCTCGCGATCGGCGAGGAGTAGGTGCCATCGGCGGCGACGTCGCCGTAGCGGTTCAGCAGGTTCTCGCGCGGGACGCGGACGCCGTCGAAGTGGAGGCGGCCGTTGTCGATCCCGTTCAGACCGCCCTTGAGGCCGTCGTCCTCCCCGCCGACGCCGGGCAGGAACGCGCCCTGCTCGTCGCGGATCGGGACGAAGAAGGCGTGGACGCCGTGGTTCACCCCTTGGGTGACCAGCTGCGCGAAGACGACCGCCGCGCGCCCGTCCACCGCCGCGTTGCCGAGGTAGTCCTTCCAGGCCGCGCGGAACGGCGTCCGCAGCACGAACTCGCCGTCCTCGTAGGTGGCGGTCGTGGCGATCGACGCGACGTCGGAGCCGTGCCCGGTCTCGGTCATCGCGAAGGCGCCCGGGATCTCGAGGCTCATGATCCCCGGCAGCCACTTCTCGTGGTGCGGGCGCGTGCCCAGGTGCAGGACCGCGGCGCCGAAGAGCCCCCACTGCACGCCGGACTTGATCTGCAGCGAGGGGTCGGCGGTGACCAGCTCCTCGAAGCCGGCGATGTTGCCGCCGTGGTCGGCCTCGCCGCCGAGGTCGACCGGGAAGGCGCGGTGCACGCCGCCCTCGGCCGCGAGCACGCGCATCTGCTCCGAGACGCGGAGGCGGTGCTCCTTCATCGGGAGGCCGTCGGTGCGGTGCAGCTCGGGGCGGGCGGTCAGGGCGCGGCTGGCGAGGCGCTGCTCGCGCCAGGCGCCGAGCAGGGTCTCGCCGAGGGCGGCGACGTCGACGGAGGGGGCGCCGTCCTCGTCCAGGCGCGCGTCGACCTCGGAGCCGAGGGAGTCCACCGGCGGCGTGGGCGCGATGGAGCCCGAGCGGGAGCGCCGGGCCCGCGTGCGCCCGGTGGCCGCCCGGTCGGCGGCGTCGGCGGCGGAGCGGGGGTGGGGAGCGGTGCTGACCATGGTGTTCGTGTCCCTTCGACCGTCTGCGGTTCGGGCCGCTCCCGGTGCGTCGTGTGCCGACGGGCGCGGCAGCGGAGGCGGTCCTCGCACGGTAGGTCGCGCGGCGGCGCGGCGGAAACGTTCCGTCGCCCGGGCACAAACGGCGCCGGGCGGAGGCGGAAGCGCGTTGTCGGAACCGACCAGGCGGAGGCGGGGCGCCTCGTCTGTGCGCTGGACGGGCTGTCCCTGCCGACGGGAGCGGAGGAGGGGGCGGCTCGTCCGTGTGCTGAACGGGCTGTCCCTGCGGGCTGCTTCTGCGGAGGAGGGACGCCGCACCGGAGGCCGCCTCGCTAGTCTCTCGGCATGAGCGAGCCGCCGCTGCCTCCCCCTCCGCCCGCCCGACACCCGGCGGCCGGGCCGCCCGCGGACGTCGCGGCAGCGCCTCCCCGGACTCCGGGTGCGCCGCCCGTGGACGTCGCGGCCGCGCCTCCCGCGCCTCCGGCCGCGCCGGGATCCGGGGTGCCGCATCGGCACCCGGTCCGCGTCTGGGACCTGGTGCTGACGATCGTGCTGATCCTCGTGGCCTCCGCGGTGACGCTGCTGCTGTCGTTCTTCGGGCTGTTCTTCGCGATGGCCAGCGACTCGTGCGGCGGATCGAACGCCTGCGACATCGGCCTGATCGAGGGCGGGATGGTCCTCGCCGCGGGAGGAGTGTGGGTGCCGTTCCTCGCGGCGCTGGTCGTCTCGATCGTGCTGCTGGTGCGGCGGCGGATCGCGTTCTGGGTGCCGGTGGCGGGCCTCGCGGTGTCGTTCTGCTGCACGCTGCTCGGCGGGTGGATGGCGTCGACGGGCGCGAACGGCTGAGGGCGCTCGCCGGCGCCTCGGACCGAGGACGCTCGCGTCGGTGACGAGGTGGGCACGATCGTCGACGCGGAGCCCGGAACACGATCGCCCGCGCCGGCGCCCGCCTCCGTCGCGGGCGGTGAATCGCGCGCCTCAACGACGGATCAGTAGCTGTCCCAGCCGGGCTCCCAGTCGGGCTCGTCCGGCGGCACCCAGTCGTCCTCCGGCGGCTGCGCGGCGGACACCGGCGGACCGGACGACTCGCGGCCGAACGAGGGCTTCGCCCCTTGCGAGCGGGACGACCCGCCACGGGCGGCCGGCGCGCGGCGGGGAGCGGGAGCCTCCTCACCGGGTTCCGGGACGGCGATCTCGGGGCTCTCCCCCGCGACGACTGCGAGCACGGCCCCGCCGTAGGTGAGCAGCTTCTTCTGGCCGACGCCGCCGATGATGCTGAGCGCGTCCATCGTCGCCGGCTCGGCGGTCGCGATCTCGCGGAGGGTCGCGTCGTTGAAGACGATGTAGGCCGGGACCGCCTGCGCGCGGGCCTGCGCGGCGCGCCACTCCCGGAGCCGCTCGAACAGCGGCTGAGCCTCGCCCGACAGCTCGGCGACGGTGGACCGCCCGGAGCGGGAGGATCCGCTGGAGCGGGCCGGCTTCTCCGGCTCCTGCCGCAGCTCGACCTTCCGCTCGCCGCTGAGGACGGAGCCGGACGCGGGCGTGAGCACGAGAGTGCCGAAGCCGTCGTCGTTCACGCCGAGCAGGCCCTGCGCGAGGAGCTGGCGGGCGACTCCGCGCCACTGGGTGTCGCTGAGCTCGGCGCCGATGCCCCAGGTGGCCAGGCCGTCGTGCTGGTGCTGAGTGGTGCGCGGCGTGGTCTTGCCGCGGAGGACGTCGATGATGTGTCCGGCGCCGAACTGCTGGTTGCGCTCCCGCTTGAGGCGGACGACCGTCGACAGGAACTTCTGCGCCGCGACGGTGCCGTCCCAGGAGGCGGGCGGCTCGAGGCAGGTGTCGCAGTTGCCGCAGGCGGTGCTCTCCTGGCCGAAGTAGGCGAGCAGGTTCACCCGGCGGCACTGGACCGTCTCGGAGAGCGCGAGCATCGCGTCCAGGTGCGCGGACATCCGCCGACGGTGCGCCAGGTCTCCCGGCGACTCGTCGATCATCCGGCGCTGCTGCACCACGTCCTGCAGGCCGTAGGCGAGCCAGGCGGTGGACGGCAGTCCGTCGCGGCCGGCGCGACCCGTCTCCTGGTAGTAGCCCTCGACCGACTTGGGCAGGTCGATGTGCGCGACGAACCGCACGTCCGGCTTGTCGATCCCCATGCCGAAGGCGATGGTCGCGCAGACGATGACGCCCTCCTCGCGGAGGAACCGCGACTGGGCGGCGGCGCGCACCCGCGAGTCGAGGCCCGCGTGGTACGCGACGGCGTCGAAGCCCGCCGAGCGCAGCGCCTCGGCCGTCGCCTCGACGCTCTTGCGGGAGAGGGCGTAGACGATGCCCGCGTCGTGCGCGTGCTCGCGCCGCAGGAAGTCGATCAGCTGCTTGCGCGGCTCGACCTTGTTGACGATCCGGTACTGGATGTTCGGGCGGTCGAAGCTCGAGACGAAGTGGCGGGCGGCGCCGAGGTGCAGGCGCGAGGTGATCTCGCGGTGCGTCGCCTCGGTGGCGGTCGCGGTGAGGGCGATGCGCGGGACGTCGGGCCAGCGCTCGGCGAGCTCGCCCAGTGCGAGGTAGTCGGGGCGGAAGTCGTGGCCCCACTGGCTGACGCAGTGGGCCTCGTCGATCGCGAAGAGGGCGATCCGGCCGCGGGCGAGGAACTGCTTCATGCCCTCGTTGCCCAGGCGCTCCGGGGCGACGTAGAGCAGGTCGAGCTCGCCGTCGAGGTAGGCGCGCTCGACGCGGCTGCGCTCGCCCGCGTCCTGGGTGGAGTTGAGGAACTCGGCGCGGACGCCGTTCGCGCGGAGGGCGTCGACCTGGTCCTGCATCAGCGCGATGAGCGGGGACACGACCACGCCGGTGCCGGGGCGCACGATGGCGGGGATCTGGTAGCAGAGCGACTTGCCGCCGCCGGTGGGCATCAGGACGACGGCGTCGCCGCCTCCGATGACCTGCTCGACGATGGCCTGCTGCTCGCCGCGGAAGGAGCCGTAGCCGAAGACCTTCTCGAGGATCGCCTGCGCCTCGGAGGATCCGGATCCCGGGGCGCCGCTCGCCGCGTCGCTCCGGACGCCGCCGCGGGACTCCGCCGAGAGGTCGGCGAGCGGCGGGGCGGGGAGGGCTGTCGCGGTGGGCTCTGTCACCCGGGGAACTCTACCCGCCGCCTCCGACGCCGCCCCGGGGGTCCGGGGAACTGTGGAGAAGGGCCGCAGGGAGGGAGCTGGGGAGGCGGCTGCGGGGAGGTCGGGGGTCTTCTGCGGCGCCCGGCTCAGAGGTCGGTGAGGGTGCGGGTGTCGCCGTCCCAGAAGCGGACGCCCGCGAGGCCGACGGTGAACGGCTCGCCGAGGAGGGGGACGGCGTCGCCGAGCTGCTCGGCGCGGAGGCGGCGAGAGACGCTGATGTGCGGCGTCCAGGCGTCCGGCAGCGAGGTGTCGACGCCGCCCGGCACGAGGCGCGTGGCACGGCCGTGCAGCGCGTCGAGGGCGGGCGAGCGGACCACTCCCCAGGCGAGGACGAAGCGCCCGGCGTGCGGGAAGAGGAGGACGGCACCGAGGTCGGCCGTCGCCGGCAGCGGACCGAGCGCGCCCGGCTCCGGGGCGGTCAGCTCGGGCCCGGCGATAAGGGTGAGGTGCGGGCGGTTGCTGGCGGACGTGTGCAGTGCGAGGCTCGGGACGCCGGCCGCCTCGAGCGCCTCCCACTGGCTGCGGACGCGAGCCTCCGACTCCGGATCGAGGAGGACTTCGAGGCTGCGCATGTCCACATTCTGCCGCGGCTCCTGTGTGCGGGCCTTCGCAGGCGCGCGGCCACTCGCGGGCGCGCGCGGTCCTCGTCGGCTCCCGCGAGTGCGCAGGAGTCGTCGCACTCGCAAGCACGCAGGAGTTGTCGCACTCGCCCTCGACTGCGACGACTCTTGGAGACTCGACACTCGTCCACTCGAGCGACCCTCGAGTGCGCAGAAGTCATCGTGCTCGCGCTCGACTACGACGACTCTTGAGTGCTTGGCACTCGGCACTCGGCACTCGGCGCTCCCGCGAGTGTGCAGGAGTTGTCGCACTCGAGCTCGAGTGCGACAACTTTCGCGCACTCGCGGGGGCGGGGAGCGGGGCGGAGACGGGCGGCGGGCGGGAACCGCCCACCCGCGCCCCGCCCCCGCGTCAGCCGATCGTCACGAGGGCGGCGAACAGCTCCGGCGCTCGGCGGTCGACGATCCGACCGCCGACGCGGATGCCCACCAGCGCGAAGACGGAGCCCAGCACGAGGGCGGCCGCCAGTCCGATCAGGCCGAAGGCCGGGTCGCCGCCGATGAGCGAGATCGCGCCGAGGACGATCGACGGGAGCGCCAGCAGGCCGGTCGCGGCCATGCTCCCCAGCATGACGACGCTCGAGATCATCCCGGAGCCCGGCGGCGTCTTCAGCGGGCTGTCCCCCGGCCCGGGCACGGGGTAGACGACGAGCGACGAGGCGACGCTCGACACTCCGAACCCGCTGAGAACGAGGGCCAGCGCCATGCCCAGCACGGCCGGGATCGCGTCGGCGCGTCCCGCGTACAGCGCGGTGCCCACCGCCACGACGACCACCGCAGGGACGCCGATGATCGCGGCCGCGATGACGCGACCGGCGCGGTCGGCCGACCCCGTCACTCCGGAGCTGACGTGCGCCGCCCAGGCGGTGCCGTCGTACGACACGTCGGCGCAGAGGGTCACGCCGAAGATCAGGCCGACGAGCACGGCCGAGAGCAGCACGAAGGTGTCGCCGCCGCTGCCGATCGCGGAGTAGAACACCGCGAGGACGACGACGGCGGGGATGACGAGGAGCCCACGGCTGTAGCGCGGGTCGCGCCACCAGTAGCCGAGGGCACGCGCGGCGACGGCGCCGGTCGGGGTGCCGGGGAAGCGCCCGAACAGGCCGAGGCCCGCGGATCCGGAGGCGGAGTGCGCGCCGGACGCGGCGGGCTCCGCGAGCGCGTGCCGCAGCGCCCGGGCCCACGCCCAGACGAGGGCGGCCAGCGTCGCGAGCCCGATCAGCAGGCGCGCGATCGCCGCGACCCAGTCGCCCGCGACGACGGATCCGGGGACGGCCCAGATCGCGCCGAGCGGCGACCAGCCGAGGGCGCCCGCGATCACGGGCAGGACGTCCAGGCCGTCGCGGATCACGTTGGTCAGGCCGAAGAAGAGCGGTCCGAGCAGGATGACGACGACGAGCACGACGCCGCCGATCACCTCGCGGTAGCGGCGGCTCGAGCCCAGGCCCGTGGTGAGCGCGCCGATCAGGCGGGACGCGACCACGCAGGTCGCGACGCCGATCACCGCGGCGACGAGGCCGGGCAGGATGCCGATCGGACGGCTCCACCAGGCGGCCGCGGAGGCGAGCGCCCCGAGCGTGGTCACCACGCCGGGGATGCCCGCGAGGCCCGCGGCGGCGAGCCCGAGGAGGAGGGTCCGCAGCGGGATCGGGAAGGTCGCGAGGGTGGGCAGGTCGAGGCTCTGGTCGGAGCCGGACAGGAAGATCGGCCCGAGCACCCAGCCGAGGATCAGAGCGGAGCCGCCGAGGACGATCGCGACGTTCGCGAACGCCGGGTCCGTGCCTCCGAGCGCGACCAGGCCGGCCGAGACCAGGCCGAGCACCGCGATCGCGTAGAGACCGCCGAGGATCACGCCGATCAGCTGCCACACGTTCCGCGTCAGCGAGTTGCGGAGCAGGAGCAGCCGCAGCCTCAGGAGATGCGCAACCATGCCGGTCCCTCCTGGTGGGTGCGGCCGCCGACCAGCTCGACGAAGCGCTCCTCGAGGCTGGAGCCGGCGCGGACCTCCTCGAGGGTGCCGGAGGCGAGCACGCGGCCGTCGGCGATGACGGCGACGCGGTCGCACATCCGCTCGACGAGGTCCATGGAGTGGGACGAGACGATGACCGTGCCGCCCGACGCGACGAAGCCGGTCAGGATGTCGCGGATGTTCGCCGCCGAGACCGGGTCGACCGACTCGAACGGCTCGTCGAGCACCAGGAGGCGCGGGGCGCGCACGAGCGCGCAGGCGAGCGCGATCTTCTTGGTCATGCCCGCGGAGTAGTCCACGACGAGCGTGCGGTCGGCCGGATCGAGGCCGAGCAGGGCGAGGAGGTCGTCGGTCCGCTCGACGACGACGGAGCGCTCGAGCCCGCAGAGCAGGCCGTAGTAGGTGACGAGCTGGAGACCGGTGAGGCGGTCGAACAGCTTGACGCCGTCGGCGAGGACGCCGATCAGCCGCTTCGCCTCGAGGGTGTCCTTCCAGACGTCGACCTCGTGGATCGTGACGACGCCGCTGTCGGGGCGGAGCAGGGCCGTGGCCATCGAGAGGGTCGTCGTCTTGCCCGCGCCGTTGGGGCCGACGAGCCCGAAGAAGGACCCGGCGGGGACGTCGAGGTCGATGTCCTTCACGGCCTCCTTGTCGCCGAAGCGCTTGCGGAGGCCGCGGATCCGCAGGGCGACCTCGCCGTGGCGGCCGGAGGCCTCGGGGGCGGCCCACGCGGGGGTCGCGGAGTCGGTGTGCGCGGAGTCGGTGTGCGCGGAGTCGGTGTGCTCGGCAGCGGTGCCGTCGGCGGCGGTGCGCGCGGCGGGGCTCTCGGTGTCCGTGCCGTCCTGGGGAATGCCGGGGGGCGTCGTCCCGTCCATGTGTGTCCCTTCCGGGCCGCGGTGGGCGGCCGCCCCTCCACCCTAGGCAGGCGCTGCGGCCGGGGCATCCGTCCCGCGATGGAGTCGCGCGGCCCCGGCCCCTCGGCGGGGCGGGGCGGAGCACGGCCGCCTACGCTGGCCCCATGCCCACGCTCCTCCTCGTCCGGCACGGACGCACCACCGCGAACACCGCGGGGATCCTCGCCGGACGCACCGCGGGAGTGCGGCTCGACGACGTCGGACGCACGCAGGCGGCGCGCACCGGGGAGCGGCTCTCGGCGGTCGAGCTCGCGACCGTGGTGTCGAGCCCGCTCGAGCGGTGCCGGCAGACCACGCGCTTCGTCCTCGAGCGGCAGACGGGATCGCCGGCGACGGTGATCGACAAGGGCATCACCGAGTGCGACTACGGCGACTGGTCGGGGCGCTCGCTGCGGGATCTCGCGACGGAGCCGCTCTGGGCGACGGTGCAGAACCAGCCCTCCGCGGTGGTGTTCCCCGGCGGCGAGGGGATGCTCGCGATGCAGGCCCGGGCCGTGTCGGCGATCCGCCGGCACGACGCGGCGGTGGCGGAGGAGCACGGGGCCGGCGCGGCGTGGGCGGCGGTCAGCCACGGAGACACGATCAAGGCGATCCTCGCGGACGCGCTCGGCATGCACCTCGACCTGTTCCAGAGGCTCAGCGTCGGACCGGCGTCGGTGTCGATCATCCGCTACGGCGCGGGGCGACCCGAGGTCGTCTCGATGAACACGGACGCCGGGGACCTGGGCTGGCTGCGGAAGGCGGCCCCCGTGGCGGACGCCGCCGTGGGGGGCGGGGCGGGGCACGAGTAGGCGGGGTTCCGGAGGGCCGCTTCAAGGCTCGATCGAGCGGCAGGGATGCGGGTGCTCGGCGGCGGCGGATCTCGATGCGTCCGCTCCGCGGAGGGCTCGGTCAGCAGAAGAGACGGCGACTCGATCAGCAGGCCGCCCGAGCCCGACGCGCGCAGCCACTGCGGAGGCGGGCGCTCGTAGACTGGGGGCATGCCTCCGATCGTGCACGGATTCGACTGGCCCGATCGCGTCGTCGTGGGGACCGTCGGCTCACCCGGCTCGCGCTCCTTCTACCTCCAGGCCAAGACCGGGCCACGCGTGGTCAGCGTCGGCCTCGAGAAGCAGCAGTCGGCCCTCCTCGCCGAGAAGATCGACGAGATCCTCGACCAGCTGATGACCGCCCAGGGCAACCCGGTCAGCGTCCCCGCCGGCACTCCCCCGGAGCTCGTCGACAACGACCCCCTCGACCAGCCCGTGGAGCCCGAGTTCCGCGTCGGCGGTCTCAGCCTCGGCTGGGACCCGTCCACCGCGCAGATCGTGATCGAGGCCTACCCGCTGACCGAGGCGGAGGACGACTCCGAGGAGGAGCCCGAGCCCACCGAGATGCTGCAGGTGAAGATCCCGGTCGGCACGGCGCGCGCCTTCGCGAAGCGCACCCTCGAGGTCGTCGGCGCCGGACGTCCGCTCTGCCCCCGCTGCGGCGAGCCGATGGATCCCGACGGGCACGACTGCCCGCTCGCATGAGCGACCCGGGCGGGCTCGACGGCGAGCTGGAGCTGGCCGGCCGGATCACGATCGCCTCGAACGCGACGTTCCTCGCGCAGCTCGGCGAGACATCGGTCGTCTACAAGCCGATCTCGGGCGAGAAGCCGCTGTGGGACTTCCCGGACGGCGTGCTCGCGGGCCGCGAGGTCGCCGCCTACCTCGTCTCGGAGGCGCTCGGCTGGAACGTGGTGCCGCGCACGTGGCTCCGCGACGGTCCGCTCGGGCCGGGCATGGTCCAGCTCTGGCAGGACATCGATCCGGACCAGGACGCGGTCGACCTGGTGCCCGCCGACGCCGTGCCCGACGGATGGCGGCACGTCCTCGACGGCAGCGACGAGGAGGACCGCGACATCTCCCTCGTGCACGAGGACTCGACGGCGCTGCGCCGGATGGCCGTGTTCGACGTGGTCGCCAACAACGCGGACAGGAAGGGCGGGCACGTGCTCGCGCTGCCCGACGGCCACCGCTACGGGGTAGACCACGGCCTCACCTTCCACTCCGAGCACAAGCTGCGCACGGTCCTCTGGGGCTGGATCGGCGAACCGCTGCTCGAGGAGGAGCTGACGGCGCTGGCGCTCCTGCGCGCGCAGATCGACGGACCGCTCGGCGAGGCGCTCTCGGAGCTGCTCACCGAGGACGAGGTCGCCGCGTTCGCGAAGCGCTGCGAGCGGCTCGGCTCCTTCGGCCGCTTCCCGGGCCCGCGGGGCGGGATGCCCGCGGTGCCCTGGCCGCTGTTCTGAGCCGGGCGCGGTCGGAACTCGGGACGAACGCCTCCGGAGCGGCGGAGACGCGCTGATCCTCAGGCGCGGGAGCGGATCCCTCCTGCATCCTGAACGGCTCAGAAGCTCCAGCCGCGGCCGAACAGCTCCTCGCCCGGCGTCCCGCCGCCTCCCGGACCCGCGCCGCGAGCGCCGAGGTAGGAGGAGACGACGGCCGCTCCCAGGTCCTCCGCCTCCGGGTTCACCACCGAGCCGCCGACCCGGCGGGCGAGCGAGTCGATGAAGCGCGCGAGGCCCGGGTCGTCACCCAGGCGGAAGAACGTGGTGTGCGCGCCGAGGCGGAGCGACGCGTCGAGCTCGCGGACCGAGACGGCGACCGTCAGCGGGTCCGGCGGGTAGTCGAAGAAGACGCCGCCGTCGGGCTCGAGGTGCGCGGTCGGCTCGCCGTCGGTGACGATGAGCAGCACCGGCTGCGCGTTCGGGTGCTTGCGGAAGTGGCGGTTGGCCAGCAGCAGCGCGTGGTGCAGGTTCGTGCCCTTGTCCCACTCCGCGTCCAGGCCCACCAGCTGCTCGACGTCCATCACCTCGGCGCGTCGGCCGAAGGCGACGAGCTGCAGCGCGTCTCCGCGGAACCGGCTGCTGATCAGGGTGTGCAGGGCGAGCGCGGTGCGCTTCATCGGCACCCAGCGGCCGTCCATCGCCATCGAGAACGAGGTGTCGACGAGGAGCGCGACACAGGCCTGCGTGCGCGCCTCCGTCTCCTGCACCTCGACGTCGTCGATCAGGATGCGCACCCCCGAGCCGACCGGTCGGCCCTCGCCGGCGCTGCGGGTGAGGGCGTTGGTCACCGTGCGGGGGATGTCCCAGGCCTCGGTGTCGCCGAACTCCCACGAGCGCGTCGCTCCGGAGCGCTCGCCCGCCGCGCCCGCACGCCGGACGTCGCGAGCGCCCTGACGGCCGGAGACGGTCTCGGCGATGTCGCGCAGGAGCGCCTTGCCGAGCTGGCGCATGGCCTTCGGGCTGAGGGCGAGGCGGCCGTCGGAGCCGCGGCGCAGGGTCCCGGAGTCGCGCAGGGCCCGCTCCAGGCGCTTCAGCGTCTGCGCGTCGACGGAGGCGTCCTCGCCGAGGCGCTTCGCCAGCAGGTCGAGGTCGAGGTCGTCGAGGGAGGAGCGGTCCGTCTGCGCGAGCTGGTCGGCGAGGGCGTCGAGGTCGGCCAGCTCCTGGAACACGCCCGTCCCGTCGCCGAGGCCGAGCCCCTGCTCGCCGTCCATCCGCTCGGAGCCGCCCCAGTCCTCGCCGGGACGGAGCCCCCGCAGGGTCTCGTCGAGGCGGCCGAGGGACTGCATGAGCTCCGGCGTGCCGAAGGCCTCCTGGGCGAGGGCGTCGAGCTCGGCGCGCTGCTCGGCGGTCATCGAGTTGCGCAACCGCTGGGCCGCGGCCGCGCGGGCGGCGAGCGCGTCGATCAGCTCGTCCACCGACTCCGGGCCCTCGGGGAAGTACTCGCCGTGCTGCTCCATGAAGGCGTCGAACTGCTCGGGGGTGTCCTCCCCGCGCGCGTGCGCCTCGAGCAGCTCGTTCAGGTCGCGGAGCATCGCGTCGATCGCGGCGCGGTCCTCGTCGCTCGCGTTCTCGAGGGCCTGCTTCATCCCCTCGAAGCGCTGATCGAGCATCTCGCGGCCCAGGAGCTCGCGGATCCGCTCGAAGTCGGCGCGCGCCTCGGGGCTCTGCCAGCGGTAGTCGCGGAGCTCCGAGACGGCCGCGGCCGGCGAGGGCGGGAGGCTGTCGAGCTGGATCTCTGCGAGCGCGCGGTCGCCGTCGTCCATCTGCGTGTCGCGGGCGAGCTGCTTGCGCTCGGCGAGGACGGCCTTGTCGAGGAGCTCGCGGATCTCGCGGAGCGTGCCGTCGAGGTTGTTCCTCTGCGTGAGCTCGCGACGCCGCTCGGCGACGCGGGCGGCCAGGTCGTCCAGGCCCTCGCGGTCGCGGGTGCCCCGGCGGAGGAACTCGCGCAGGGCGCGCTCGGGCGAGGTGCCGCCCATCACGTCCTCGCCGATCGCGTCGAGGGCCTCCTTCAGGTCGACCGGAGGAGCGAGCGGATCGGGTCCCCCGTCGTACTTCGCGTAGCGCGCGTCGCGCTTCAGCCGCCGGTTGCCGCGCGGAGCATCAGCCATAGACGGCCTCGCCCCCGCCCGTCTCCTTGCTCAGCTTGCGCGAGAGGTAGAGGCCCTCGAGGGCGAGCTCGACCGCTCCGGCGCGGCGCCCCTCCCCCACGGCGTCGAGGCGCTCGGCGACCTCGTCGTACACGCGGGCCTCGCCCAGCAGCGGCAGGCCGGCCAGGAACTCGCGGGCGGTCACCTGCTCGCCGGTCGTGATCATCGCGCCGTTCTCGACCGCCTCGACGAGCGGCCCGAGGTCGACGCCGCGCAGGTGGGCGCGGACGGTCTCGGCGGTGGCCTGACGGAGCAGGTGGTCGAGGATCTCGTCCTCGCGGCCCTCCTCCCCCGACTCGAACTCGATCTTGCCGCCGAGCACGTCGACGGCGGTCTCGAGGTCGATGGGGCGGGCGACCGCCTCCTCCTCGCCGCGGCGGGTGGCGCGGTGCAGGGCGGCGGCGGCGATCGTCTCGGCGCCGGCGATGGCGAAGCGGGCGCTGACGCCGCTGCGCTGGTCGACGGAGCTCGACTCGCGCAGGGCCCGCGTGAAGCGGGCGAGGATCTCGATGAGCGCATCGGGCACGGTCGCGACGAGGTCCGCCTCCTGCCGGATGACGGCGACCTCGTCGACGAGAGCCGTCGGGTAGTGGGTGCGGATCTCGGCGCCGAAGCGGTCCTTCAGCGGCGTGATGATCCGGCCGCGGTTCGTGTAGTCCTCCGGGTTCGCGCTCGCGACGACGAGGACGTCGAGGGGGAGGCGGAGGACGTAGCCGCGGATCTGGATGTCGCGCTCCTCCATCACGTTGAGCATGGCGACCTGGATCCGCTCGGCCAGGTCCGGCAGCTCGTTGATCGCGACGATGCCGCGGTGGCTGCGCGGGATGAGGCCGAAGTGGATGGTCTCCGGGTCGCCCAGGCTGCGGCCCTCGGCCACCTTCATCGGGTCGACGTCGCCGATGAGGTCGGCGACGCTGGTGTCGGGGGTGGCCAGCTTCTCGACGTAGCGCTCCTCGCGGGGCTTCCACGCGACGGGCAGGTCCTCGCCCAGCTCCTCCGCGCGGCGGCGGCTCTCCGTGGTGATCGGCTCGTAGGGGTGCTCGCCGAGCTCGGACCCCTCGATGACGGGCGTCCACTCGTCGAGCAGGCCGACGAGGGTGCGCAGGAGGCGGGTCTTGCCCTGGCCGCGCTCGCCCAGCAGGACGATGTCGTGGCCGGCGATGACGGCGCGCTCGACCTGCGGGATGACCGTCTCGGCGAAGCCGTGCAGGCCCGGCCAGGGGTCGCGGCCCTCGCGCAGGGCGTCGAGCAGGTTGTCGCGGATCTCGGTGCGGAGGCTCTTCTGCACGTGCCCGGAGGCACGGAGCTGGCCGAGGGTCTGGGTCGTCGGGCGCATCACCTCGGCAACGCTACGCCGCAGGTCCGACACGTGGTGGAGGTGCGGCGGATTCGCGGCGCGGGCTTGCGCGGGGGCGCTTCGAGACACCGCTGCGCTCGAGGGACACCGCTGCTGAGGCGGTGTCCCGGCGGGCAGCGCGGCGCCTCGGTGGTGCGGGCGGGCGCCGCGCCGCGGACGGCTCAGCGCTCGAGGCGAGGGGCGGCGGCGAGCAGGCGGCGCGTGTACTCCTCCTGCGGTGCGGCGAGGAGCGACGCGGCCGGCCCCGCCTCGACGATCCGACCCTCGCGCATCACGGCGATGCGATCGCTCATGTGGGCGATCACGCCGAGGTCGTGCGAGATGAGGAGGAGGGCGAGGCCGTGACGGCGCTGCAGGTCGTCGAGCAGGTCGAGGATCTGCGCCTGCACCGACACGTCGAGGGCCGAGACGGGCTCGTCGCAGATCAGCACGTCGGGGCGCGTCGCCAGCGCCCGGGCGATCGAGACGCGCTGGCGCTGACCGCCGGAGAGGGTCCGCGGCGAGCGCCGCTCCAGGGCGGGGTCGAGCCCCACGCTCTCGAGCAGCGCGGGCACGGAGGCTGCGCCGGCGTCGCGGAGGAGGCGGCCGACGCTCCAGCGCGGGTCGAACGAGGAGAGGCTGTCCTGGTAGACGGCGCCGATCCGCGGGCGGCGGGGACGGCGGGAGCGCTCGGTCGCTGCCGACCACGGCTCGCCGAACAGCTCGACGGCGCCCGCGTCCGGACGCCGCAGCGCCAGCACGAGCCGGGCCACCGTGCTCTTGCCCGACCCGGACTCGCCGACGAGCCCCACGGTCTCGCCGCGCCGCAGCCGGAGGTCGACGTCGTCGACCGCGACCCGCACTCCTCCGCCGGGCAGCAGGAAGCGGGCGGCGAGTCCGCGGGCCGCGACCACGACCTCGCCGGGGGTCTCGGGCGGGGTCGCCAGTGCGGTCGGGTCGGTGAGCCGGGAGCCGCGCGGGCGCCCGGCGGGGACAGCGGCCACGAGCGCGCGGGCCTCGGGGCTGCGGGGCGCGCGCAGCACCTCGGCCGCGGTCCCCTCCTCCACCACGCGGCCGTCGGCGAGCACGAGGATGCGGTCCGCGAGGCCCGCCACCACCGCGAGGTCGTGCGAGACCAGGACGAGCGCCCGGCCGCGCGCCTTCTGCTCGGCGAAGAGCTCGAGCACGCGGGCCTGCACGGTCACGTCGAGCGCGGTGGTCGGCTCGTCGGCGACGAGCAGCGGCGGATCGAGCGCCACGGCCGCCGCGAGGAGGGCGCGCTGGCGGAGACCGCCGGAGAGGTCGCCGGAGTGCTCCCGCATCCGCTCGGCCGGCTCCGGCATGCCGACGCTCGCCAGGGCCTCGACCGTCCGCTGCGCGCGCTCGGCCGCGGGGAGGCGGCCGTGGAGGCGGAGCACGTCGCCGATCTCGCGGCCGATCGGGCGCAGCGGGTCGAGCGAGAGCAGCGCGTCCTGCGGGACGAAGCCGACGGATCCGCCGCGCAGCCGCCGCAGCTCCCGCTCGCCCGCTCCGACCACCTCGGTCCCGCCGACGCGGACGCTCCCGGTCACGGCGCCTCCGCTCAGCCCCAGCAGCGCTCGCGCGGTGACGCTCTTGCCCGACCCGGACTCGCCGACGATCGCGACGCACTCCCCCGGCTCCACGCGGAACGAGACCCCGTGCACCACCTCGACTCCGTCGAAGGCGACCCGGAGCCCCTCGACGACGACCGCGCTCACCGCGCACCCCGCAGACGCCCGCCGAGGACCGTCGTCGCGATCGTGGTCAGCACGATCGCCAGCCCCGGGAACACGGTCAGCCACCACGCGCTCGCGAGGTAGGTGCGGCCCGCCGAGAGCATCGCGCCCCACTCCGGCGCGGGCGGCTCGGCGCCCAGGCCCAGGTAGCTGAGGGCCGAGGCCCAGACGATCGCCTGGCCGACGCCGAGGGTCGCCAGCACGGCGAGCGGCCCGAAGGTGTTGGGGAGGACGTGCCGGACGAGGATGCGGACGGGTCCGTGGCCCAGCACGCGCGCCGCCTCGACGTAGCCGGAGTCGCGGATGCCGAGCAGCTGCGTGCGCAGGATGCGGGCGTACCCCGGCGCGGTCGAGAGGCCGACCGCGATGGTGGCGGGGACGACTCCGGGACCCGTGACCACGATCACGAGCAGCGCGAGCAGGAGCGCGGGGAAGGCGAAGAGCACCTCGAGCACGCGGCCGATCACGCCGTCGACGACGCGGCCGCCGAAAGCCGCGACCACCCCGAGCACCGCGCCGAGGACGAGGCCGATCGCGGTGGCGCTGGCGCCGATCAGGAGGGACGCGCCGGCCCCCGCGATGAGGCGGCTGAGGACGTCCCGACCGGACTCGTCGGTGCCGAGCAGGTGCGCGGCACCCGGTGGGTTGAAGGCGTCGCGCGGGGCGACGGCGAGCGGATCGGAGGGGGCGAGCAGCCCGGGCGCGACGGCGGCGAGCAGGAGCAGCACGACGAAGAACGCGGCCAGCACCTCGCCGGCGCGGAGGCGGGAGGGACCCCGGCGGAGCGGGCGGGCGGCGCGCAGCTCGAGCTCGCTCACGCGACCGCCTCCCGCCGGGCCAGCCGCGGGTCGATCACGCGGGTCAGCAGATCGGTGGCGAGGGTCACGACGATGTACGCCAGCGCCGTGACCAGCACGACACCCGTCACCACCGGCACGTCACGGATCGTCACCGCCGCGAGCAGAGTCCGGCCGAGCCCCGGCCTCGCGAAGATCGTCTCGACCACCACGGCCCCGCCGATCAGGTAGCCGAACGCCCAGCCCGAGAGCGAGACGCCCGGCAGGACCGCGTGGCGCAGGGCGTGGCGGGCGCGGACGCCGAGCTCGCCCTCGCCGCGCGCCCGAGCGGCGAGCACGAACGGCGACTCCAGCGCATCGAGGAGGGAGCGGCGCATCACCTGGCCGAGGAAGCCCGCCAGCGGGATCGCGAGGGTCAGCGTCGGCAGCACCAGCCCGGCGGGCGACCCGGTGCTGACCGGGGGCAGCAAGCGCAGCGCGGTCGCGAAGACGGCGATCAGCACGGTCGCCAGCCAGAAGTGCGGGAGCGCGGCCGCCGTGAGCTCGAGGCCGGACCCGACCGCGGCGGCGAGGCGGCCGCCCCGGGTCGACCAGAGGGCGGTCGCGAGCGCCAGGATCCATGCGGCGGTGAGCGCGAGCACGGCGAGCAGGAGGGTGCCGGGCAGCTGCTCGCCGAGGATCTGCGCGACGGGAGTGCGCAGGGAGTAGGAGGTGCCGAGGTCGCCGCGCGCGAGCCTGCCGAGCTGCACCAGGTACTGCACGAGGAGCGGCCGGTCGAGGCCGTACTGCTCCCGCACCGCGGCGAGCGCCTCGGGCGACGCCTGCGAGCCCGGACCGCCCAGGATCGCCTGCGCCGGATCGCCGGGGACGAGGCGGATGAGGACGAAGACGGCGGTCGCGACGGCCCACAGCACCACGAGGGCGCCGCCGAGGCGGAGGAGCACGCGGCGGATCATGCGGGCGGGCGTCCTCTCTGGTCGGGGCGATGGAGGGGCGGGGCTTCGTCGAGGTCCGCTCCCTCCGGAGCACGGGGTCTCGATGCGCGACCGTCGGCGGCTACTCGACCAGCATGGAGGACGGATCCCTGCTGATCGAGCAGCCCGCGGAGCGGGCGCATCGAGATCCGCCCGTCCCGATCGCGGGGTCTCGATGCGCCGCCGCGGCGACTACTCGACCGGCATGCGTCCGCTCTTCGATCGGTGCAGGCGGCTCTCCGGGGCCGGGTCAGACCCAGGCGTCGGCGAACCAGGGGGTCGACACGGTGTCGAGGGCGACGAGGCCCTGGACGGCCGACCGGTGCAGGTAGTGGTTCTGCTGGTCGTAGAGCGGCAGAATCCAGTAGCCCTCGAGGACGATCCGCTGCGCCTGCTCGTACAGGTCGGCGCGGGCGTCCTCGTCGGTCGTGGCGCTCGCCTGCTCAAGCAGCGAGTCGAGCGCGGGGTCGGCGATCTGCGCGTGGTTGGCGAAGTAGCCGCTCGGCGCGGGGGTGATGCCCGAGGAGGAGTAGAGGATCCGCAGCACGTCGGGTCCGACCTTCGTGTACGGGGCGCTCACCAGCTCGTACTCGTTCGACGCGAGCGCGGTGTACCAGCTCGACAGGTCGAGCAGGCTGATCCGCACGTCGAAGCCGAGGGTCTTCGCCGAGGCCTGGATCTGCTCGAACAGCGACTGCTCGGCCGGGATCGACTGGTTGGTGCTGACGGGGAATCGCAGCGTCAGCGGCGTGCCGTCCTTCTCGCGGATGCCGTCGCCGTCCGAGTCCACCCAGCCGGCCTTCTCGAGCAGATCCTCGGCGGCGGCCGTCTCGGAGTCGGACCCGGCGTCCTCGAAGAGCGACGGGTCGGAGTACGCGGTCGCCTCGCGGCTGGACAGCGGGGAGTAGGAGCGCTCGGCGGTGCCGAAGAAGAGGGAGTCGATCGCGTCGTTCACGCCGACGCCGCGGACGAAGGCCTCGCGAACGGACTCGTCGTCGAACGGCGCCTGCCCGGAGTTGAGCTCGAGGCGGTTGACCGAGCCGGGCCGGGGCGCGTCGAGCTCGACGAGGTCGGTGGCTCCGGTCGCGGCCTTCAGAGTGTCGGGCTGGGCGTTGTCGAGCACGTCGACCTCGCCCGACTGCAGCGCCGCATAGCGGGTGGCGGAGTCGGGGATGAAGCGCCAGGTGATGCTCGCCAGGTGCGCGGGGCCCTCGTGGCCGTCCCCGGTCGGGCCGGTCGACGCGTCGTAGGCCTCATTGCGGGTGAGGGTCACGTGGTCCTGCTTGACCCACTCCGAGACGGTGAAGGGGCCGGTGCCGACGGGCGCCTCGCAGTTGGCCGCCTCGCCGCGGGCGATGCCGGCGGGCGACTCGATCGCGGTCCACGGCTGCGCGAGCGACTCGAGCAGCGCACTGTCCGGCGCGGTCAGGGTGAAGCGGGCGACGGTCGGCGAGACCGCGGTGACGGAGGCGACCTTCGCCACGGCGAGGTAGCCGGTGGAGGACTTGGTCGCCGGGTCCTGCAGGTGCGCGATGTTCGCGGCGACCGCCTCCGCGTCGAGGGCGGTGCCGTCGGTGAAGGTCGCGCCCTCGCGCAGGGTGAAGTCGTAGCTGAGCGCGTCGTCCGAGACGGTCCACGACTCGGCCAGCCACGGCGTGATGGTGCCGTCGGCGTCGCGCGAGACGAGCGACTCGAGCACCTGCGTCGCGAGCAGCGCCTGCGGGTAGTTGCCGCCGACGTGCGGATCGAGGCAGGTGGGCTCGGCGTCGCCGGACGCGTAGGTCAGCGTCCCGCCGTCGACGGGGGTGCTGGAGGCGTCGGGCGTCTCGGCGTTGCAGCCGCTGAGCAGGAGCGCGGCGGCCGCGACGGCGGCGGGGAGGGCGAGGAGGCGGGAGCGCAGCGGCATGACGTCTTTCGTGGAGGGGTCGGGGGTGCACGCGTTTCTTGGACGCGACCCAGGAAACGCTAGCAGGGCGTGGAGGCGGCGGACGGGGATCGCTCGGATCCGTGGAGGAGCGCCCGGATCCCGCGCTGGGGAGGGACGAACCGCGCTGTCAGAGGCCCCTGATGCGCCGGGCGGTCGAGAAGGGCCTCCGCTCTCCTACTGTCGACGCATGACCTCCGCCGTGCTCGCCCTCCTGTTCGGCTCCGCCGTCGCCCTCGTGGGCCTCGTGCCCTGGGCCGCCCTGCAGTACCGGCGGCGCGGCGTCCTCGGGATCGGCAACGCGGTGCTGGCCTTCGCCGCCGTGGTCTACGCGCTCGCCCTCGTCACCTACACGCTCCTCCCCCTGCCCGACGAGGCGACGGTCACCGCCGCCTGCCGCACCGGATCGGGTCCGCAGCTGCGCCTGTTCGCCTTCGTCGGCGACATCGCGAAGGAGGGCGGGATCGACGGGCCCCGCGCGCTGCTGACGAACCCCGCGTCCGCGCAGGTGCTCCTGAACGTGGTCTTCTTCGTCCCCCTCGGGATGCTCGTCCGCCACCTCGCTCTGCGCGGGCGCCTCGTCGCCGGGATGATCGGCGGCACCGCCGTCGGCTTCGCCGTCTCGCTCCTCATCGAGGTCACGCAGCTCACGGGCGACTGGTTCCTCTACCCGTGCGCCTACCGGCTCTTCGACGTCGACGACCTGCTGGCCAACACGGCCGGCGCCCTGCTCGGCACCCTCCTCTCCCCCGTCCTCCTCCTCTTCACCCGCCGGACCGAGGGCGCGGTGCCGGAGCTGGCGCGCCCGGTCACGATCCGCCGCCGCGCGTTCGGCATGTTCTGCGACGTTCTCGCGCTGAGCCTCATCACGGGCGCGCTCGTCTCGATCACCGGGGTCGGCCTCGTGCTCGCGGGGGTGGACACGCGCTCGAGCCCCGGGGACGTGGTTGTCGGAGCCCTGCCGTTCGTCGCTCCGCTGCTCCAGCTCGTGATCGTGCTGCGGTCCGGACGGACCCTCGGCGAGACGGTGGTGCGCCTGCGTCCCGAGCCGCGACCGCTCCTCTGGCAGCGGCTCGTGCGCTGGGCGGCGGGATCGGGCGGCTGGTCGACCCTGCTCGCCGTCGAGGGCGGCTTCTGGTCGCTGCTCGCCTTCGTCCTCGCGGCGGCCGCGATGATCGGCCTGGTCGCGACACGGGGCCGCCGGGGGACGGCGAACGCGCTGGCTCGCCTCGACGTCGTGGACGAGCGGGCGGAGGCGCCGTCCGCCGTCCGGAAGACGGACTGAGAGGAGCCTGCCGGACGCCTGGGCCGGCCGGTGGTCAGACCGCCGCGCGGAGCCCCTCGACCAGGTCGTGCTGCGCCTCGCGGCCGGCCCGCGTGGGCACGAGCGGGTACACGTGGACCTGCCCGACGGCCTCGTGGAGCTCGAACGGGACCCCGGTGGCCGCCGCCCGCTCGGCCAGCACGTGGGCGTCCGGATTGAGGACGTCACGCGTGCCGCTGAAGACGGTGAGCGGACCGAGACCCGCCAGGTCGCCGAACAGCGGGCTGACCGCGGGATCGAGCAGGTCGAGGGCGCCGCGCCAGCTCTCGGCGAGGACGCGACCGCCCGGGGTGCCGAGCCAGGGATCGGTCGGCTGCACCTCTTGGATGCGCGGATTGCTCCAGGAGAGGTCGAGCGCGGGCGAGACGAGGGTGGTGCGCGGCAGGACCACCCCGTCGTCGCGCAGGGCGAGAGCCGTCGAGAGGGCGATCTGGCCGCCCGCCGAGTCGCCGGCGAGGCAGGTCGCGCCGTGCCGCTCCAGACTTCGCAGCACCAGGCCTCGGACGCCGTCGCGCGCCTCGAGCGCCGTGCCGAAGGGCACGAGCGGGTAGATCGGGAGGGTCACCGCGACGGAGGCCTCGTCGGCGATGCGGGCGGCGAGCCACCAGTGCTGGGGCGCGATCTCGTTCACCCAGCCGCCGCCGTGGACGTAGACGACGCCGCCGCGGATCACCCGCGGGCGGATCGTGTAGACCGGCCAGGAGCCGACCTGCTCCACGTCGACGCGCACGCCGGGCCGGAGGCGGGGCGGCGGGCCGTAGGAGGCGGGACGGAGCGCGCGCTCCCGGATGCGGCGACGGGCTCCCTCCGCGCTGACGAAGGTGCGGTTCGCACGGGCGAGCCGGAGCGCGAGCGGGACGAGGGCATCGGGGACGACGAGCGGCATCGCCCGAGCATCGCGCACCCCGGTGCGCGGCGGCTGGGCGGCGACGGGCTGCGCGGCTGCCGACTCTGGGGCGACGGACTCGGCCGCCACCGACGCGGCGTCGACGGACTCGGCCGCCGATCCACGGAGGTCGGAGGACGCGGCGCGGGCTCCGCGGACGGAGCGTCGGAACCCGCGGACGCAGCGTCGGAGACCGCGGTCGTCGCCCGGGCACCCCGCGGACAGCACGACGGCCCGGCCCGTGGAGGGAGCCGGGCCGGGGCCGCCGGTCAGCGTGGTGCCTGCATGCCCGCGGAGCGCGGGTCGGCAGCCACCTCGCTGTCGCCGTGCGCTGCGGGTCAGCGGCGCGCGGCGGAGCGGCCGGCGAAGCGGGTGTAGACGAGCAGGACGATGATCGCTCCGATGATCGAGCCGATGATGCCGGCGGGCTGGAAGAAGCCGTCCATCGGGTCGTGCTGGAAGATCAGGAAGCCGAGGAAGCCGCCGACGAACGAGCCGACGATGCCGAGCACGATGGTCATGCCGATGCTGATGCTCTGCTTCCCGGGGACGATGAGGCGGGCCAGCGCTCCTGCGATGAGTCCGACGACGATGAGGCTGATGATGAGACCGAGCATGGCGGTCGTCCTTCCGTTGTGCGGGCGGGGGCCCGCTGATCGGTTCCGCGGTTGCGGGACCGGTGGCTACGCAACCACCCCGGAGGAGGCGGCGGTACACCCCTGGGGGTGTGCTCGCCCCGACGAGTCGTGCGGTAGCGTCCGACCATGACCCGCCGCGCGCCCCTCACCGTCGCGCTCGTCGACGACTACGACGTCGTCCTCACGGGCCTCGCGCACATGTTCGACCACTACCGCGATCGGGTGGTCGTCGCCGAGATCGACGCGAACGCCTCCCTCTCCGATCGGATCGACGTCGTCCTCTACGACTCGTTCGCCCAGCCGGAGTCGGACCACCACGAGATCGCGGAGCTGGTGCGCAACGAGCGGGCCGAGCACGTGGTCGTCTACACCTGGAACTTCGCGCCGACGCTCATCGCGGACGCCCTCGAGCAGGGCGTCCACGGCTACCTCTCCAAGACCCTGCCGGCGCGGGAGCTGGTGGCCGCGCTCGAGCGGGTGGCGGCGGGCGAGGTCGTCGTCAGCGATCCTCCGCGGCGGGCGGGCAGCGCACCGGGCCTCGACTGGCCGGGCCGCCACGAGGGCATCACCGACCGGGAGTCGGAGATCCTCGCGCTCATCACGCAGGGCAAGAGCAACGCCGACGTCGCCGCGCTCACCTATCTCAGCCCCAACACGGTGAAGTCCTACATCCGCAGCGTCTACGGCAAGATCGGCGCGACCAGCCGCACGCAGGCCGTCCTCTGGGGCGTCGACCACGGCTTCACCCCCGACCACCACCGCATCGACCACTGGCTCGGCGGCCCCTGACCCGCGCCCGGACACCCTCCGCGGGACGCCGCTCCGGTACGCGACCCGCCGACGAACGCGCACCCGGGAGGCATCTCGCGGGAGGGGACGGGGGCGCACGCACCGCTACGGTGTGGCCATGCCCCTCGACCGCGCGCCGACCATCCGCGACGTCGCGGTGCGGGCCGGAGTGTCGTACCAGACGGTCTCGCGGGTGCTCAACGACAGCCCCCAGCTGCGGCCGCGCACCCGGGAGCGCGTGCTCGCCGCGATCGAGGACCTCGGCTTCCGCCCCAGCGCCGCCGCCCGCGCCCTGGCGACGAGCCGCTCCGGCCTGATCGGGATCCTCGCCGCCGAGAGCCACAGCTTCTACGGCACCGCCACCGCGATGGCCGCGATCGAGCAGGCGGCGCGCGACGCGGGCTACCGGGTCCCGGTCGTGAACGCGGCGCCGGACGCGGAGTCGCTGGCCGACGGTCTCGCCCACCTGCAGCGGGAGTCGGTGGAGGCGATCGTGGTCCTCGCCCCGCAGGAGCGCGCGCTGGAGGCGATCGAGAGCCTCGCGATCGGCGTCCCGTCGGTGACGCTCGGCGCGACGGACCGCGGAGCCGACTCCCTGCTCCTCGTCGACCAGGCGGCCGGAGCGCGACTGGCCACCGAGCACCTCGTCGGCCTCGGCCACACCCGCATCGCGCACCTCGCCGGTCCGCAGCACTGGGTGGAGGCGCAGGCGCGGCTCGAGGGCTTCGGCGCCGGGATGAGCGCGGCCGGCCTCGACCCCGTCGCCGTCGTGGAGGGCGACTGGAGCGCCGAGTCCGGCTACCGCGCCGGCCTCCGCCTCCTCGACTCCTCGCCCCGGCCGACCGCGGTGTTCGCCGGCAACGACCAGATGGCCCTCGGACTCCTGCACGCCTGCACCGAGCGGGGACTGCGCGTGCCCGAGGACCTCAGCGTCGTCGGCTTCGACGACGTCCCCGAGGCGGCGCACTACCCGCCGCCGCTGACCACCATCCGCCAGGACTTCGCGGAGGTCGGCCGCCGCACGATCGGCGTCGTGCTCGCGGAGCTGCGCGGCGAGGAGCCCGCCGTCGACCGCCCGGTGCCGCCGGTGCTGGTGGAGCGGGCGTCGACGGCTCAGGCCTGAGCAGCACCGGCCCCCGCCTCACCCCGCGTGCGGCAGCAGCACCTCCACGCGCCCCTCGCGCACCCGCGTCTCGAACCGCGGCTGCGGCGAGGTGGCCGGCCCCCGCAGCACCTCGCCGGTCTCGAGCGAGAAGGCGCTGCCGTGCCACGGGCAGGCGACGCACGCCTCGCCCGAGCCGTCCGCCGAGACCTCGCCCTCGTCGAGCGGGCCCGAGAGGTGGCTGCAGACGTTCGAGAGCACGTCGATCCGCTCGCCCCGCCGGAAGGCGAGCAGGGGGAAGCCCGCGACCTCCCTCCTCACCGGCGTGCGCTCCGGCAGGTCCGCCAGGGCGCCGAGCTCCTGCCAGCCCGAGGGGAAGCGGTGCGGCACGTCCTCCGCGTGGTTCGCC
Source organism: Rathayibacter sp. AY2B5 (assembly GCF_002931645.1). NCBI lineage: Bacteria > Bacillati > Actinomycetota > Actinomycetes > Micrococcales > Microbacteriaceae > Rathayibacter > Rathayibacter sp. AY2B5. Next base: position 19,162 of record NZ_PSUE01000020.1, on the reverse strand, counting down.
CCCGCCGCCTGCCGGTAGCTGAGGTGGCCGCCCAGGTAGCCGCCGCCCGAGACGACGGCGAGCCCGAGCATCCCGAGCACCTTCCCGCTCGTGGTGCGCCCGCGGCGGCGCTGCACCCACGACGCGGCGTAGAGGCCCGTCGCGACCACGTTGGCCGCCGAGTGCACCAGCCCGACGCGGGTCTGCTGCTCGTGCAGCTCCGACCAGTCGGTGAAGCCGGAGGCGGCGGTCGGCAGGACGCTGATCACGCCGACGCCGACGAGGGTCCGCGCCGCCCGCTGGTTCCCCGGCAGCAGGTCGAGCACCGCCGCCGACACCCAGGCGCCGGTGGGCACGAGGACGAGCAGCGGATGGACGGGGTGGCCGACCGGGACGCCGTGCAGCACGTCCCGCACCGGCTGCGGCCGGACCACCGCGTTCACGGCCCGCTTCACCCGGCCGACGAGCGGATCGAGGGCGGCGGCGTTCTCGAGGCGGGTGACGAGTCTGACGAGTCTGATCTCACGCATGCCTCATGCGACCAAGCGGGCGGCCCCCGGCGGAAGGGGCTTGCGGCGGAGGAGGAGCAGTCGGACCCCGTCGGGCGGGCCCCTCGCTTGCCGACCCCGAGCCGTTTCGCCTACGCTGACCCGGGGCTTTGTGAACGGTCACATCGCCCGAGCGAGGAGCATGATGGACCAGCGCAGGCCCACCCCCGCCGACGTGATCACGAGCGGCGCCACCGCCCTCGGCATCGAGCTCGGCTCCACCCGGATCAAGGCGTGCCTGGTCGACGCGGCCGACCCGTCCGTGGTCCTCGCCGTCGGCAGCCACGAGTGGGAGAACCAGTTCGTCGACCGCCGCTGGACCTACTCCCTCGACGCCGTCCACGCGGGCCTCCAGGCCGCCTACGCGGACCTCGTCGCCGACGCCTCGTCGCGCCACGGCGTGCAGCTCTCCTCCGTCGGGGCGCTCGGCGTCTCGGCGATGATGCACGGCTACCTCCCCTTCGATGCGGACGGCGGGCTGCTCGTCCCCTTCCGCACCTGGCGCAACACCAGCACAGGCCCCGCGTCGGCCGAGCTCACCGAGCTGTTCGGCGCCAACATCCCGCTGCGCTGGTCGCTCGCGCACCTGCACCAGGCGGTCCTCGACTCCGAGCCGCACGTCGAGCGGATCGACTTCCTCACCACCCTCGCCGGATACGTGCACTGGCGCCTCACCGGCGAGAAGGTCCTCGGAGTCGGCGACGCCTCCGGCATGGTCCCGACCGACCCGGCGACCCGCGACTACGACCAGCGTGTCGTCGACCTCTACGACGAGCGCGCGGCCGGCGCCGTGAAGCCCCTGCGCGAGCTGCTGCCCGCCGTGCTCCCCGCGGGCGCCGACGCCGGCTCGCTCACCGCCGAGGGCGCGCTCCTGCTCGACCCCACCGGCTCCCTCCGGCCCGGCGCCCCCGCCTGCCCGCCCGAGGGCGACGCCGGCACCGGCATGGTGGCGACCAACTCCGTCGCCCCGCGCACCGGCAACGTCAGCGCCGGCACCAGCATCTTCGCCATGGTCGTCCTCGAGGGCCCGCTGGAGAGCGTGCACCACGAGCTCGACCTCGTCGCGACCCCCGCCGGCGACCTCGTCGCGATGGTCCACTGCAACAACGGAGCCAGCGAGCTCGCCGGCTGGGTCGGCCTGTTCTCGCGGTTCGCCGCCGCGTCCGGCGGACCCTCCGACAGCGACGCCGTCTACGGCACCCTCTTCGCCGAGGCGCTCGAGGGCGAGGCGGACGCGGGCGGACTGCTCGCCTACAACCACCTCGCGGGCGAGCCCATCGCCGGGCTCGTCGAGGGCCGCCCGCTCGTCGTGCGCACCCCCGACTCGCGCCTCACCCTCGCCAACTTCATGCGCGCGCAGCTCTACGGCGTGTTCGGCACGCTGGCTCTGGGCATGCGCGTCCTCGCGGGCGAGGGCGTCCGGATCGACGAGATGTTCGCGCACGGAGGCATGTTCCGCACCGCCGGGGTCGCCCAGCGCTTCCTCGCCGGCGCGCTCGACGCCCCCGTCTCGGTCGCCGCGACCGCCTCCGAGGGCGGCCCGTGGGGCATGGCGGTGCTCGCCGCCTACCGCCTGCAGAGCGGAGTCGCGCTCGACGCGTACCTCACCGATCAGGTCTTCGGCGACTCCGGCTTCGAGACCGTCGCCCCCGACGCGGACGACGTCGCCGGCTTCTCCGCCTACCTCGAGCGCTACCGCGCCGGCCTCGCCGTCGAGCAGACCGCCGTCGAGACCCTCACCGACCCGCAGAACCAGGGAGCCACCGCATGACCACCCAGACCCCCGCCGTCGAGGAGGCGATCGCCCGCGTCCGCGAGGACGTCGCGCGGCTGCACTCCGAGCTCGTCCGCTACGGCCTCGTCATCTGGACCGGCGGCAACATCTCGGGCCGCGTGCCCGGCGCCGACCTCTTCGTGATCAAGCCCAGCGGCGTCTCCTACGACGACCTCGCGCCCGAGAACATGATCCTCTGCGACCTCGACGGGAACGTCGTCCCCGGCACCCCCGGCAGCGACCGCAGCCCCTCCAGCGACACCGCGGCGCACGCCTACGTGTACCGCGAGATGCCCGAGGTCGGCGGAGTCGTGCACACGCACTCCACCTACGCGACCGCGTGGGCGGCCCGCGCCGAGTCGATCCCCTGCGTCATCACCGCGATGGCCGACGAGTTCGGCGGGGAGATCCCCATCGGCCCGTTCGCGATCATCGGCGACGACTCCATCGGCCGCGGCATCGTCGCGACCCTCAGCGGGCACCGCTCGCGGGCGGTCCTGATGCAGAACCACGGCGTCTTCACCATCGGCAAGGACGCGAAGGACGCCGTCAAGGCGGCCGTCATGGCCGAGGACGTCGCCCGCACCGTGCACCTCGCGCGCCAGGGCGGCGAGCTCGTCCCCATCCCGCAGGAGTCGATCGACGCCCTGTTCGACCGCTACCAGAACGTCTACGGACAGAACCCCACCGGAGCCATCGCATGAGCGTGTACCAGAGCATCATCCCCGACCTCGCCACCCGCACCGTCTGGTTCCTGACCGGCAGCCAGGACCTCTACGGCGAGGACACCCTCCGCCAGGTCGCCGAGCAGTCGCAGGCCGTCGTCGCGCAGCTCAACGAGGCGAGCGCGATCCCCGTGACCGTCGAGTGGAAGCCGGTGCTGAAGAGCTCCGACGCCATCCGCCGCACCATGATCGAGGCGAACTCCGACGACTCCGTGGTGGGCGTCATCACCTGGATGCACACCTTCAGCCCCTCGAAGATGTGGATCCACGGCTTCGACGCGCTCGCCAAGCCGCTGCTGCACTTCCACACCCAGGCGAACGTCGCCCTGCCGTGGCAGGACATCGACTTCGACTTCATGAACCTCAACCAGGCCGCGCACGGCGACCGCGAGCACGGCTACATCCTCAGCCGGATGAGCGTGCCCCGGAAGACCGTCGTCGGCCACGCGAGCGACGCTCGCGTCACCGAGGCCATCGGCACCTGGTCGCGCGCGGCCGCAGGCTGGTCCGCCTCGCAGAGCATGAAGGTCGCCCGCTTCGGCGACAACATGCGCAACGTCGCCGTCACCGAGGGCGACAAGACCGAGGCCGAGATCCGCCTCGGCGTCAGCGTCAACACCTGGGGCGTGAACGAGCTCGTCGAGCGCGTCGACGCCGCCACCTCCGAGCAGATCGACGCCCTCGTCGCGGAGTACGTCGAGAGCTACGACGTGGTCCCCGAGCTGCTCCCCGGCGGCGAGCGCCACGAGTCGCTCCGCTACGGCGCCGCGGTCGAGATCGGCCTGCGCTCGTTCCTGGAGGAGGGCGGCTTCGAGGCGTTCACCGACAGCTTCGAGGACCTCGGCGGGCTCCGCCAGCTCCCCGGACTCGCCGTGCAGCGCCTCATGGCCGACGGCTACGGCTTCGGCGGAGAGGGCGACTGGAAGACCGCCGTCCTCATCCGCATCGCCGCCGTCATGGGCGCCGGCCTCCCCGGCGGCACCAGCCTGATGGAGGACTACACCTACGACATGACGCCCGGCGAGGAGCTCATCCTCGGCGCGCACATGCTCGAGGTGTCGCCGTCCCTGTCGTCGAAGCGCGCCTCGCTCGAGATCCACCCGCTGGGCATCGGCGGCCGCGAGGACCCGGTGCGCCTGGTCTTCACCGCCGACGCCGGCCCCGCCGTGGTGGTCGCCCTGAGCGACGTCCGCGAGCGCTTCCGCCTGGTCGCGAACAAGGTCCAGAACGTCGAGCCGCCCCAGACGCTCCCGCACCTGCCCGTCGGCCGCGCCGTCTGGCAGCCCGCCCCGGACTTCGGCACCAGCGCCGCCGCCTGGATCACCGCCGGTGCCGCGCACCACACGGTGATGACGACGCAGATCGGGCTGGAGGCGTGGGAGGACTTCGCCCGCATCGCCGGCGTCGAGCTCCTCGTGATCGACGAGTCGACCACCCTCCGCGGCTTCGAGTCCGACATCCGCTCGAACGCGGCGTACTACCGCCTCTCCCAGGGCCTGTAGATCCTGCGAGGCCGGACGGCCGGCTCCCTGCGGGGGTCGGCCGTTCCGTCGTTCCCGGCGAGCCGCCGGGTCGGGGCGGGGGGCCCGCCGCCGAGACCGACCTGGATCACGTCGGCGATCGAGGTCGGATCGCCCTCTCCGGCCCGTTCGGCGCCCGCTGCAGCGTCCTGGCCCCGGTTGCGGACGCGGTCGCAGCACGACGGAGGCCGGGAGGCCCGGACGGCCCTCGCGGGCAGTCGGTCCTTCCGGCCTCCGGGACGCAGGCGTGCGGCGGACGGTCAGTCGCGCGAGGTCGAGAACGCCGCGTCGAAGGCGTCGGCCGGCGGCGTGATCGCGTTGAGCTTCCGCACGAAGGCCAGGGCCTCGGGGGCGCCGTCGAGGCGGTCCATGCCGGCGTCCTCCCACTCGACGCTGGTCGGGCCGGTGTAGCCGATCGCGTTGAGCGCGCGGAACACCGGCTCCCACGGGACGGCGCCGTGCCCGGTCGAGACGAAGGTCCACCCGCGGCGCGGGTTCGCCCACGGCAGGTGCGAGCCGAGGACGCCGTTGCGGCCGTCGAGGTTGGTGACCGACTCCTTCACGTGAACGTGGAAGATGTGGTCGGCGAAGTCGAGCACGAACGCGACGCTGTCGAGCTGCTGCCAGACGAAGTGCGACGGGTCGAAGTTGAAGCCGAACGAGGCGCGGTGGCCGATCGCCTCGAGGGTGCGCTTGGCGGTCCAGTAGTCGTAGGCGATCTCGCTCGGGTGCACCTCGAGCGCGTAGCGGACGCCGACCTCCTCGAAGACGTCGAGGATCGGGTTCCAGCGGTCGGCGAAGTCCTGGTAGCCGGCGGCGATCCACTCGTCGGAGGCGGGCGGGAACATGGCCACGCCCTTCCAGATCGACGAGCCGGAGAAGCCGTTGACCTGCGTCACGCCGAGCGCGGCGGCGAAGCGGGCGGTGTCCTTGAGGTCCTGGGCGGCGCGCTGCCGGACGCCCTCGGGGTCGCCGTCGCCCCAGACGCGGTCGCTGAGGATGTCGCGGTGGCGCTCGTCGATCGGGTCGTCGCAGACCGCCTGGCCGGTGAGGTGGTTCGAGATCGCGAACACCTGGAGGCCGTTGCGCTCGAGGATGTCCTTCCGGCTCTGCACGTACTCCGCGTCGTCCCAGCGCGCCACGTCGATGTGGTCGCCCCAGCAGGCGATCTCGAGGCCGTCGTAGCCCCACTCCCCCGCGAGGCGCGCCACCTCCTCGAAGGGGAGGTCCGCCCACTGGCCGGTGAAGAGGGTGATCGGTCGCGTCATCGCGGATTCCTAACTCTCGACTCCCGCGCGCCGTCGCACCGGGAGAGGTAATTTGAGGGTTCACGCAACATATCAGGCACTCCCGCGAGCCCGAAAGGAACCGATCATCGCCCCGATCGCCGGCGCACTGTCGCGCACGCCCACCCTCGTCACCGCCACTGCGGCCCCGACCTGGGAGGAGGGCCTGATCGTCGGCAGCGGCCGCGTCGGCGCCGTGGTGCACGGCCCGGCCGACTCCCTGACCGTCCCGCTCGCCCACGAGCGCTGGTTCCTCCCCGTCAATCCGCGCCCGGACGCGCCCGACCTCGCCGGCGTCCGCGACGAGCTGCGCGGCGCCCTGCTGGCCGGCGACTCCGACACCGCCACCGCCCTGCTCGCCCGCGCCGCCCGCGACAGCGGCTACGACGGCGGCCTGATCTGGACCGACCCGCTCGGCCTCTGCGCGACCGTCACGCTGCGCACCCCCGGCGGCGTCGCCTCCGCGGTCCGCCTGATCGATCCGCTCGGCGGCGAGGCCGCGGTGGAGTGGACCGACGAGGACGGCGGCCGCCACGCCGTGCGCCTGCTCGCCCCGCACGGCGGCGAGGGCGTCCGGCTGGCTCTGGAGTCCTCCGCGGACACCGTCGTCACCGTCGAGCTCGCGCTCGGGGCCGGCGAGGCGACCTCCTTCGACACCGGCGTGCCCGACGCCTCGGCCGTGGTCTCGTCGCACGTCGAGGGCGGCGCCTCCGCGGTGCTCACGGCCGAGGCGGGCGAGGGCCCGACCGCGATCCGCGCCGTGACGCGGGCGACGAGCGGAGCGACGTGGCGCGTGGCCGGGGGCGCCGCCGTCTCGGACGTGGAGATCTCCGCGGGGGTCGCCCGCGTGCTCCGGCTGGACGTCGCGATCGGCGCGGCTCCCGACGCCTCCGCCGACCTCTCCTGGGAGGAGCTGCGCGACGCCCAGCGCGAGGGGCACGGCCGGCTGGTCGGCGCCTCCGTGCTGGATCTCGACGGCGCCTCCGACGCCGAGCTGACCGAGGACCTGTGGGACGCCGCCCGCTCCGGCGACGCGGGCGCCCGTCGCCGCGTGGTCGAGCTGGCCTGGCTGAGCGGCCGGGCCAACATCGTCGCGTCGACCGGCGAGCTGCCGCCGACGCTGCAGGGCGTCTGGCAGGGCACCTGGCGGCCGGCGTGGTCGGCCGACTACACGCTGAACGGCAACGTCCAGAACGGAGCGATGGCGGGCATGATCCCGACCGGCACGCCCGAGCTGGCGCTGTCGATCCTGGAGCTGGTGCTCCCGCACCTCGACGACTACCGCGACAACGCGCGCCGGGTCTACGGGGCGGAGGGGATGCTGCTGCCGTCGCGGATGTCGACGCACGGCCGCGCGGACCACTTCGCGGCGAGCTACCCGCACCTCTTCTGGACGGGCTGCGGCGGCTGGGTGCTGCGCCTGGCCGCCGACGCCGTCGCGGCCACGGGAGACCGCGGCATCGTCGACGACCGGCTGTGGGAGCTGGCCGAGGGCGTGCTGCGCTTCGCCGAGACCGGGACGACCGTGGTCGACGGGGTGCGCCGGATCGTCCCCTCCTACTCCCCCGAGAACACACCGGGTGGTGCGCGCTCGCCGATAGCGGTCGATGCGACGATCGACGTCGCCGTGCTGCGGGACGCCGCGCGGGCGACGGCGCTGCTCGGCCGGGCCCGCGGCGACGACTCGCTCGACGAGCGCTGGGCGCGGGTGGTCGCGGAGCTGCCGGAGTACCGGGTCGCCGAGGACGGCACGCTGGCGGAGTGGATCGACCCGCGGTTCGCGGAGGAGATAGCGCACCGGCACGCGTCGCAGCTGTACCCGCTCTGGTACGCGGGCGACGCGGCCTTCGAGGGCCCCGGCGCCTCCGCGGTGCGGCTGCGGGCCGCCGCGGCGGCGACGGTGGCGGCGAAGATCGCGTGGCGGGCCGAGGCGCCGACCGCTCCTCCCGGGCGGATGGAGATGGCGTTCGGGCTGGTGCAGGTGGGCGTCGCGGCGGCGGCGCTGGGTGACGGGGAGGCGGCGCTGACCTGCGCGGAGTGGCTCGCGGTCGAGCACTGGTCACCGACCCTGACGACCCGGCACGACGCGGGGCGGATCTTCAACCTCGACGCCAGCGGCGGACTGCCGGGGCTCGTGGCGGCGATGCTGCTGGGATCGGATGACGAGACGCTGACGGTGCTGCCGGCACTGCCGTCCGCGTGGGCGCGGGGTGCCGTGACGGGGCTGCGCGCGCGCGGCGGGGTGGTCGTGGACCGGCTGGAGTGGTCGCCGGGGCGGGCGTCGCTGTGGGTGCGGCGGGTGCCGGGCGCGGAGTGGCTGGCACCGGCGGGCGGGACGCGGGTGCGCACGCTGCGCGACGCGGTGCTGCGGGTCGACGGGCGCGAGGTGTCGAGCGGGCTGGAGCTCGGTGCGGAGGCGGTGCGCGTGGACGTGGAGTGGCGCGGCTGAGGGCGCTGCGGAGGGTCCGGCTGCGGCACGCGGAACGAGCTCCGGTCCGCCGACGGAGGCGGAGCAGCGCACCGGGTGTCGTCCCCGCTGGCCGCCGGACCCGCCGTGTGGCCGCGTCGACGTGAGAACGAGACGCGCGCCGGATGCGGTGGGGTCGGTTCAGCTCCGCGAGTGCCCGTAGCGGTCGTAGACGCGGTTGCGAGCCGCCCGCTCGGCGGCGGGCAGGCGCTGCGCATCGGCGATCTCGTAGACGCCGAAGGTGTCGCGCAGGCGCGAGGCCGGGTCGACCTCGACGAAGGTGCACCAGGGCAGCCAGTGGTGGTGGCTGCGCAGGGTCTGGGTCGCGAAGTCGCCGCTCTCGTGGCCGAGGCCGGGCATCGCGTAGCCGATGCTGCCGTCGACGTCGGTCGACTGGCGGGTGTTGCGGTGCAGGAACTCGGCGAAATCGAGGTAGTGCTCGTCGCCCGTGATCAGGTGCAGTCGGTAGTAGCTGTAAGAGCAGGCCGCCATGTAGACGTCGGCGCCGCCGCCGAGGGTGATGATGCTCTGTCCGCTGATCGAGTACCGGTTGAAGGGATGCGCCCAGGGCGCGCGGACCGGGAAGGACCACGCGTAGGTCCAGGTCTCCGTGTAGTCGGCGGCGCGGACGGCGCCCTCCAGCCAGCGCGGCTCCTCCGTCAGGTCGTACAGCGCGAGGAAGCCGAACAGTCCGTAGATGCCCGCCTCCTTGTCCTGGATGTCGGCGTTGTCGCAGGTGCCGCCGCGGTACTCCAGCGTGCGGTGGATGTTCGCGAACGACCACTCGCCGGCGCGCACGGCGGACGCGCGGTAGCGCCCCTCCCCCGTCACGAGGTGCAGCTGCACGAGGAAGCGGATCACGCTCGGGGTGTTCGAGCGCGAGTCCATCCGCACCGAGCCGTCGGCGTTGTAGGCGCGGTGGAAGCTGCCGTCGGCGTCCTGCACCTCGAGCAGCCAGTCGGCGGTCCGCCGGCAGAACTCGAGCCAGAGCGGGCGCTCGTCGCCGAGGTCCCGCAGGTGCAGGTAGGCGTCGAGGATCGCCTCGACGCCGTCGGCGAGCATCCGCAGGTAGTGCGGGTACGGCTCGAAGCCGCCGAGCGAGGGGTTGAAGCACATCCGCGGCGGGCCCGACTCGGGCAGCGCGGTCCGCGCCCAGAAGTCGACGATGCCGACGCCCTGCTCGAACGCCTCCGGCACGCCCTCGCGGTCGCCGTAGCGCAGCAGCTGGTAGCCGATGCCCGGCTGCTGCCCGACGAAGCCGAACTGGAAGGAGACGCTCGAGACGTCGAGGTCCGGCAGCTGACAGGCGAACGGCAGGCCCCAGGAGTCGCCGTAACGGCGGGTGAGGCGCTGGAGGATCGCCATGCCGTGGTGGAAGTGCCGCTCGTTGTCGACCTCGAACAGGTCGTCGCGGAGCCGGGCGTAGGTGCTGCGCCAGGTGGCGCGCATCATCGTCGCGAAGTCGTCGTACCGGCCGAGGTCGACCGCGACGGCGTAGCGCTGGCGGAAGCCGACCTCGACCGGGTGGTTCACCCGCTGCAGGGCCTTCGGGGCGGCGTCGTAGTCGAGGCCGGAGTAGGGGTTGTCGATCGGGCGCTCGCCGTCGGCGCCCGGGTGGACGTAGTCGATCGACAGGCCCGCGGGCGGCACGTCGAGCGGGGTCCGCACGCCGAAGCCGTAGTAGAGGTAGTTCAGCGTCGTGCCCTGCGGGCGGCTCAGGCCGATCGAGCCGACGGTGCACTCCGGGTCGGTGAAGTTCTCCGAGCGGACCACGTCCAGGCGCGGCAGCGTCGCGTCGGCCGCCCAGCGCGAGAGCGCCACGGTCTCGCCGGTCGCGAGGCTCTGCGCGGCGAACAGCGGCAGCGCATAGTGCGTCTCGGTGCGCCAGAAGTACTCGCTGCCGGGGTCGCGGCCCATCGCGTCGGCGGGACCGAAGGCGTTGTCGCGGTACCAGGCGCCGGGGGCGAAGCACTCGTAGTCGCGGAGGTCGTCGGACCCGGTCAGCCCGAGCGAGACGGCGGTGGAGAAGCCGAGGTCGCCGCCGGCCGCCAGCACCTCGACGTCGCGGTGCACGGAGAATCCGTCGCCCGCGACGCGCCAGACGTCGGTGACGGCGAAGGCCGACCCGGAGCGGACGGTGATCGTCCCGCTCGCGGTGATCGCCCCCTCCGACAGCGAGACGTCGTCGTAGGGCGCGCCGGAGTACTCGCTGATCGCGGCGACGGTCTTGACCGTGACGCGCAGCGGCCGGTCGTTCGCGTAGAGGACGCGCTCGCCCTTGAGCACCTCGAGGCCGCCCGCCTCGACGCGGAGGGTGTAGTCGCCGGAGCGCAGTTCCACGGTGGTTCCTTCCCGGAGGGTCATCTCAGCTCTTCTCGTCGTGCGCGCGGGGGCCGGCCGATGGGGCGGCCCCCGCCCGCTCGTCCTCGATCCGCTGCGCCCCGGGATCGAAGCGCCGCGAGCCCGGCCGGAACAGCAGCGCCACGCCGCCCTCGACCAGGCCCGCGAGCAGCAGCAGGATCGCGAACGGGATCAGCGAGATCTCGGCCCACGCGCCCATCACCGGCATCACCAGTCCGGCCGCCGTGAAGCTGACCGTGCCGAGGATCGCCGTGACGCTGCCCGCCTCGCTCGACGGGCCCTGCAGCGAGAGGTACTGCACCGGGGCGAAGCCGAGCGAGCGGCCGGCCAGCGCGAACGTCAGCGCGCCGACGACGACGAGCAGCGGCTGCGTGCCGGTGAGCGCGAGCACCGCGACCACGACGGCGCCGAGCGCCGTGACGATCGCCGAGGCGAACATCGCGAACCGGGGTCCGAACCGGGGCACGATCACCCGTCCCGTCGTCTGCCCGACCGCGATCGTCACGAGCGAGGTGACCAGGAACAGCAGCCCGTACAGGTCGGGACCGACCGCGTAGACGTTCGTGTAGAGGAAGGGAGCGGTCGCGAGATACGCGAAGCCGACCGACCAGCCCGCGGCCGAGGCGGCGGCGAGCGCCAGCACGCGCGGCCGCCGGAGCATCCCGAAGGAGTTGCGCAGCGACGGGCCGAGCCCGCCCTGGTGCCGCCGCTCGCGGGGCAGCGTCTCGGGCAGCACCAGGAGCGCGATCACGGTCGCGAGCGCTCCCCAGGCGGCGACCGCGAGGAAGGAGCCGCGCCAGTCGATCACCTTGGTCAGCTGCGCGCCGACGGAGGGCACCAGGATCGGGAAGACCGAGACGATCACGGCGAGGTTCGCGAGCATCGTGACGAGCCGCTTGCCGCTGTAGAGGTCGCGGACGATGGCGGTGACGACGACGCCCGCAGCGGTGCAGGCGGCGCCCTGGACGAAGCGGGCCGAGAGCAGCACGGCGGTGTCGGAGGTCATCGCCGCGACGAGGCTCGCCGCGATGTGCAGCGCCGCCGAGACGCCGAGCGGCCACTTGCGGCCGACCGCGTCGCTGAGCGGTCCGGAGATGAGCTGGCCGGCCGCGAAGCCGAAGGTGGCGCCGGTGACGACCAGCTGGGCGGTCGCCACCGAGACGCCGAGATCGTCCTGCAGCGTCGGCAGGAACGGCAGCACCAGGTCGATGGTGAGCGGCCCGAAGCCGACCAGCATCGCGAAGATCGGCAGCAGGAGGCGGCCGCGGGGCATCGCTTGGACGGCGGGGGAGGCGGTGGAGGCGGTCATGAGCGCGGAGCGCAGGTCACGGAGGGGATCCTGTCCATCAGCTCCCGGCCGAGACCGGGAAGTAGAGCGAGAAGGGTTCGTCGACGACCTCGTGCAGAGGCCGGAAGCGGACGGCGGCGGGCTGGCCGACGGCGCGGTAGCCGCGCAGCCACTGGGTCCACTGCCGCTCGTTGTCGGGGGCGAGCAGGGCGGGGGCGTCCTCGAGGCGCCCCCGCAGCGCGATCTCGCGGTCGACGAGGCCGGCCAGCACGATCGGGCCCTCGACGAAGGCGACCGTGCCCGGCTCGTCCGGGATCGGCTCGGCGCGGATCTCGGTGCCGAAGGCGAGGTCGACGCTCGTGCGGCCGCCGGGGTGCTCGATCAGGAGCGCGCCGTCGCCCGCCCGGACGCGCTCGGCGTCGCCCGCGACCCCCGGCTCGCCGACGGTCCACTCCGGCACCCGCAGCCGCACGTGCAGCGTGACCCCCTCCTCCGAGACGATCTCGACCCGGATCCGCGAGGCGGTGGGGCGGTGCACGTCGCCCGCGGCACCCGCGTTGGCGTCCGGGCCGACGTAGCCGGCGGTGTCGAGCACCTCGACCCGCACCGCCGCGTCGCCGGCGGCTGTCGGCAGGCGCAGGCTCGCGTCGACGTGCTGCGCGATCGTCAGCTCGGCGTCGCCGCCGCGGTAGAAGACGAGCCCGGAGTGGCGCGTGTGCGCCTGCACCAGCGTGCCGTGGCAGCACCAGAAGTCCTCGGTCGGGCTGCCCCAGTCCTTGCGGGCGCCGCCCTCGAGCGGCAGGAAGTAGGCGACCATCCCGGTCCGCGGGTTCTGCTGGGCGAGGAGGCCGTTCCAGAGGTTCCGCTCGATGTAGTCGGCGTAGGCGAGGTCGCCGGTCCAGCGCAGCAGCACGTCGGCCAGCCGGATCATGTTGTAGACGACGCAGTGCTCCTGCGTCTTCTCGCCGCGGCGAGCGGCGAACGCGAAGGGCGGCGTCCAGATCTCGCCGGAGGTCTGACCGCCCGTGCAGAAAGTGCCGCGGAGGGTGACCGCCTGCTCCCAGTAGGCCTCGACGATCCTCCGCCAGCGCTCGTCGCCGGTGACCTCGTAGGCGCGGGCGGCGCCGAGGACCTCGGGGATCGTGGTGTTGGCGTGCATGTTGGTCAGCACGTCGCGGCCCTCGAGCAGGCCCTCGAAGAGGGAGCGGCGGTCGTAGCGGCCGAGCAGCTCGGTGTAGACGGGGTCACCGGTGATCGCGAGGAGGTCGGCCCAGACCTCGAGCATGCCGCCGGTCTCGACCTCGAGGATCTCCTGGAACGCGGCGTCGTCGAATCCGCGGACCCACTCCAGCAGCGGGACCGCGGCGGCCCGCGCCATCCGCAGCGCCCGCTCGTCGCCGAGGTCGAGGTGCAGGTCGACGAGGCCCATCAGCAGCTTGTGCATCGCGTACTGCGGCGCCCAGATGGGGCGGCCGGTCGCGAGGCGGTCGAGGTAGCCGCGCGGGATCGCCCAGATCCAGCCGCCGCCGTTCTCCTCCTGGCAGCGCTCGAGTCCGTCGAGCACGGAGTCGATCCGGACGCGCAGCAGCGGGTCGCCGGTGACCGCGACCTCGCGGGCCGCTGCGGAGAGCCAGTGGCCGAGGAAGTGCCCGCGCAGCTGCGAGCCCGGCGTCTCCCAGCCCCAGTGCCGGTCGAGGCCGCGGGCCTCGCGCGAGTCCTGCGAGGGGTGCAGGTGCCAGCCCTGGTCGCCGATCCCGGCCTCGATCAGGAAGTTCTGCAGCAGCCCCTCGTCGGTGAGCGAGAGGAGGTAGTCGCGGTTGAGCCGCCGCCGCGCGTCGAGCACCCCGCGCTCCAGGCGGGTCTCGTGCGGGGCCGGGTGGGTCAGCGGCATGGGTGCTCCTCGTCGAGGCGGTGGGTGGTGGGGGTGAGCGGTGCGAGCGGTGGTCGATCGGCGCGGGTCGATCCGCGCGGTGGTCCCTCCGACCGAGGGTCGAGATCGATCTCTCGCTGTACTCAGACCAGGATCGACGATAGGAATGGGGACATGCAATCCCCGAGAGTGATCCATCTCGTCGCCGATGACGTGTCCGCCCTCCTCACTCAGTCGGGAGGCGACCTGCCCGTGCTGCTGCACTGGGGTCCGCGACTCGACGCGAGCGACGACGATCTCGCAGCTTTCGCAAGAACTCCCGTGCGGACGGGGATCGAGGGCTCCTCCGACGTCCCCTACGAGCCCGGGATCCTGCCCGAGCACACCTTCGGCTGGGCCGGCCTGCCGGGTCTCCGTGTGCACCGGGAGGGCGCCGGCTGGTCGCCGAGGCTGACCGTGGACACCGTCTCGGTGGACGGGGAGGCCCTCGCGGAGGGCGCGGTCGCGCAGGCCGGCAGCGCCGCCGTGACCATCGAGGCGCACGACGCGCAGGCCCGGATCGGGGTCGTCCTAGAGATCGTTCTCTCTCCTGCCGGACTGCTCAGGACCCGCGTCTCGGTCCGCAACGACGGCGCCGGGCACCTCGAGGTGATCGGCGTCGACCCCGCCCTCCGGATCCCGACCGAGGCCCGCGAGATCCTGGACTTCTCCGGCCGCTGGGGCACCGAGAAGATCCCCCAGCGCCACCCCGTCGTCACCGGCACCCACTCCCGCTCCTCGCGGCGCGGCCGCACCGGCCTGGACGCGACGACGGTCGTCGCGGTCGGCACCCCCGGCTTCGACTCCGCCGACGGGCGGGTCTGGCTCTGCCACGTCGGCATCGGCGGCAACCACGAGCACGCGGTGGAGCGCGGCGACGGCTGGCTCGCCTTCCGCGGCGGCGAGCTGCTCCTGCCCGGCGAGGTGCGCCTCGCGAGCGGCGAGAGCTACTCCTCCCCCTGGATCTCCGGCAGCTTCGGCCACGGCCTCGACGCTGCGGCCGCCCGCTTCCACGCCCACCTCCGCGGGGTCTCCCGCTCCTCGCGCCGGCCGCGCCCGGTGACGCTCAACGTCTGGGAGGCGGTCTACTTCGACCAGGACCTCGCCGTCCTCGCCGAGCTGGCCGACCGAGCCGCCGCCCTCGGGGTCGAGCGCTACGTGCTCGACGACGGCTGGTTCCTCGGCCGCAGCGACGACCGCGCCGGCCTCGGCGACTGGACGCCCGACCCCGTCGCCTGGCCCGACGGCCTCCTCCCCCTCGCCGAGCACGTCCGCGGCCTGGGCATGGAGTTCGGCCTCTGGGTCGAGCCCGAGATGATCAACGAGGACTCCGACCTCGCCCGCGCGCACCCCGACTGGATCCTGCGGGCCCGCGAGGAGCTGCCGCCGCGGTTCCGCTTCCAGCAGGTGCTCGACCTGACGAACCCCGACGCGTTCGCGCACATCCTCGGCGTGCTCGACGGCCTGGTCGCCGACCTCGGCGTCGCGTACCTCAAGTGGGACCACAACCGCGACCTGATCGACGCGGGCCACCCCGCCACCGGGACGGCCGCGGTGCACGAGCAGACGCTCGCGCTGTACCGGCTGATCGACGAGCTGCGCGCCCGGCACCCGGAGCTCGAGATCGAGAGCTGCGCCTCCGGCGGCGGCCGGGTCGACCTGGGGATCCTCGAGCGCACCGACCGCGTGCACACCTCCGACAACCAGGACCCGCTGGACCGCTCGCGGATGCTGCGCTGGACCGGGCTGCTCGTGCCGCCGGAGATGCTCGGCTCGCACGTCGCCTCGCCGGTCAACTCCGTCACCGGTCGCACCAGCGACCTGCACACCCGCTGCGCGATCGCCTTCCTCGGCCACTTCGGGATCGAGTGGGACCTCCGCGAGCTGGACGCGGAGGAGGAGCCCGTGCTGGCGGGCTGGATCGCGGCGTACCGCGAGCACCGCGGCCTGATCGCGACCGGCCGGGTCGTCGGGGGCGATGACTCCGACCCCGACGCGCCGTCGCTGCGCGGCGTCGTCGCGCCGGACGGCTCGGAGGCGCTGTACACGCTGGTCACGCCCGCGCTGACCCCGGACTCGCGCCGCCGCGTCCGCCTCCCGGGCCTGGATCCGCGGGCGCGCTACCGGATCGAGACCGCGCGCCCCGGCTCGCTCGGCCCGCCCTGGCAGAGCCCGCACTGGCTGGAGTCGACGGTGCCGCTGGACTCCGACGCCCCGGCCCCCGCCTACTCGGGGAGCCTGCTGGGCGAGGCGGGCCTGGACCTGCCGACCTTCCACGCCGACCGCGCGATCGTCCTGCGGCTCGTCCGCGAGACCGCGTGAGCACCGCCGCCGACCCCGGCGTCCTCGACACCGCCGGCACCGCCGCCGACCCGTCCGCCACGACCCTGGAGCACCCCGTGAACAGCACCGTCACCGTCGACCTCGACCGCCCCGGCGCCACCATCAGCCGCCACCTCTACGGCCACTTCGCCGAGCACCTCGGCCGGTGCATCTACGACGGCTTCTGGGTCGGGGAGGACTCGCCCGTCCCGAACGAGGGCGGGATCCGCCTGGACGTCGTCGAGGCCCTCCGCGCCCTCGACATCCCCAACCTCCGCTGGCCCGGCGGCTGCTTCGCCGACCGCTACCACTGGACCAACGGCATCGGCCCGCGCGAGGAGCGCCCCGGCCTGATCAACACGCAGTGGGGCGGAGTCGCGGAGGACAACTCCTTCGGCACCCACGAGTTCATGGCGCTCTGCGAGCTGCTCGGCGCCGACGCCTACATCTCGGGCAACATCGGATCCGGCACCGTGCAGGAGATGGCGGACTGGGCCGAGTACCTCACCGGCGCGGGGAAGTCGCCGATGGCCGATCTGCGCCGCTCCCACGGCCGGGAGGAGCCGTGGACCGTCCGCTTCTGGGGGCTCGGCAACGAGACCTGGGGCTGCGGCGGCAACATGCGCGCCGGCGCCTACGCCGACCTGGCGCGGCAGTTCGGGACCTTCGTGCAGAGCGGCAACGACACTCCGCTCTACCGCGTGGCGGCCGGAGCCGACGGCGCCGACACCCACTGGACGCAGACGCTGATGGAGGTGATCCCCGAGATCGAGGGACACCCCTTCTCCTCCGTGCCGTGGGAGTCGGTCTCGGTGCACTATTACACGATCGGCGGCAGCTGGCACGCGAAGGGCAGCGCGACCGTTTTCGACGCGGACACCTACTGGAGCACGATCGTGGCCGCGCAGGGGATCGAGGAGCTGCTCCGCTCGCACGCCGCGGTGATGGACGTCCACGACCCCGAGAAGAAGTACGGGATGGTGCTCGACGAGTGGGGCACCTGGTGGGACGTGGAGCCGGGGACCCACCCGGGCTTCCTCTTCCAGCAGAACACGATCCGCGACGCGATGGTCGCGGCCTGGCACTTCGACGTCTTCCACGGCTTCGCCGACCGCCTGACGATGGCGAACATCGCGCAGACGGTGAACGTGCTGCAGGCGATGCTGCTGACCGACCCGGACGGCGGCGAGATGGTCCGCACGCCGACGTACCACGTGTTCGAGATGAACAAGGGGCACCACGACGCGACGGTTCTGCCGACCACGGTCGCCGGCCCGACGCACGCGGTCGACGGCCGCGAGATTCCCGTCGCCTCCGCCTCCGCCTCCACGAAGGACGGCCGCGTCCTGGTCTCGCTGACCAACGTCGACCTGGAGGAGCCGCTCGAGGTCTCCCTCGACTTCCGCGGTGGGACCGTGACCGGCGCGACCGGCCGCCTCCTCACCGCCGACCGCCCCGACGCGCACAACCGGCCCGGCGCCGCCGACGAGGTGAGCCCCGTCGCCCTCGAGGGCATCGAGACCACGGCGACGGGCCTGCGCGTCACGCTGCCCCCGCACTCCTTCGCGACCGTGACGCTGGAGCTCTCGTGATCGCCGCGCGCACGGAGGCCGCCCGCCGCCCGCCGATGGGCTGGAACAGCTGGGACTGCTTCGGCGCCTCGGTGACGGAGGAGGAGGTGCTCGCGAACGCCGAGTACCTCGCCGAGCACCTCCTGCCGCACGGCTGGGACACGGTCGTCGTCGACATCCAGTGGTACGAGCCCGATCCCGGCACGAGCGACTACCAGGAGGTGTCGGAGCCGGTGCTCGACGACTGGGGACGCCCGCAGCCCGCCGTCGGACGCTTCCCCTCCGCGGCGACGGGCGGATTCACGGCGCTGGCCGCGCGCGTGCACGCCCTCGGCCTCCGCTTCGGCGTGCACCTGATGCGCGGCGTCCCCCGGCGGGCCGTCGAGCTCGGCCTGCCGGCGCTCGGGGCGGAGGCGACCTGCACCGACATCGCCGACCGCGGGAACGTCTGCCCGTGGAACCCCGACAACTACGGCGTCGACATGAGCGCGACCGGCGCGCAGCAGTACTACGACTCCGTGATGGCGCAGCTGGCCTCGTGGGGCGTCGACTTCGTGAAGCTCGACGACGTGCTCTACCCGCCGATCCAGGCGGAGGAGATCGCCGCCCTCTCCCGCGCGATCGACGCGACCGGCCGCCCGATGGTGCTGAGCCTCTCGCCCGGCAAGCAGCTCTCGCTCGAGAACCTCGAGCTGCTGCGGTCGACCGCGCAGATGTGGCGGATCTCGGACGACTTCTGGGACGACTGGGCGCACCTGCACGAGCAGTTCCAGCGGGCCGCGCGCTGGGCGCCGCACCAGCGCCCCGGCGCTTGGGCCGACGCCGACATGCTGCCGCTGGGGCGGATCGGCGTGCGCGCGCACGTGGGCGAGGACCGGCTCTCGCGGTTCACGCCCGCGGAGCAGCGGACGCTCGTGACGCTGTGGTGCCTGCTCCGCTCGCCGCTGATGATGGGCGGGCACCTCCCGGACACGCCCGCCGACACTCTCGCGCTGCTGACGAACGGCGACGTCCTCGCGCTCCTCGGCAGCGACGGCAGCCGCGAGATCGTCCGCGACGGCGACCTGGTGGTGTGGTCGGCGTGGCGCGGCGACGAGCAGTGGCGCGGAGTGTTCTGGCTGGGCTCGTCGGCGCGGTCCTACTCCGCGCACCTGACCGACCTGGGCTGCTTCGGCGCAGCCTCGGCCGTCGACGTGTGGAGCGGCGCCGAGCTGCCGATCTTCGGCGGCGCCGTCGAGCTCGAGCTCGAGCCGCACGGCTGCCGCCTGCTGCGCCTGGCCTGACGCGCGGGCGCCGGCCGGGGCGGGCGTCGGCGGGAGGAGGGTGATGGTCCGCGCCGGAGGAGCGGTGTCCTCGAGGGCGGCGCGGAGCAGTCCCGTCGCGGCGGCGGCGAGCTTCGCCCCGTTCGCGGT
>NZ_PSUE01000002.1:38876-233195 GCF_002931645.1 Rathayibacter sp. AY2B5 | reverse complement strand
GGGCGTCCGTCGTCCGCCCCTTCTGGTCGAGTGGCCGCGGAGCGGCGTGCCGAGAGTCGGCTTCCTGCGCGGACGGCCGCCCGCTGACCCCCCGAGGTCCGGGCAGCCGTCCGCGCAGGAAGCCGACTCTCGGCACGCCGCTCCGCGGCCACTCGACCAGAAGGGGCGGACGACGGACGCCCTCCCACCGCACGGTAGACACATCGCGCCCTGGAAATGGGAGTCTTGATACGCCGCTCTGCGGCTACTCGACCAGCAGGAGGAGGGAGCGCCCTCTCACCGCAAGGTGGAGGGCGCGTCCGAGAATCGCGTGGCAGCGATTCGAGGCAGCCCGACGGAATACGCTCTGCGGAACGCACCCCGTCGGGAGGCCGACCGCGCTGAGCCGCGCAGGGAGCGGCTCAGAGTCGAGCTCAGCCCAGCGCCCGCTCGATCTTCTCCGTGATCTCGTTCTGGTCGAGGTAGTTGTCGATGACGACGACCTCGGCGAAGGTGCGGCCGATGCGGTCGACGAGCTCGCCGGAGGTGAGGATGACCTGCGCGTCGGCGGCGAGCGCGTCGACGGAAGCCAGGTCGGAGGCGATCACCTCGGCCTCGAGGTCGAGGGTCTCGAGGGCGCGCTCGGCGCCGAGCTTGAGGATGGCGGAGGTGCCGATTCCGGCGCCGCAGAGGGTGACGATCTTCATGCGCTTCTTCCGTGGTGCGGGTGGTGCGGGGTGCTGTCGGTGAGGACGGCGTTGATGCTGCGGAGGGTGCGGGCGGCGGCGAGGGCGCCGACCGCGTCCGGACGGCTGAGCACGTCGGCGAGCCCGGAGACGAAGCCGACGTGCCCGTGCGCCTGGGTGGCGGCGATCCCGATGACGACCGAGACCGGATCGTTGGTGCTGTGCCCGAAGGCGACGGGCTCGGCCAGCGTGACGACGGAGAGGCCGTCCGCGAGGACGTCGTTGCCGGGCCGGGCGTGCGCGAGGGCGAGCCCGGGCGCGATGACGATGTACGGCCCGAGCACGTCGACCTGCTCGACCATGCGCCGGGAGTAGGCGGCGTCCACCGCGCCGGTCCGCTCGAGAGCACGGCCCGCCTCGAGGACGGCCTCCCGCCAGGATCCGGCGGAGTGGCGGAGGGCCACCGCCTCCTCGGGAAGCGCGTCGAGCGGCACCGTCAGGCCGCCTCGAAGCCGGCGCTGATCGTCTCGACGAGCTCGCGGCGCTCGTCGAGCGGCAGGAAGGCGGCGTGAGCCGCGTTCAGCTGGAAGGCCTCGAAGTCGTCGAGATCGTACCCGAACGCGTCCGACAGGAGGGCGAGCTCGCGGCTGAGGGTCGTCGCGCTCATCAGGCGGTTGTCGGTGTTCACCGTGACGCGGAAGCCCAGCTGGTAGAGCAGGTCGAAGGGGTGGTCGGCGAGCTCGGCACCCCACGCCGCGACGGCGCCGGTCTGCAGGTTGGAGGAGGGGCTGAGCTCGAGGGCGATCTCGCGGTCCTTCACCCACTCCGAGAGCTCGCCGAGGGTCACGTAGCTCGCGTCGTCGTCCTGGCGCTCGATGCGGATGTCCTCCGCGATCCGGACGCCGTGGCCCAGGCGCAGCGCGCGGCCGTCGAGCAGGGCCGAGCGGATGCTGTCGAGGCCGTCCGCCTCCCCCGCGTGCACCGTGGTCGGGAAGTGAGCCGCCGCGAGCAGCTCGAAGGCGGGACGGTGCCGCGAGGCGGGGAAGCCCGCCTCGGCTCCGGCGATGTCGAAGCCGATCGCACCGCGCTCGCGGTGGCGCAGCGCCAGCTCGGCGACCTCGAGCGAGCGGTCGGCGTGCCGCATCGCGGTGATCAGCTGGCCGACGCGGATGCGGTGTCCCTGCGCCGCCGCCTCCTGCACGCCCTGCTGCAGTCCCTCCTGGACCGCCTCGACAGCCGCGTCGAGCGAGAGCCCGGCGCGCTGGTGCTGCTCCGGCGCCCAGCGCACCTCGCCGTGCACGACTCCGTCGGCGGCGAGGTCGAGCACGAACTCGCGGGCCACGCGCTCGAGCGCCGGCGCGGTCTGCATCACGGCGACCGTCGTCTCGAAGGTGGCGATGTAGTCGGTGAGGGAGCCGGAGTCGGCCGTGGCGCGGAACCACTCGGCGAGGGCATCCGGCTCCTCGGCCGGGAGCGGCACGCCCGTCTCGCGGGCGATCTCGAGGACCGTCCCGGGCCGCAGCCCTCCGTCGAGGTGGTCGTGCAGCGACACCTTGGGGAGCTCGTCGATGAGGACGCCCTCGCCCGGGAGGAGGTACTCCTCGGTCTGATCGGTCACGGTGCTCCTCGCGGGTCGGCGGTGGTTCGCCGACCACCCTAGAGGGTCGGCGGGAGCGGCTCGCCGGGCGGCGCCTCCTCCGTGCCGGGCGGCGCAGGGCTAGGAGACGCGCTCCGCCACGAGGGGGCCGCCGTCGAGCACCTCGTCGCCGTCGTCGCCGATCCGGTAGGCACCGTCGAGCGCCTCGAGCGCCCGGGCGAAGCGCTCCGGCTCGTCGGCCGACAGCGTGAGCAGGGGCCGGCCCGCGCGGACGCGGTCGCCCGGCTTCGCGTGCAGGTCGATCCCCGCCGCGTGCTGCACCGCGTCGGACTGTCGGGCGCGTCCGGCGCCCAGGCGCCAGGCGGCGATGCCGAACGGCAGCGCCTGCTGCTCCACCAGGACGCCGTCGCGCTCGGCGACCACGACGTGGGTCTCGCGGGCCTCGGGGAGCGCCGCATCCGGATCCCCTCCCTGAGCGCGGATGACCGCGCGCCAGGTGTCCATCGCCGCGCCGCCGTCGAGGGCGCGCTCGACGTCCGCGTCCGGCTGCCCGGCGAGGGCCAGCATCTCGCGGGCCAGGGCCAGCGTCAGCTCCCGGACGTCCGAGGGACCGCCGCCGGCGAGCACCTCGACCGACTCCCGCACCTCGTTCGCGTTGCCGATGGCCAGACCGAGCGGCACGTTCATGCTGGTCAGCAGCGCGGTGGTCCGCACCCCCGCGTCGTTGCCGAGGTCGACCATCGCCCGCGCCAGCTCCCGCGAGCGCTCGATGTCGACCATGAACGCCCCTGAGCCGAACTTCACGTCGAGCACCAGGGCGTCGGTCCCCTCGGCGATCTTCTTCGACATGATCGAGGACGCGATCAGCGGGATCGCCTCGACGGTCCCGGTGATGTCCCGGAGCGCGTAGAGCTTCTTGTCGGCGGGGGCGAGGCCCGAGCCCGCGGCGCAGATCACGCCGCCGACCGTCCGCAGCTGCTCCAGCATCTCCTCGTTGCCGAGGTCGGCCCGCCAGCCCGGGATCGACTCCAGCTTGTCGAGCGTTCCGCCCGTGTGGCCGAGCCCGCGTCCCGAGAGCTGGGGCACCGCCACGCCGAAGGAGGCGACCAGCGGCATCAGCGGCAGCGTGATCTTGTCGCCGACCCCGCCCGTGGAGTGCTTGTCGACCGTGCGCTTGCCGAGTCCGTCGAACCGCATGCGCTCGCCGCTGGCGATCATCGCCAGGGTGAGGTCGCGGATCTCGTCGCGCTCCATCCCGTTCAGCAGGACCGCCATCGCGAAGGCCGCCATCTGCTCGTCGGCGACGTAGCCGCGGGTGTAGGCGTCGATCAGCCAGTCGATCTGCGCGGTCGAGAGCGTGCCGCGGTCGCGCTTGGTGCGGATGATGTCGACGGCGTCGAAGTCCTCGACGGGGGTGGTGCGGGTCATGCGGAGTCCTCGGTTCGGGAGTGGGAGCGGTGACGGCGGCGCTAGGAGGCGGCGTAGGCCTCGAGCGTGCGCGGGCCGAAGGCGTCGGGGATGACCTCGTCGATCGTCTTCACGCCCGACACGGTCTGGAGGAGCATGCCCTCGGCCGAGTGCTCGAAGAGCAGCTGGCGGCAGCGCCCGCAGGGCATCAGGACGCCGCCCTTCCCGTCGACGCAGGTGAAGGCGACGAGCCGGCCGCCGCCCGTCATGTGCAGCGAGGACACCAGCGCGCATTCGGCGCAGAGCGTGAGCCCGTAGGAGGCGTTCTCGACGTTGCAGCCCGAGATCGTCCGGCCGTCGTCCACGAGCGCGGCGACCCCGACGGGGAACTTCGAGTACGGGACGTAGGCGTGGCTCATGGCCTCCAGGGCGGCCTCGCGCAGCGCCTCCCAGTCGATGTCGGTCACGACGGCTCCTCTCAGGACTTCAGGTACGGCTTGCCGGCGGCGGCCGGTCCGCGGGACTGGCCGACGAGACCGGCCACCGCGAAGATCGTCACGACGTACGGCAGCATCAGCATGAACTCGCTGGGCACGGGCGAGCCGATGACGCCGAGCACGTTCTGCAGGTTGGTCGCGAAGCCGAACAGGAGCGACGCGAGCGTCGCCTTGATCGGGTCCCAGCGGCCGAAGATGACGGCGGCCAGGGCGATGAAGCCCGCGCCCGCGGTCATCTCCTTGCCGAACGCGCCGACCGCGTCGAGCGTGTAGTACGCGCCGCCGACTCCGGCGATCGCCCCGGCGAGGGAGACGTTCCAGAAGCGCGTGCGGGCGACATCGATGCCCACGGTGTCCGCGGCCTGCGGGTGCTCGCCCACGGCGCGCAGGCGGAGGCCCCACTTGGTCTTGAACAGGCCCCACCACACCGCGAATATCGCGAAGTACATCAGGTAGACGATCACCGTCTGGTTGAACAGGACGGCGCCCACGATCGGCACCTGGCTGAGCACCGGGATCGGGAGGCGGTCGAACTTCACCGGCGAGTTGAACGTCGACGCGTCGGCGGAGAGGACCTGGGAGTAGAGGAAGCTCGTCAGGCCGGTCACCAGCACGTTCAGCACGACTCCGACGATCACCTGGTCGACCAGGTACTTGATCGCGAAGGCGGCCAGCACGAACGACACCAGGACGCTCGCGACCATCGCCGCGAGCAGGCCGAGCACCGGCTGGCGGGTGAGGGAGCCGACCATCGCCGCGGTGAAGGCGCCGGCGAGCAGCTGCCCCTCGATCGCGACGTTGACGACTCCGACCCGCTCCGAGATGACGCCGCCGAGCGAGCCGAAGATCAGCGGAGTGGCGAGCCCGACGGTCCCGAGCAGCAGCCCCGAGACGGGCAGCGCGGCACCGGCCGACGCCCAGACGAGGAACCCGATCAGGAAGACCAGGGCGAAGACCGCCGAGAGCCAGAGCGGGATCCGGCGGCCGGCGCGGGTGAGCGCGGCCGACGCGACGGCCAGGGCGACCAGGAGGATCGCGACGACCACGCCCGTCCCCCGCGTCGGGAACGGGATGTCCGGCAGCGCGAAGAAGTCGGTCCCCGCGGCGAGGCGGAACGAGCTCGTCCCGTCGCGGCCGAGGGCCACGAAGAGGACGACGGCGAGCAGCGCGAAGACGCCGAACGCGATCGGCGCCTTCCAGCTGCGGATCACGACGCGGTCGGGGGCGGTGGCGACGGCGGTGCTCATGCGGACACCTCCGAGGTGCGGCGGGTGCGGCGCTTCGGGGCGGCCCCGGGCGTCGGGAGGCGGAAGATCGCGCGCACCAGCGGCGGTGCGGCGATGAAGAGGACGATCAGCGACTGCACGACGAGGACCACGTCGATCGGCACGCCCTCGGCGGCCTGCATCGAGTAGCCGCCCGCCTTGAAGGCGCCGAAGAGGATGCCGGCGAAGAACACACCCCAGGGGCGGGAGCGGCCCAGCAGCGCGACCGTGATCGCGTCGAAGCCGATGCCCGCGTCGATCCCGGAGGTGAAGCCGGTCGTGACCGTCCCCATCACCTGGGCGCTGCCGGCCAGGCCGAGCAGGCCGCCGGAGAGCAGCATCGCGTACACGTAGCTGTTCTTCACGTCGATGCCCGCGACCCGTGCCGCGTGCGGGTTCTCCCCCACCGCGCGGAACTTGAAGCCGATCGTCGAGCGGTTCAGGAGCCACCAGACGAACACGGTCGCGAGGACCGCGAAGACGAAGCCGAGCGTGAGCGAGTATCCGGGGCCGAGGAGCGCCGGGAAGACCGCGGTCTCCTTCATCCCGGGCGACTTCGGGTTGTTCGAGCCGGGCGCCTGCAGCGCGCCGGGCGTCCGCAGGAGGTAGGAGATCAGGTAGAACGCGACGTAGTTGAGCATGATCGTGAGGATCACCTCGTGCGCGCCGGTGCGGGCCTTGAGCAGTCCCACGAGTCCGCCCCAGAGCGCGCCGCCCAGGATGCCGGCGGCGAGCGCGACGATCAGGTGCACGCCCCACGGGAGGTCGAAGGAGAAGCCGACCCAGCCCGCGCAGGCGGCGGCGATCAGCATCTGGCCGCGGCCGCCGATGTTGAACAGGCCGACGCGGAAGGCCAGCGCCACTCCGAGGCCGCCGGCGATCAGCGGGGTCGCGAAGGCCAGGGTGTCCGTCAGCGGCTTGATGCCGTTGGCGAAGCCCTCGCGGCGGAAGTTGTAGACCGAGCCCTGGAAGAGCGAGGAGTAGGCACCGGAGACGGACTGCCAGATCGCCTGCAGGGTGTCGAGCGGCCGGGCGAAGAAGTAGCCCGACGCCGCCTGGACGTCCTTGTCGGTCGCGGCGATCAGCACGCCGCCCGCGATGAGGGAGAGCAGCACGGCGAGCACCGACATCAGCGCGGTGCCGGAGAGGATGTCGCGCAGGACACGCGAGGCACCGCTCTCGAGCGGGCCGGGGCGCACCTCCTGATCCGGCTTCTGGCCGCGCTCGAGCCCGGACGCCTTCTCGGTCTCCGCGTCGGGATCGACCGCGGGCAGTTGCGCGTCGCTCACGCCGCCGCTCCCTTCTCGGCGGGCGCCTGCCCGGCCATCATGAGCCCCAGGACCTCGCGGGGCGTGTCGGCGGGGACGATGCCGATGATCCCGCCCTTGTACATGACCGCGATGCGGTCGGCGAGCGCCGCGACCTCGTCGAGCTCGGTCGACACCACGATCACGGGTACCCCGGTGTCGCGCGTCTCGACGATGCGCTTGTGGACGAACTCGATGGAGCCGACGTCGATGCCGCGAGTGGGCTGCGCCGCGATGAACAGCCGCAGCTCCCGGCTGAGCTCGCGCGCGAGCACCACCTTCTGCTGGTTGCCTCCGGAGAGGCGGCCGACGTGGGTGCCGATCCCCTGGGCGCGCACGTCGAACTCGCGCACCCGCTCCTCGGCGAAGCGCTCGAGCTCCTTCAGCCGCAGGCCCAGTCCCTTCACGAACGGACCGCGGTCGCTGCGGTCGAGCATGAGGTTCTCGGCGATCGTGAACTCGGCGACCAGACCGTCCTCGGTGCGGTCCTCGGGGACGAAGCCGACCCCCGACTCGAGGACGCGGCGCACGGACAGCCCGTCGAGGCGGCGCCCGTCCAGGGTCACCGAGCCCTCGACCCGCTCCTGCAGGCCCATGATCGCCTCGGTGAGCTCGGTCTGGCCGTTGCCCTGCACGCCCGCGATCGCGAGGATCTCGCCGCGGCGGACCTCGAAGGAGACGTCGTCGACGACGGCCTGGCCGTTGGCGTCGCGCACGGTGAGGTTCGAGACGACGAGGGCCTCGTCGCCCGGCACCGCCTGCTCCTTCTGCACCGTCAGCTCGACGGCGCGGCCCACCATCAGCGAGGCGAGCTCGGCGTTGCTCGCCGTCGGCGACGCCTCCCCCACGACTCTGCCGAGGCGGATGACGGTGATGCGGTCTCCGACCTCGCGCACCTCGCGGAGCTTGTGCGTGATGAAGACGATGGCGGTCCCGGCCGCACGCAGCTGGCGCATGATCGCGATCAGCTCGTCGGTCTCCTGCGGGGTCAGCACCGCGGTCGGCTCGTCGAACACGAGCACCCGGGCGTCGCGGGAGAGGGCCTTGATGATCTCGACCCGCTGCTGGACGCCGACGGGGAGGTCCTCGACCAGGGCGTCGGGATCCACGTCGAAGCCGAAGCGGTCCGAGATCTCGCGCACCCGGGCGCGCGCGGCAGCGAGGTCCAGGCGCCCGCCGGCCTTCGTCTCCTCGTGGCCCAGCATGACGTTCTCGGCGACGGTGAAGACGGGGACGAGCATGAAGTGCTGGTGGACCATCCCGATGCCCGCCTTCATGGCGTCACCCGGACCGGAGAAGTGCTGGACCGCGTCGTCCAGCAGGATCTCCCCCTCCTCGGCCTGGTACAGGCCGTAGAGCACGTTCATGAGCGTCGACTTGCCCGCGCCGTTCTCGCCGAGGAGGCAGTGGATCTCACCGGGTTCGACGGTGAGATCGATGTGGTCATTGGCCACGAGCGCGCCGAAGCGCTTCGTGATGCCACGCAGTTCGAGCTTCATGGGACCAATCTAACTTTCGGTTCGCGCCACGATGCGCCGTCGGCCGGGATCGAGGGACGCAGCGGAGCCGATCCGCCCGCCGGACCGACGAAGAGGCCGGCGGTCCCGAGGTGTGCTCGGGCCCGCCGGCCTCTTCGAGTAAGCGGCTAGGACGCCGCGGGAGCGGACGGGGAGGTGACGGTGATGGAGCCGTCGATGATGCCCGCCTTGATGGTGTCGAGCTCGCCCTGCAGGTCGCCCGAGACCTTCGACTCGAAGTCGTGGAACGGCGCGATGCCGACTCCGTCGTTCTCGAGGGTGCCCACGAAGGGAGTGGGGTCGAAGTCGTCGGCTCCGGCGGAGCTGGTGACGTCGGTCGTGCCGGCCTCGATGCCCTTGAGGATCGAGGTCAGGTACAGGTCGGCGCCGTCGGGGTAGGTCTCGTACAGGTCCGCGTCCACGCCGACCATCGCGATGTCCTTGCCGGAGTCGCGGATCGCCTCGATCGCCGACTGGAAGATCGGACCGCCGACGGGGAGGATGACGTCCGCGTTCTGGTCGATCAGCGACTGCGCGGCCGACTTGGCCTCGACGCCCGCCGCGAAGCCGCCGGTGAAGGAGCCGGTCTGCGCGTCGACGTCCCAGCCGACGACCTTGACGTCCTTCCCCTTCTGCTCGTTGTAGTACTTCACGCCGTCGGCGTAGCCGTCCATGAAGATCGTGACGGTCGGGAACTGCTGGCCGCCGTAGGTGCCGACGACGCCGGTCTTGGAGTACGACGCGGCCGCGTAGCCGGCGAGGAACGCCGCCTGCGAGGTGTCGAAGGTGATCGGCTTGACGTTCGGCAGGTCGATCGACGCGTCGTCGATGATCGCGAAGTCGATGTCCGTGTTCGCCTCGGCCGCGGCCGACGTGGCCTCGGCCAGCGCGAAGCCGACGGTGATGATCAGGTTGCAGCCCTGGTCGACGAGGCTGGTCAGGTTCGGGGCGTAGTCCGTCTCGGACTCCGAGGTGACGGTCTTCGGCGTGACGCCGAGGTCCTCCGAGGCCTTCACGAGGCCGTTGTAGCCGAGCTCGTTGAACGACTTGTCGTCGAACCCGCCCGCGTCGGAGACCATGCAGGGCAGGAAGTCGCCACCGGCGGCGGCGCTGGAGCCGCTCTCCTCGGGGGCGGAGGCGCAACCGGCGAGAAGCGCGGTGACGCCGAGGGCGGCGAGACCGCCGAACGCGGCCTTACGCGAGGTGATAGTCAAGATGTCGTCCTCCAGGAATGCGGCCCCGCGCGACGAGCGCAGCAGGGCGTCGATCCCCACACGTTACCCAATGTGACAAGCCGCTCAGCCGCCCGGACGGTGGTGGTCAGGAAGAGTTACACAGTGTTGATCTTCGCGACATGCGGAGCGTGTCGCGGGGCGGTCGGCTGTGCTCGATTCCGAGCCGCGGAGCGGCTCGGCGCGGTCGCTGTGCTCGATTCCGAGCCGCGGGGCGGCTCGGCGCGGTCGGCTGGGCTCGATTCCGAGCCGCGGAGCGGCTCGGCGCGGTCGGCTTCGCGACGGGTGCTTTCCGCAGAGCGAGTCGCGTCGGGCTGGCCTGAATCGCTTGGCACGCGATTCCGGCTCGCGGCCCTCTCCCCTGCTGCCGGATGTCGAAGGCGTTCGGAGGAGCTCCGCGCTGCGCGCGGTCGGGCTCGACGCGATGCTCCTCCATAGTGGTCGAGTTGCCGCGGAAGCGGCCTATCGAGACCCAGCCACCAGCACCCAGGGCGACGGCCGAGGCCCTCATCGAGGGTGGTCGAGTCGCCGCGCGAACGGCGTATCGGGACCGCCGCACGCGCATGAGGCGAGGGGCGGAACGGCGAAGCGCGGCGCCTCCGAGGGGAGGGCCGCGCTTCGACGGGTGGGACGGAGGGCTAGAGGACGTCCGTGCGGCCGGAGAGGCGCAGGGCGTCGACGACGCCCTTGACCTTCTGGGCGTTCTCGGTCGTGGTCACCAGGAGTGCGTCGGGGGTGTCCACGACGACGATGTCCTTCACTCCGATGAGGGCGATGGTGCGGTTGCCGCCGCTGACGACGATGCCCGTCGCGGAGTCGGCCAGAACACGCGCGTCCTCGCCGAGGATGGCGAGGTCCGAGCGGAGTCCGCTCGAGTGCAGCTTCGCGATCGAGGCGAAGTCGCCCACGTCGTCCCAGGAGAAGTGGCCGGGCACGACGGCCAGCTTGCCCGCGGCCGCGGCCGGCTCGGCGACGGAGTAGTCGATCGCGATCTTCTCCAGGCCCGGCCAGATGCGGTCGACGACCGCGCCGCGCTCCGGGGTGTCCCACGCGGCGGCGAGCTCGAGCAGTCCGGCGAGCAGCTTCGGCTTGGCGCGGCCGAGCTCCTCGAGGAGGCGGTCGGCGCGGGCGATGAACATGCCCGCGTTCCAGAGGTACTGACCACTGGAGAGATAGGCGCGCGCGGTGTCGGCGTCGGGCTTCTCGACGAAGGAGTCGACGGCGAGCGTGTGCGTCGCCCCGTCGATCCCGAGGTGCTTCCCCGTGCGGATGTAGCCGAAGCCCACGGCAGGCTCGGTCGGCGTGATGCCGATGGTCGCGATGTAGCCCGCGTCCGCCGCGACGACGGCCTCGGCGACCGCGTCGTGGAACAGCTGCTGACCGCTGATGACGTGGTCGGCGGCGAACGAGCCGATGATCACGCCCGGCTGGCGGCGCTCGAGGATGGCGGCGGCCAGGCCGATCGCGGCGGACGAGTCGCGCGGCTCGCTCTCGAGGACGACGTTGAGGTCCTCGAGGCTCTCGAGCTGCTCCTCGACGGCGGCGCGGTGCGCGCGCCCGGTCACGACCATGATCCGGTCGGCGCCCGAGATGGGCGCGAGGCGGTCCCAGGTGTCGCGGAGGAGGGTCTGTCCCGATCCCGTCAGATCGTGCAGGAACTTCGGGGCGTCGGCCCGGGAGAGCGGCCACAGCCTCGAGCCGATCCCGCCGGCGGGGATCACGCTGTAGAAGCGGTCGAGCGGGGCGCGGCCATCGGTCTCAGGTGATGTCATGTCCGCAGGATACAAGGGAGCCCGAGCGCGACCGTCCGTTCACCCGGGCGCGCGCCGCCGTTCATCCCGCCGCCGTAGCGTCCGGGGCGTGAGAGTCGCGGTCGTCACCGAGAGCTTCCTGCCGTCGTTGAACGGCGTGACCACGAGCGTCCTGCGGGTGCTCGACGAGTTCGCGGAGCGCGGGATCGAGGCGCTCGTCGTCTGCCCGGCCGCGGGGGCGCCGGGCCACTACGCGGGCCACCGCGTCGTGGAGCACCCGGCGATCGCCTACCGCGACTTCCCGGTCGGGATCCCCACGCTCGCCCTCACCCGGGAGCTGGCCGACTTCGAGCCCGACGTGGTGCACGTCGCCTCGCCCTTCCTCCTCGGCGCCCGCGCCATCGCCTCGGCCGGCCGGCTCGGGGTGCCGAGTGTCGCGATCTACCAGACGGACGTCGCGCGATTCGCGGCCCGCTACGGCATCCGCGGCGCCCGCGCCCTCGCCTGGCGGGTGATCCGCCAGATCCACGCCGGGGCGGACCTGACCCTCGCCCCCTCCACCAGCGCCCTCGACGACCTCGCCGCCGCCGGCATCGAGCGCACCGCGCTGTGGGGCCGCGGCGTGCAGAGCGAGCGCTTCCACCCGCGCCGCCGCTCCTCCCCCTACGCGCAGGCCGTCCGAGCCGGACTCGGCGCCGATGACGCGCTCGTCGGCTACATCGGGCGCCTCTCCCCCGAGAAGAGGGTGGAGCGGATGGCGGCACTCGCCTCCCTCCCGCACGCGGAGCTGGTCGTGGGCGGCTACGGCCCCTCCTCCGCCCGGGTCGCCGCCGCCCTCGGCCCGGCGGCGCGGATGCTCGGCCGGCTCGACGGCGACCGGCTGCCGGCGGTCTTCGCCGCGCTCGACGTCTTCGTGCACACCGGCACGGAGGAGACGTTCGGCCAGACGGTCCAGGAGGCGCAGGCGTCCGGCACCGCCGTGGTCGCGCCGCACGCGGGCGGCCCCACCGACCTCATCGAGCACGGCGTGGACGGCCTGCTCTACGCGCCCGAGAGCGACTCCGACCTCCGCCGACAGGTGGAGCGCCTGGTCCGAGATCCCGCACTGCGCGCCCGGCTCGGCGAGGCGGGCCGCCGCCGCGTGCTCCACCGCACCTGGAGCGCGCTCACCGACGAGCTCCTCGCGCACTACGCGACCGCGGGGGCGCCCGCCCTTGCCCTGCCCCGCAGCTAAGGCTCGCCTAAGCCGCGCCCGCCTGCGAGCGCGCTTAGAATCGGAGGGCGAGTTTCTCGTCGCTCCCCGCCCCGTCCCCGTCCACGCGACGTGGGAACAGGTCAGGCCGTCGGAGCACAACCAGGGAGGGTTGTTCGTGTCAGTTCAAGCTGCTCAAACCCTCGCACCCCGGAAGCAGGGGAAGATCCGGCGTCCGGCCGGCACCCTGTACCGCGGTCGCGAAGGCATGTGGTCGTGGGTGCTCCACCGGATCACCGGTGTCGCCATCTTCTTCTTCCTCCTCGTCCACGTCCTCGACTCCGCTCTCATCGCCGTGAGCCCCGAGGCGTACAACGCGGTCATCGGCACGTACAAGAACCCGATCATGGGACTCGGCGAGACCGGGCTCGTGGGCGCCATCGCGTTCCACGCGCTGAACGGCCTGCGGATCATCCTGGTCGACTTCTGGAGCTGGGCGACCCGCAACCAGCGCGTCCTCTTCTGGGTCGTCATGGGCCTCTGGGTCGTGCTGATGCTCGGCTTCGCGCCGCGCCACCTGATCAACGTCTTCAGCGAGGGGGGTGCGCATTGAGCACCGTCGCCGCACCGCGGACCCCGCACACCCCGACCCGCTCCTCCGGCACCAACTGGGAGAAGTGGGGCTGGATCTACATGCGCGCCTCCGGCGTCGTGCTGATCGTCCTGATCTTCGGGCACCTCATCTACAACCTGCTGCTGGGCGACGGCATCAAGGCCATCGACTTCGGCTTCGTCGGCGGCAAGCTGGCGAACCCGTTCTGGCAGTGGTGGGACGTCCTCATGCTGTGGCTCGCGCTGATCCACGGCGGCAACGGCATGCGCACGCTGGTCAACGACTACGCGACCTCGCCCCTGCTGGCCAAGGCCTTCAAGGGCGGCATCCTCGTCGCCGTCGTGGCGCTGATCGCGCTCGGCACCTGGGTCGTCTTCGCGTTCGACCCGTGCCCCGCCGGCACCGCCGCGGACCTGCTGCCCTCCTTCTGCGCAGCGTGACCACGGTGCCGCGGATCGGAGAGGGGCCCGCGCCCCTCCCGGTCCGCGGCACCGCGTCCCGGCACCTCCCCCTCCCATCCCCGTACGACGGAGCACCCACCCCGTGAGCACACCAGGCCACTCCCACACCGGCGCCGACCAGAGCGCCTTCGCGCAGACGGTCGGACCCGACGGCGTCCACTACCACCAGTTCGACGTCGTCATCGTCGGCGCCGGCGGTGCCGGGATGCGCGCGGCCATCGAGGCCGGCCCCAAGGCGAGGACGGCCGTGATCTCGAAGCTGTACCCGACCCGCTCCCACACCGGAGCGGCGCAGGGCGGCATGGCCGCCGCCCTCGCGAACGTCGAGGAGGACAGCTGGGAGTGGCACACCTTCGACACCGTCAAGGGCGGCGACTACCTCGTCGACCAGGACGCGGCCGAGATCCTCGCGAAGGAGGCCATCGACGCGGTCATCGACCTCGAGAACATGGGCCTGCCCTTCAACCGCACCGAGGAGGGCAAGATCGACCAGCGCCGCTTCGGCGGCCACACCCGCGACCACGGCAAGGCGCCCGTCCGCCGCGCCTGCTACGCGGCCGACCGCACCGGCCACATGATCCTGCAGACGCTGTTCCAGAACTGCGTCCGGCTCGGCATCAACTTCTACAACGAGTTCTACGTCCTCGACCTGGTGATGACCGAGGTCGACGGAGTGGCCAAGCCCTCCGGCGTCGTCGCCTACGAGCTGGCCACGGGCGAGCTGCACGTCTTCCAGGCGAAGGCGATCATCTTCGCGACCGGCGGCTTCGGCAAGATCTACAAGACCACCTCCAACGCGCACACCCTCACCGGCGACGGCGTCGGCATCATCTGGCGCAAGGGCCTCCCCCTGGAGGACATGGAGTTCTTCCAGTTCCACCCGACCGGCCTCGCCGGCCTCGGCATCCTCCTCACCGAGGGAGCGCGAGGAGAGGGTGCGATCCTCCGCAACGCCTCGGGCGAGCGCTTCATGGAGCGCTACGCCCCCACCATCAAGGACCTCGCGCCGCGCGACATCGTCGCCCGCTGCATGGTCCAGGAGGTGGCGGAGGGCCGCGGCGCCGGACCGCACAAGGACTACGTGCTGCTGGACTGCACCCACCTGGGCGCCGAGGTCCTCGAGACCAAGCTCCCCGACATCACCGAGTTCGCCCGCACCTACCTGGGCGTCGACCCCGTCGTCGAGCCGGTCCCCGTCATGCCGACCGCGCATTACGCGATGGGCGGCATCCCGACCAACGTCAAGGCCGAGGTGCTCTCGGACAACACGACCGTCGTCCCCGGCCTCTACGCCGCCGGCGAGTGCGCGTGCGTCTCGGTGCACGGCTCCAACCGCCTCGGCACCAACTCCCTCCTCGACATCAACGTCTTCGGCAAGCGCAGCGGCAACAACGCCGCCGACTACGCCAAGACGGTCGACTTCACCCCCCTGCCCGCCGACCCGGCCGGCGCGATCCGCGACATGCTCGCCTCGCTCCGCTCCGCGACCGGCACCGAGCGGATCGCCTCGATCCGCAAGGAGCTGCAGGACGAGATGGACAAGAACGCCCAGGTGTTCCGCACCGACGAGTCCCTCGAGGCCGTCACCGGGACCATCCAGCGCCTGCGCGACCGGTTCCGCAACATCTCGGTGCAGGACAAGGGCAAGCGCTTCAACACCGACCTCCTCGAGGCCGTCGAGCTGGGCTTCCTGCTCGACCTCGCCGAGGTCGTCGTCTACTCGGCGCGCAACCGCAAGGAGAGCCGCGGCGGCCACATGCGCGACGACTTCCCGAAGCGCGACGACGAGAACTACATGCAGCACACGATGGCGTACCTCTCCGGTGACGCCCACTCCTCCGACGCCGGTGACCACATCCGGCTCGACTGGAAGCCCGTCGTGATCACCCGGTACCAGCCGATGGAGAGGAAGTACTAGCCATGTCGACCGCTACCCTCGAGCAGCCGCCCGCCGCCCCCGCGGCCCCGGAGGCGTTCACCGTCACGTTCATCATCCGCCGCTTCGACCCCGAGGTGGACGCCGAGCCGCGCTGGCAGGACTTCGACGTCGAGATGTACTCGACCGACCGCGTCCTCGACGCCCTGCACCGCATCAAGTGGGACCAGGACGGATCGCTGACCTTCCGCCGCTCGTGCGCGCACGGCATCTGCGGATCCGACGCGATGCGGATCAACGGCCGCAACCGCCTGGCCTGCAAGACGCTGATCAAGGATCTCGACATCTCGCAGCCGATCTACATCGAGGCGATCAAGGGCCTGCCCCTCGAGAAGGACCTCGTCGTCGACATGGAGCCGTTCTTCGCCTCCTACCGCGAGGTGCAGCCGTTCCTGGTCGCCAACACCCCGGCACCCAAGGGCAAGGAGCGCGTGCAGTCGGTCGCCGATCGCGCCCGCTTCGACGACACCACGAAGTGCATCCTCTGCGCCGCGTGCACGTCGTCCTGCCCCGTGTTCTGGACCGACGGGCAGTACTTCGGCCCTGCGGCGATCGTGAACGCCCACCGCTTCATCTTCGACTCGCGCGACGACGCCGGTGGAGCGCGCCTGGACATCCTCAACGACAAGGAGGGCGTGTGGCGCTGCCGCACGACCTTCAACTGCACGGAGGCGTGCCCGCGCGGCATCCAGATCACGCAGGCGATCGCCGAGGTGAAGCAGGCCGTCATCCGCGGCCGCGCCTGATCCTCCCCCTCGCGAACGCGTCCGGCCCGCCGGGATCCTCGGATCCGGCGGGCCGGACGCGTTCCTGCGTGCAGGCGGGCGCGTGCACGGGAGCGCCGCGAGGCCTCAGTACGCTGGAGGAATGACCGAGGCGGCCGACACTCCCCGCGGGATCCCAGGCCTGTTCGAGCGGGTCATGCGGACGCGGCCGGTGCGGGTGATGCTCCACTACTCCGAGACCGGCGGGCCCCTCTTCGCCTCCGGACTCGCCTTCCAGGCCCTGTTCGCGGTCTTCGCGGCGCTCTTCGTCTTCTTCGCCGTCTTCGGCTTCTGGGTGCGCGACGACTCGGTGCTGCGCGACTCCCTCCTCGATCTGGTGACCCGCTCCGTCCCCGGCCTGATCGGCGGGAAGAACGCGCTCGTGTCGGTGGACGACCTGCTCGACTCGTCGATCCTCGGCTGGACGGGTGCGATCGCGGCCGCCGGCCTGCTCTGGACGGCGCTGAACTTCCTGGGGAGCCTGCGCCAGGCGGTCCGGCTGCTCTTCTCGCTCCCCGGACCCACGACCCTCTTCGTCCTGCTCAAGCTCAAGGACGCGGGGCTCGCCCTGGTCTTCGGGGCGGTGCTGCTGGTCTCGGCCGGTCTCTCGGTGTTCTCGACCTCGCTGGTGGACGTGGCGTTCGGCTTCCTCGGGATCGGCAGCGAGTCGATGCCGGCCCGTCTCGCCGGCAGCGCGGTCGGCCTGCTGATCATGCTCGCCCTGGACACGGGCACGCTCGCCGGCTCCTTCCGCATCCTCTCGGGCATCTCGATCCCCTGGAAGAACCTCTGGGCGGGCTCTCTGCTCGGCGGGATCGCTCTCGGCGCGCTCAAGGTCCTCGGGACGCAGCTGCTGGGCGGTGCCTCCCGCAATCCGCTGCTCGCCTCGTTCGCGGTCCTCATCGGTCTGCTGATCTGGTTCAACCTCGTCTGCCAGGTGATCCTGATCGCCGCGTCGTGGATCTCCGTCGGGATGAGCGACGCCGGGATCTCGGCGCGCAAGCTCACGCCGGAGGAGCGCGAGAAGGAGCGGGAGGAGCAGCTGCGCACCGCCCGCCGCACCCTCGCCGAGGCCGAGCGCGAGCGGCTTCGCGCCGCGCTGCCGGAGGCGTCCCTCCTGAAACGACGGCGCCTGGAGCGCCAGCTCGCGCAGCTCGAGGAGGAGCTCGAGCAGCTCGCCGCCTGACCCGGCGGTCCGCTTCCCGGTCTTCCCGGCGTCGCCGAGCCCGATTCCGCCTGCCGATTCTGTCCGTTTCTGTTGACTTCCCTCCTGAACGGGTCTAAAAAGAGGTAAACGCAGATTCGAGGTCGGCAACGACACCGCGGATCCGGCGCACCACCCACGGCGAGACGACGGAGTCCACATGTACGCACCGGAGCGGCACCAGGCGATCCTGGACCGCGCCCGCACCGACGGGCGCGTCGAGGTCCGCGACCTCGCCATCTCCCTCGCCGTGACGCCGGAGACGATCCGCCGCGATCTCACCAGCCTCGAGAAGCGGGGCCTGCTGCGCCGTGCGCACGGCGGCGCCATCCCCGTCGAGCGGCTGGGCATCGAGCCCGAGGTCGCCGCCCGCGAGGGACACCTCGCCGGCGAGAAGGACCGCATCGCCACCGCGGCCCTCGCCGAGGTGCCCGACGGCGGCTCGATCGCCATCGACGCCGGCACCACCACGGTGCGGCTGGCGGAGCTGCTCCCCCTGGACCGCCGGCTGACGGTCGTCACCCACTCCCTCCCCGTCGCGATGGCGCTCGTCGGCCGGCCCAACATCGACCTCCACCTCATCGGCGGGCACCTGCGCGGAGTCACGCAGGCCGCCGTCGGGCCGTGGGCCGCCCAGGCCCTCTCCACGGTCTCGGTGGACGTCGCCTTCATCGGCACGAACGGCCTCAGCCTCGAGCGCGGGCTCACCACCCCCGATCTCGACGAGGCCGTCGTCAAGTCCGCGATCATCGCCTCCGCGCGCCGGGTCGTGGTCCTCGCCGACCACTCGAAGTTCGGCCGGCAGGACTTCGGGCACGTCGCTCCGCTGTCCGCGGTCGACACCGTCATCACCGACGCCGATGTCGACGACGAGCTCGCCGACGACATCGAGTCGGCCGGCCCGGAGGTCGTCCGCGCATGATCGTCACCGTCACCGCCAACCCGAGCATCGACGTCACCCTCTCCACGAGCGGCTTCGCCGTCGGCGAGGTCAACCGCGCGCACGACGTGCGGCGCGACCCGGCCGGCAAGGGCGTCAACGTCGCCCGTGCCCTCGCGCGCAACGGCGTCGAGGCGACCGCGGTCTACCCGGCCGACGCCTCCACCGGCGTCGACCTGTCCACGATGCTCCGGGCCGCCGGAGTCCGCTCGGCCAGTGCGGCGATCGCCCACCCGATCCGCACCAACATCACCGTGGTCGACGACCGGACGGGCCGCACCACCAAGATCAACGAGCCCGGCCCCGCCGTCACGGAGGAGGAGGCTCACGCCCTCTCCGAGCTGATCGGCGAGCACGTCTCGGCCTCGCCCCGCTGGCTCGTCGCCTGCGGCAGCGTCCCCCCGGGACTGGGAGCGGACTTCTACCCCGCCCTCGGCCGCCTCGCCCTGCACTTCGGCGTCCCCCTCGCCGTCGACACCTCGGGAGCCCCCCTGACCGCGATCATCGCGGCCGGCACCGCCACCCTGGTGAAGCCCAACCTCGAGGAGCTCGAGGAGCTCCTCGGCCGCTCCCTGACGACGGTCGGAGACGTCGTCGCCGGAGCCCGTGAACTCCTGCAGCTGCCCGACGCGCGAGCGCTCGTCAGCCTCGGAGAGCACGGCGCCCTCCTCGTCACGGCGCACGCGTCGTGGTGGGCGGGCGCCCCCGCCGTCGTGCCCCTCAGCACCGTCGGCGCCGGCGACAGCACGCTCGCCGGCTACCTCTCGGCCGTCGACGCCACGGAGGCGGAGCGCCTCGCGACAGCAGTCGCGTGGGGTACCGCCGCCGTCCAGCTCCCGGGCAGCGAAGCCCCGGGTCCCGACTCCCTCCGCCTCGACGACGTCTCCGTCGTCGAGAACCCCGACCCCACCCTCCCGATTGGAGAACTGAGCGCATGACTGCTCTCACCGAGGCGTCGACGGTCATCGTCGACCTCACCGCCGCCACGAAGGACGAGGCCACCGCGCAGCTCGCGAAGACGCTCGCCGACGCCGGCCGCGTCACCGACCTCGACGGCTTCCTCGCCGACGTCCGCGACCGCGAGTCG
Organism: Rathayibacter sp. AY2B5; assembly: GCF_002931645.1. Taxonomy (NCBI): domain Bacteria; kingdom Bacillati; phylum Actinomycetota; class Actinomycetes; order Micrococcales; family Microbacteriaceae; genus Rathayibacter; species Rathayibacter sp. AY2B5. The sequence continues at coordinate 213,760 of NZ_PSUE01000002.1, read as the reverse complement.
CAGATGGCGACCGGCATGCCCGGCGGCATCGGGATCCCCCACGCCCGCTCCTCCCACGTCGTCTCGCCCAGCGTGGCGGTCGGCATCGCGAAGCAGGGCGTCGACTTCGGCGCCCCCGACGGCCCGGCCGACCTGATCTTCCTGATCGCGGCTCCGGACGGCGCCGACCAGGCGCACCTCAAGATCCTCGCCCAGCTCGCCCGCAAGCTGATCCACGAGTCCTTCACCGGTTCCCTCCGCGCCGCCGCCAGCGGCCAGGAGGTCGCGGACATCATCGCCCGAGAGGTCGTCGTCTCATGAGGATCGTCGCCGTCACGAGCTGCATCGCCGGCATCGCGCACACCTACATGGCGGCCGAGGCCCTCGAGCAGGCCGCGAAGAAGAAGGGGTACGAGATCCAGGTCGAGACCCAGGGCGCCGCGGGGTCCGATCCCATGTCGGACCGGACCATCGCCGACGCCGACGTCGTGATCCTCGCCGCCGACCTCGAGGTCCGCGGCAAGGAGCGCTTCGCCGGGAAGCCCACCCTCGAGGTGGGCACGTCGGAGGCGCTCGCGAAGGCGGCCGACGTCATCGACCGCGCCGTGGCGAAGGTGCAGGACGCGCCCGCCGCGAGCCCCGCCTCCGGCCCGCGCTTCGTCGCCGTGACCAGCTGCATCGCGGGCATCGCCCACACGTACATGGCGGCGGAGGCGCTCGAGCAGGCCGCGAAGAAGCGCGGCTACCCGATCCACGTCGAGACCCAGGGCGCGGCCGGCTCGGACGAGATGACCGCGGCCGACATCGCCGCCGCGGACGTCGTCATCCTCGCCGCCGACCTCGAGGTCCGCGGCAAGGACCGCTTCGCCGGCAAGCCGATCCTCCAGGTGGGCGTCGCCGAGGCCCTGTCCAAGCCGGACGAGGTCCTCGACCGCGCTCTGGCCCTCCGCGGCTCCGGCTCCGCCGCGTCCGCCCCCGCCCGCTCGACTCCGGCCGCGGCCCCCGCCGCGCCGAAGAAGGTCGGCGTCGGCACGCGCATCCGCCAGAACCTGATGACCGGCGTCTCCTACATGATCCCGTTCGTCGCGGCGGGCGGTCTGCTGATCGCGCTGTCGTTCCTGTTCGGCGGCTACCGGATCGTCGACTTCACGGCCCAGCAGATCATCGACGACGGCTTCAACGTCGCGAACATCACCGACTGGGCCGGAGTGATGTTCCTGATCGGAAGCGCGACCTTCGCGTTCCTGGTGCCGGTGCTCTCGGGCTTCATCGCCTTCGGCATCGCCGACCGTCCCGGCATCGCGCCGGGCTTCCTCGGCGGCGCGGTCGCGGTCACCGTCGGCGCGGGCTTCCTGGGCGGTCTCGCCTCCGGCTTCATCGCCGGCTACGCGGCCCTCTACATCTCGCGGATCAAGCTCCCCGCGGCGTTCAAGTCGCTGATGCCCGTCGTGATCATCCCCCTGATCGCCACCTTCATCACCGGCTTCCTGATGTTCGTGGTGCTCGGAGCGCCGCTCCGCGCACTGAGCGAGGGCCTGTCGTCCTGGCTCTCGGGCCTCTCGGGCGGCAACCTGATCATCCTGGGGATCATCCTCGGCCTCATGATGGCGTTCGACATGGGCGGTCCGGTCAACAAGGTGGCCTACGCCTTCGCGACCACCGGCCTCGCCTCCGTCCCCGCCGACGGCGACCCGAACTCCGTGCAGTTCAAGGTGATGGCGATCGTCATGGCCGCCGGCATGACCCCGCCGCTGGGTCTGGCCCTGGCCACGACGCTCCGCAAGCGCCTGTTCACCGACGCCGAGCGCCAGAACGGCAAGGCCGCCTACCTGCTGGGCGCGTCCTTCATCTCGGAGGGGGCCATCCCGTTCGCCGCGGTCGACCCGCTGCGCGTGATCCCGTCCGCCATGGTCGGCTCGGCCGTCACGGGTGCGCTCGTCGCGCTCTTCGGCTCCACCCTCCGCGCCCCGCACGGCGGCGTCTGGGTCACCGGGCTCGTCGGGCAGCCGATCCTCTACCTGGTCGCCATCCTGGTGGGCATGGTCGTCACGGCCGTCTGCGTGATCATCGCGAAGAGCATCAAGCGCGCCCCCGTGGTCGCCGAGGTGCCCGAGCCCGCCACCGCGCAGGCCGTCCCCGCCTGATCCCCTCCGACCGACCGTCCTGAGCGGTCCCGCCGGCGGTCGCCTCCGCGCTCCTCCCCCTCTCCGAGGGAGTCGCGCGAGGCGGCCGCCGGCTTCCGCGTTCCGGGGTGCGAGCGCGGCCGGGCGGCCCGCTCCGCGGCTCCGAATAGACTGCTCCGGTGACTCGCAGCACCCTCCGCATCGCCTCCGTCAACGTGAACGGCGTCCGCGCCGCCTACCGCAAGGGGATGGGCGACTGGCTCGCCGCGCGCGACGTCGACGTCCTGGCCCTGCAGGAGGTCCGCGCCTCCACGGACGACCTCACGGGGCTCCTCGGGGACGAGTGGGACGTGCTGCACGACGAGGCGACCGCCAAGGGGCGCGCCGGAGTCGCTCTCGCCTCGCGCAGGCGCGCCACGATCCACCGGGTGACGTTCGGCGCCGACGACTTCGACTCGGCCGGACGCTGGCTCGAGGCCGACTACGAGGTCGGCGGCCGCTCGCTCACCGTCGTCTCCACCTACGTCCACTCCGGCGAGGTCGGCACCCCCAAGCAGGTCGAGAAGTACCGCTTCCTCGACGCGATGGAGGCGCGCCTGCCCGAGATCCAGGCGCACAGCGAGCTCGCCGTGGTGATGGGCGACCTCAACGTCGGCCACCGCACGCTCGACATCAAGAACTGGAAGGGCAACGTCAAGAAGGCCGGCTTCCTCCCGGAGGAGCGCGCCTACGTCGACCGCTTCGTCGGCGCCGAGGGCGACCCGGACTACAACGCCGGTGCCGGACTGGGCTGGGTCGACCTCGGCCGCCGGTTCGCGGGCGAGGTGCCCGGACCGTACACGTGGTGGTCGCAGCGCGGCCAGGCCTTCGACACCGACACCGGCTGGCGCCTCGACTACCAGCTCGCCACGCCCGCGCTCGCCGACCTCGCCCGCAGCTACGAGGTCGACCGCGCCGCCTCCTACGACACCCGCTGGTCCGACCACTCCCCCGTGGTCGTCGACTACGAGCTCTGACCCTCTCCCCCGCGAACCGACCCCTCGAGGCCACCCATGACTCCCAGCACCCCGGGCGCCAAGCCCGTCATCTTCTCCGGCATGCAGCCCTCCTCCGGGTCGCTGCACCTCGGCAACTACATCGGCGCGCTGACCCAGTGGGTCGCGATGCAGGCGGACTTCGACGCCTACTTCTGCGTCGTCGACCTGCACGCGATCACGGTCCCGCAGGACCCGCAGCAGCTCCGCGAGCGCACCCGCGCGACCGCCGCGCAGTACATCGCCGCGGGCATCGACCCCGCGCGCTCGACCCTCTTCATCCAGTCCCACGTGCCCGCTCACGCCGAGCTCGCCTGGGTCCTCAACACCCTGACCGGCTTCGGCGAGGCCAGCCGGATGACGCAGTTCAAGGACAAGTCGGCGAAGCAGGGCGCTGAGGCCGCCTCGGTGGGCCTGTTCACCTACCCGATCCTGATGGCGGCCGACATCCTGCTGTACCAGACGGACGCGGTGCCGGTCGGCGAGGACCAGCGCCAGCACCTGGAGCTCACCCGCGATCTCGCCGCGCGCTTCAACTCGCGCTTCGGCGAGACCTTCGCCGTGCCGGAGCCCCACATCGTGCGCGAGACCGCGAAGATCTTCGACCTGCAGAACCCGGGCGCCAAGATGTCGAAGTCGGCGGAGTCGGATGCGGGCCTGCTCAGCGTGCTCGACGAGCCGAAGGCGACCGCGAAGAAGATCATGCGCGCCGTGACGGACACCGAGTCGGAGGTGCGCTTCGACCGGGCGGCGAAGCCCGGCGTCTCGAACCTGCTGACGATCTACTCGGTCCTCGCCGACCGCTCCGTCGAGTCGCTGGAGCAGGAGTACGCGGGCCGCGGCTACGGGGACCTCAAGAAGGGCCTCGTCGAGGTGGTCGCCGCCACCTTCGACCCGATCCGCGCGCGGACCGCGGAGCTGCTCGCCGACCCGGCCGAGCTCGACCGGGTCCTCTCCCTCGCCGCCGACCGCGCGTCCGAGACCGCGGAGCGCACGCTCGCCGCCGTCTACGACTCCGTCGGCCTCCTCCGCCGCGTCCGCTGAGGCGGCCGTGCTGCGGCTCGCGCTCTTCGACCTCGACGACACCCTCTTCGCCCATGCCCGCGCTGTGCGGGAGGGGATCGTCGCGTACGCCGCCTCGCTCGGCGCCGCCTACGCCGGCGAGCCGGCCGACGTGCAGCGCCGCTGGCACCTGCTCGAGGAGGAGCGCTACCACCGCTACCTCGCGGGCGAGCTCGACTACGAGGGCCAGCGCCGGGCGCGCGCCACGGACTTCGCCGCGGAGGCCGGAGTCGGGCTGACTCCCGAGGAGGCGAGCTCCTGGTTCCGCGGATACCTCGAGCACTACGTCGCCGCCTGGACCCTCCACGACGACGCGCTGCCCGTCCTCGACCGGCTCGGCGCCACCGGGTTCCGCCTCGGCGTCATCACCAACGGCGTGCTCGACTTCCAGCGGGGGAAGATCGAGGGCACGGGCCTCTCCGGTCGCTTCGAGCACGTGGTCGCCTCCGGCGACGTCGGCGTCACCAAGCCGGACGCGCGGATCTTCGCGATCGCCTGCGAGCGGTTCGGGGTCTCTCCGGAGGAGGCCCTCTACGTCGGCGACCGGCTCGGCACCGACGCCGTCGGAGCGGCCGCTGCGGGCCTGCGCGGCGTCTGGCTCGACCGCGTCGGCGGTCCCGAGCACGGCCGCGTGCTGCCGCCCGAGGCGGTCGAGCTGGGCGTGCGCCGGATCGGCTCCCTGGACGAGCTGGACGCGCAGCTCGGGCTGTCGGCGGACTGAGGCCCCGCCCGGGTCTGGTCTCGATAAGCCGCCTGCAGCGACTAAGCGACCAGCATGCACGTCCGAATTGCCGGGTCTCGATGAGCCGTCTGCGGCGACCACTCGACCAGCATGGGTGTCCCCGAACCACCCCGTTGCGATAGCCGTTGCGCCGTCGTCGGAACGACGAAGCGCCCCACCCGACCCGAGGGTCGGACAGGGCGCTTCACCGTGAACGGACTCACGTCATCCGCTCGCCGCACGAGGTGAACGGGGAGAACGCGTGTCAGCGTTGTCCCCTAGCCGGACGCGACCCGCTCCCCGAGACGAGACCGCCTCGACGAGCCGACCGCGCCGCGGCAGGCAGGGACTGCCGCGGAGAAAACTACTGCACGTCCTCGTCGATCCAGTCGAAGGTCTTGGTGACGGCCTTCTTCCAGAGGCGGTACTGGCGGGCGGCCTCGTCCTGGTCCATCTGCGGGGTCCAGCGCGAGTCCTCCTGCCAGTTCTGGCGCAGGTCGTCGAGGTTCTCCCAGAAGCCGACCGCGAGTCCGGCTGCGTAGGCCGCTCCGAGCGCGGTGGTCTCCGCGACGACCGGTCGGACGACCGGGACGCCGAGGATGTCGGCCTGGAACTGCATGAGCAGGTTGTTGGCGATCATTCCGCCGTCGACCTTGAGCTCCTGCAGGGGGACGCTGGAGTCGGCGTTGACCGCGTCCAGGACCTCGCGGGTCTGGAAGGCGGTCGCCTCGAGCGCGGCGCGGGCGATGTGGCCCTTGTTGACGTAGCGGGTGAGGCCGACGAGGGCTCCGCGGGCGTCGGAGCGCCAGTAGGGGGCGAACAGACCCGAGAAGGCGGGGACGAAGTACGCGCCTCCGTTGTCCTCGACGGTGGCGGCCAGCGCCTCGACCTCGGGGGCCGAGCCGATGAGGCCCAGGTTGTCGCGCAGCCACTGGATCAGCGAGCCGGAGACCGCGATCGAGCCCTCGAGCGCGTAGTGCACCTCGCCGTCGCCGAGCTTGTAGCCGATGGTGGTGAGCAGACCGTTCTTCGAGTGGACGATCTCGGTGCCCGTGTTGAAGATCAGGAAGTTGCCGGTGCCGTAGGTGTTCTTCGCCTCGCCCGGATCGAACGCCGCCTGGCCGAAGGTCGCGGCCTGCTGGTCGCCGAGGATGCCGGCGATCGGGACCTCGCGCAGCAGCGACGAGGACTCGACGTGGCCGTAGACCTCGGAGGAGGAGCAGACCTCGGGGAGCATCGACTTCGGGACCCCGAAGGCCTCGAGGATGTCGTCGCGCCACTCGAGGGTCTCGAGGTCGAGGAACAGGGTGCGGGAGGCGTTGGTGACGTCGGTCTTGTGGACGCCGCCGTCGATGCCGCCGGTCAGGTTCCAGAGGACCCAGGTGTCCGTCGTGCCGAAGATCAGGTCGCCCGCCTCGGCCTTCTCGCGCGCACCCTCGACGTTCTCGAGGATCCAGACGATCTTGGTGCCGGAGAAGTAGGTCGCGAGCGGGAGGCCCACGATCGACTTGAAGCGGTCAGCGCCCTCGTCGCCGGCGAGGCGGTCGACGATCGACTGGGTGCGGGTGTCCTGCCAGACGATGGCGTTGTAGACGGGCTTGCCGGTCGTCCTGTCCCAGACGACAGCGGTCTCGCGCTGGTTGGTGATGCCGACGGAGGCGATGTCGTGGCGGGTCAGGTCGGCGCGGGAGAGAGCCTGGCCGATCACCTCGCGGACGTTGTTCCAGATCTCGATCGGGTCGTGCTCGACCCAGCCGGCGCGCGGGAAGATCTGCTCGTGCTCCTTCTGGCCGGTGGAGACGATCGATCCCTTCTTGTCGAAGATGATCGCGCGGGACGACGTGGTCCCCTGGTCGATAGCGATGACGTAGTCAGCCATGAATGATTACTCCTTCGTAACGGGGGTGAAAGGAAGCGCGGCGGTCTAGAGGACCGGGAGCAGCACGAGCGAGGCGAGGCCCGCGAGCACTCCACCGACGATCGGGCCGGCGACGGGCACCCAGGCGTAGCTCCAGTCGCTCGAGCCCTTGCCCTTGATCGGCAGGAGAGCGTGCGCGATGCGGGGGCCGAGGTCGCGGGCGGGGTTGATGGCGTAGCCGGTCGGGCCGCCGAGGGAGGCGCCGATCGCGATCACCAGGATGGCGACGGGCAGCGCGCCGAGCGCGGCCAGACCGCCGTCGCCCTGACGTCCGCCGCCGAAGCCGATGACGACGAAGACGAGGACGAAGGTGCCGATGACCTCGGTGACGAAGTTCCAGCCGTACGAGCGGATCGCCGGGCCGGTCGAGAAGACGCCGAGCTTGTTCGCCGCGTCGGGCTCCTCGTCGAAGTGCTGCTTGTAGGCGAGCCAGCAGAAGACGGCACCGAGGATCGCACCGATCATCTGGGCGAGGATGTAGACGAGGATCGAGACGATGTTGACGGGCACGCCGGATCCGAACTCGGTCGCTCCGCTCGCGACGAGGCCCAGGGTGACCGCGGGGTTGAGGTGCGCCCCCGAGTTGTACGAGACGATCACACCGGCGAAGACCGCGAAGCCCCAGCCGATGTTGACCATGAGGGTTCCGCCGTTGAGACCCTTGCTCTTCACGAGCGCGACGTTGGCGACGACACCGCAGCCGAGGAGCACGAGCATGGCCGTTCCCACGACTTCGGCGAGGAAGACCACTCCGAGATTGTCCACGTTGACCTTTTCCTTTTCGTAAGACGGACGCGCACAGGCGTCCGCGGCGGGCTTCGATGCCCGACGGTGTGAAGTTATCGGCGCCCTGTCCTAGCGACAAGGAACGGCGCGTGCACGTTTGTGCGTTGTCACGACGGAAGCCCCGGTCGAGGTGGTCCTCGGTCCGGGGCTTCCGTCGATCCGCGCCTGATCGCCGATCAGGAGGCGGGCACGGCCGTCGGGGTCTGCACCGAGGTGCCCCCGACGTCGACGCCGTTGTACTCCTTGAGGTGCGCGATGGTCGCGTCGACCTCCGACGCGCGGGCGGCGTCGTCCCAGCCCAGCACGGCGCCCGTGTGCTCGGCGAGCTCCTCGAGGAGCTCGCGGCTCAGGCCGCCCGTGAAGGCGTGGTTGGTGCGGCGCATCACCAGGTCGATGAGGTGCACCACGCTCTCGCGCTGGGCGAGGTAGCGGATCTCACCGGTGGTGAAGTCCTTGTCGAAGTCGAGCGCCTCGTCGTGTCCGTCGGCCAGGGCCTCGATGACCTCCTGCGCGCGGGTGCCGTAGCGCTCGAGCAGCTGGCCCGTGCGGGCCGAGGAGAGCCCGGAGCGGTGCTGGCTGATCCACTGCGCGCGGGACGCGTCGGTGCGCGGGAAGCCCTTGCCGCCTCCGATGGGGGTCTTCACGGTGGAGACGCGACGGGTCACGCCGATCCGCTTGAAGACCTCGTTCGAGAGGTGCTCCGACAGGGCGCGGAACGTCGTCCACTTGCCGCCGACCAGGCTGAGCACGGGCGAGCCGTTGCCGGGGAGCGTCGAGGGCTCGATGCGGTAGTCGCGGGAGACGAAGCCCGGGGCCTCGTCGTCGTGGCGGGGCAGCGGGCGGATGCCGGAGAACTTGAAGACGATCTGCGAACGGTCCACGCGGATGGCCGGGAAGACGTGGTTGACGAGCTCGAAGAAGTAGTCGATCTCCTCCTCCGTGCACACCGCCGGCTTCGTGGGGTCGGCGTCGATGTCGGTCGTGCCGACCATCACGCGGCCCTTGAGCGGGTAGATGAGGACGATGCGTCCGTCGCTGTGCTCGAAGAACATCTCGCGACCCTCGCAGGCCTCGACCAGCTCGGGGTTGTCGAGCACGATGTGCGAGCCCTTGGTGCCGCCCATGAATTTCGTGGACGTGCCGAGGGCCGTGTTGGTGAAGTCGGTCCACGGTCCGGAGACGTTGACGACGACGTCCGCCGCGAAGGTGAACTCCTCGCCGGACTCGCGGTCGCGGAGGACGACGCCCTTCTCGTCGGCGCCGACGGCCTCGACGTAGTTGGCCGCGCGGGCCTTCCTGCCGCCGATCAGCGCGTCGTGGAGCACGTCGAGCGCGAGGCGCTCGGGCTCGTGCACGGAGGCGTCGAAGTAGGTGGCGGTGTACTTGATCTTCGGGTCGAGCTTGGGGAGCTCGTTCAGCGAGCGCTTGCGCCCGTGGAACTGGTGGCGCGGGACCGTGCCGCCGTCGCGGGAGAAGAAGTCGTACATCGTGAGGCCGACCTTGATCAGCAGCGCACCGCGCTCCTGCGGCTTGCCCGACTTGTGGGTCAGGAAGCGCAGCGGAGCCGCGAGGATGCCCGAGAACGTCGAGTAGATCGGGATCGTCGTCTGCAGCGGCTTCACGTAATGGGGAGCGATCTTCAGCAGGCCGTTGCGCTCGTGCACGCCCTCGTTGACGAGTCGGAACTCGCCGTTCTCGAGGTAGCGGATGCCGCCGTGGATCATGTGGCTCGAGGCGCTCGAGGCACCGGAGACGTAGTCGCCGCGCTCGACGAGGGCGACGTCGACGCCGTTGAGCGCGAGCTCGCGGAAGGTCCCGATGCCGTTGATGCCACCGCCGATGACCAGGACCGTGGCGCGGGGGTTGTCGCGGAGAGCAGCGACGCTCTCGCGCAGAGCGGAGTTTCCGGGAGTTCCGTCGGACTGTGCCACTTCGTACTCGCCTTCGTGTCGTAGGGGTGTCGTCGAGGCCTCCGCACCAGCGTGCACCGGAGAGATGACCGATTGATTTCGCGGAGGAATACAGCCATCCTTGACCCGACAACACATCCGGTCAAGACGGGTGGAAATCCGTGCAGGGAGCGCTATGACCCCGGTGAGACCGGTCGTCGAACTCGACGAGACGACCCACGCGACCCATCCCGACAAGACGCGGGACGCGCTGCGTGCGGCCCAGCTGTACTACATGCAGGATCTGACGATGGACGCGATCGCGCACGAGCTGCACACGTCGCGCTCCTCCGTCTCGCGCCTGCTCTCGCACGCCCGCGCGACCGGCCTGGTCGACATCCAGATCCGCTCCCCCCTCGACCGGGCGAGCGCCCTCTCGGCCGAGGTGCGGTCCCACTTCGACATCACGGCGCACATCGTGCCGGTGCCGGACCACACCAGCGAGATCGACCGGCTCGAGCGGGTCGCCCTGTCCGCAGCGAGGATCCTCGGGCAGTTCATCGACTCGAACATGATCGTCGGCATCGCCTGGGGCTCCACGATGAGCGCGATCAGCCGCCACCTGATTGCCAAGGAGACGCACAACACGCAGATCGTGCAGCTGAACGGCGCCGGCAACACCGAGACCACGGGCATCAACTACTCGAGCGAGATCCTCCGCCGCTTCGGTGACGCCTACGCGGCGAAGGTCCAGCAGTTCCCGGTGCCGGCGTTCTTCGACGACCCGACCACCAAGCAGGCGGTGTGGCGCGAGCGCTCCACCCGACGGGTCCTGGAGCTGCAGCAGCGGATGGACGTGGCGCTGTTCGGGCTCGGGTCGCCGTTCGCGGCGGTCCCCTCGAAGGTCTACATCGGCGGCTACCTGGAGCCGAGCGACTTCACCTCGCTCAGCGGCTCCGGGGTCGTCGGCGACGTCGCGACGGTGTTCTACCGGTCCGACGGCAGCTGGGACGACATCCCCATGAACGAACGTGCAAGCGGTCCGGACCTCTCCACGGTGCGCCGCGCGTCGCGCCGGATCTGCGTCGTGTCGGGCGCCTCGAAGCTGCCGGGCCTGCGCGGCGCCCTGGCGGCCGGCCTCATCACCGACCTCATCCTCGACGAGGGAACGGCCCGCGCCCTCATCTCGGACTGACGACTCCCGCCCTTCCGCGGGACGCGCTCGGGTACGCGGCACGCCGACCCAGGCGCACCGGAGCGGCGTCTCGCGGGAGCGGTCAGGACTCGCGAGCGTGCGCGTCGAGGAACTCGTAGACCTCGGCGTCGTCGATGCCGGGGAAGGTCCCCGACGGCAGCGGCGCGAGCACGTGCGCGTGCAGGCGCGCGCTCGGCCAGGCGTTGCCGTCCCAGCGCGCGGCGAGCTCCGACGGGGCGCGTCGGCAGCAGGACTCGTCGGGGCAGCGGGAGAGCTCGCGGCGGTCGGTGTCGCGGCCTCGGAAGAAGCGGGCCTCGGCGAACGGGACGCCCACGGTGATCGAGAACTCCTCGGTGGCGGTCGTGCCGGTCTGCGACGCCGACCAGAAGGTGCCCGCCGGAGTGTCGACGTACTGGTAGTACTCCGTCGTCCGGTTGGTCCGGGTGAACGCGGAGCGCGCCGACCAGTAGCGGCAGACCACCTGGCCCTCGACGGCCCCGGTGACGTCGGTCGGCAGCGGCAGCCCGTCGTTCTCGTAGGCCTTCTGGATCGAGCCGTCTCCCAGCACCCGCAGGAAGTGCATCCGGATGTCGAGGTGCGAGGTGAGCAGGTTCGTGAAGCGCAGGGCGGCGGCCTCGTGGGTGACGCCGAAGCCGTCGCGGAAGTCCTCCACCGAGATGTCCCGCTCGCGCTTCGCCTCCTGGAGGAACGCGACCGCCGGCTCCAGCGGCATCAGGCACGCGGCGGCGAAGTAGTTGATCTCGAGGCGCTGGCGGAGGAAGTCGGCGTAGGTCACCGGCCGCTCGTGCCCGAGGAGGCGGTGCGCCATCGCCTGCAGCGCCAGCGCCCGCAGGCCGTGCCCCCCGGGGATCGAGGCGGGCGGGAGGTAGATCCTGCCGTTCGCGAGGTCGATCACCGAGCGGGCGGAGTGCGGCAGGTCGCCGACGTGGATGATCTCGAAGCCGAGGTGCCGGGCCATCTTCGAGACGGAGCTGTGGGTCAGTGCTCCTCCGCGGTGCCCGACGGTCCGGAGCATCTCGCCCGCCACCTCCTCGATCTCGGGCAGGTAGGAGCTGCGCTCGCGCAGCTGGAGCCGCTGGGCGGTGTTGGCCCGGCGCGCCTCCTCCGGTGTGGCACTCGCCTCGCTCCGGCGACGGGCGAGCTCGCGGTAGACGCCGAGGAACGCCTCCAGCACGGGCGTGCTCAGCCCCTTGTTGACCTTGAACTCGGGCAGGCCGAGCGAGCGGTACAGCGACCCCGTCTGCACGCGCGCCAGCTCGATCTCGAGCGCGGCCCGCTCGCTCGGCGGCTCGTCCGAGAGCAGCGCCGCCAGCTCGACGCCGAGCGCGGCCGCGAGGCGCTGCAGGAGGGAGAGGCGCGGCTCGCGGCGCCCCGTCTCGATCAGCGAGAGCTGGCTCCCCGACACGTCGACGCGCTCGGCGAGCTGCCCGAGGGTCAGTCCGCGCCGGGTGCGGAAGTGGCGCAGGCGCTGCCCGAGCAGCACGGCGTCGGAGCCCGGGGCGGGCGTCGAGGGATCGGTCACGGCGAGCTCCAGCGATCGGTTGTGACGGAAGCGCAAAAAAGTGGTTTCTTGACCGCCTGAGCGCCGGGAATACCTCCCGATCCTCCTCCATCCTGGCTTCAGGCGCCACTGAGCGCCCCTCCCGGCCCGGCCGGCCTCTTCCCGGCTGCGGCCGGCGACTCCCCACCCCCGTCGACGACGACCACCGAAAGCGGAGCCAGCATGAGCATCTACAGCAACACCGTCCGACTCGAGCCGAGCACCATGACCGCGCCGACGTCCGTCCCCGCGCCCGTCGTGCCGCCGGCGCCCCTCGCCCTCCGCCGCTGGGTGCGCGAGACCGCCGCGATCCTCAAGCCCGACGCGATCGAGTGGAGCGACGGCTCCCCCGCGGAGTGGTACCGCCTGACCGAGCGGCTCGTCGCCTCCGGCACGCTCCTCCCGCTCAATCCGGAGTGGCGGCCCGGCTCGTTCCTGGCCCGCACCGACCCGGACGACGTCGCCCGGGTCGAGGACCGCACCTTCATCTGCACGACCGACGAGGCCGACGCGGGACCGACCAACAACTGGCGCGAGCCCGCCGCGATGAGGGCCGAGCTCGCTCCCCTCCTCGACGGAGCGATGCGCGGACGGACGATGTACGTCGTCCCGTTCTCGATGGGGCCCGTCGGCGGTCCGCTCTCGCAGCTGGGCGTCCAGGTCACCGACTCGGCCTACGCGGTGCTGAACCTGCGGATCATGGCGCGCGTGGGCTCCGAGCCGCTCGCCGCCTTCACCGAGGAGACCCCGTTCGTCCGCGGCGTGCACACCGTGGGGCTGCCCCTCCGCGACGCGGACGGCGTCACCCGCGAGGACGTCGCCTGGCCGTGCAGCCCCGTGAAGTACATCACCCAGTTCCCGGAGACGCGCGAGATCGTCTCGTACGGCTCCGGCTACGGCGGCAACGCCCTGCTGGCGAAGAAGTGCTTCGCCCTGCGCATCGCCTCGGCGATGGGGCGCGAGGAGGGCTGGCTCGCCGAGCACATGCTGCTGATCCGCATCGTCTCGCCCGAGGGACGGCGCTACCACGTCGCCGCCGCCTTCCCGAGCGCGTGCGGCAAGACCAACCTCGCGATGATGCAGCCCGCGATCCCCGGCTGGCGGGTCGAGACACTGGGCGACGACATCACCTGGATGCGCCGCGGGGAGGACGGACGCCTCTGGGCGATGAACCCCGAGACGGGCTTCTTCGGCGTCGCTCCCGGCACCGGGGAGAGCTCGAACCCGAACGCCGTGCAGACGCTCTGGGGCAACACGATCTTCACCAACGTCGCGCTCCGCGAGGACGGCGACGTGTGGTGGGAGGGCCTGACCGACGAGGTCCCGGAGCGGCTGACCGACTGGCGCGGGCAGCCGTGGACGCCGGCGTCCGGCACGCCCGCCGCGCACCCCAACTCCCGCTTCACCGCGCCGGCCGCGCAGTGCCCGTCGCTCTCCGCCGACTGGGACGCCCACGAGGGCGTGCCGCTGGACGCGATCGTCTTCGGTGGCCGACGGGCGAGCAACGTCCCGCTGGTCACGCAGGCCACCTCGTGGCAGCACGGCGTCTTCCTGGGTGCGACCGTCGCCTCCGAGAAGACCGCGGCCGCGGAGGGCACGGTCGGGGAGCTGCGCCGCGATCCGTTCGCGATGCTCCCCTTCTGCGGCTACAACATGGCCGACTACTTCGCGCACTGGCTCGCGATCGGCGCTGAGCTCGGCGATGCGGCGCCGGCGGTCTTCCAGGTCAACTGGTTCCGGAAGGACACGGACGGCGAGTTCCTCTGGCCGGGCTTCGGCGAGAACGCACGGGTGCTGCAGTGGCTCGTCCGCCGCCTGGAGGGGCTGGCGGAGGCGCGGCGGAGCCCCCTCGGCGACCTGCCGGTCGCGATCGACACGCACGGGCTCCGGCTCTCCGCGGCCCAGAAGGAGGAGCTGTTCTCCGTCCCTGTCGAGGCGTGGCTGGAGGAGTGCGCGCTCACGGAGGAGTTCTTCACGCGGTTCGGCGACCGGCTGCCGCCCGAGCTGACCGCCGAGCTCCAGGCCCTGCGGCTCCGGCTCCTCGCCGAGAAGCTGCCACTGGCGGCCTGATCCCCCTGACCGAGCCGGCTCCTGCCGGACACCCCTGTGGCCCGCGGGCGGATCATCCCCCTTTCCTCGCACCCCCGCGGGTCCACTCCCCCCTTCCGCTCCCACGACGACGGGCACCATGACCGACCGCATCACGCTCCGCTTCCTCGCCGCCCCGCAGGACGCCACCGCCGACGGCCGCAGCGCCCAGGCCGGCCGCGTCCTCGAGTGGATCGACAAGGCCGGCTACGCCTGCGCCGTGGGCTGGAGCGGCGGCTACTGCGTGACGGCGTACGTCGGCAACGTCCACTTCACCCGGCCCATCTCGGTCGGCAACCTGATCGAGGCGACCGCCCGGGTCATCCACACCGGGCGCACGAGCATGCACGTGCTGGTGCAGGTCGCGCAGGCGGATCCGCGGACCGGCCTCTACGAGGACGCCACGCACTGCCTCCTCGTGTTCGTGGCCGTCGACGACGAGAAGAGGCCGCGGTCGGTCCCGGAGTGGCGGCCCCGCTCGATCGAGGACCTGTCCCTCGCCGAGGGCGCCGCCGCGCGCATCGAGGGCCGCCGACGGCTGCACGACGTGATGCGCGCCCAGGAGTACACCGAGGAGGGCACCGGTCCGCGGATCGTGTTCCGCTTCCTCGCGGCGCCGGGCGACGTCAACTGGGGCGGCAACGCCCACGGCGGGATCGTGATGCGCTGGATCGACGAGGCGGCCGACGCGGTCGCGCAGCGCTGGACCGGCCGCGACGCGGTGGCCGTCTACTCCGGCGGGATCCACTTCTACCGTCCGGTGCGCATCGGGCACCTCGTCGAGGTGGAGGCGCGCCTCATCCACACGAGCGCCCGGAGCATGCACCTGGCGGTGCACGTGCGCTCCGGGGACCCGCGGACCGGCGAGCTGGAGCTGACCACGCAGTGCCGGAGCGTCTTCGTGGTGCGGGGCTCCGACGGGGCGGCCGAGCCGGTCCCGCCTCTCGAGCCGCGGACCGAGGAGGACCGGCGTCTGGACGCCCATGCGCGCGAGCTGATCCTCCTGCGCGCGGCGCTGCCGCCGCTCCCGCTCGCGGGGACGGCCGGCGCTAGGGTCGGAGCGTGAAGCTGCCGATCCTCGTCCTCAACGGCCCGAACCTGAACCTGCTCGGCACCCGCGAGCCCGAGCTCTACGGCTCGGACACCCTCGTCGACGCCGAGGCGCTGGCGGCGGAGGCGGCCGAGCGGCACGGCTTCACGGTCGAGACCTTCCAGAGCAGCTCGGAGGGCGCGATCGTCGACCGGCTGCACGCGGCTCGCGGCTCCGTCTCGGGAGTGGTGCTCAACGCCGGGGCGTACACGCACACGTCGATCGCGATCCGCGACGCCGTCCTCGCGACCGAGCTGCCGATGGTCGAGGTCCACGTGAGCAACGTGCACCGGCGCGAGCCGTTCCGGCAGCACTCCTACCTCTCGGACGTCGCGATCGCCGTGATCGTCGGCGCGGGGATCGCCGGCTACGGCTACGCGGTGGACGTGCTCGCGCGAGCGGCGGAGAAGCGATGAGCGGCCTCGGACGCTCCTTCGGCAGCGCGGTCGACGCCTACGACCGCGGGCGGCCCGGCTACCCCGACGACGCCGTCGACTGGATCGTGGGGCACGCCCCCGCGCGGGTGGCGGGCGCCTTCGTCCCGGAGCGGGCCCGCGCGGCGGGAGCCGACGCCTCCGATCGGCTGCGCGCCGTGGACCTCGGCGCGGGAACGGGCAAGTTCACCGCGTCGCTCGCGTCCCGCGGCCTCGCCGTGACCGCGGTCGAGCCCGACGCGGAGATGCTCGCGCGGCTCGCCTCGAATCTGCCGGGGGTCCGCCCCGAGGAGGGGACGGCCGAGGCGATCCCCGCCGCGGACGCCTCCACGGAGCTCGTCACCGCCGCGCAGTCGTGGCACTGGGTCGACGCCGAGCGCGCGGGAGCCGAAGTCGCCCGCGTCCTGGTGCCGGAGGGCGTGCTCGCGCTGGTGTGGAACATCCGCGACGAGTCGGTCCCCTGGGTGCGCCGGCTCGGCGAGGTCGCCGGAGCCTCCTCCGCCGAGCGCTTCGAGACGCTCCGGCCGCCGCTCGGCTCCGCTCTCGAGCGGGTGGCGTTCGCGGCCTTCGAGTGGTCCTTCGAGCTGGACCGAGCCGGGGTGCGGGACATGTTCGCGTCCCGCAGCTACATCATCGCGATGCCCGACGAGGAGCGCGCCGCGGTCCTCGCGGCGGTCGACGCCGTGGTGGACGAGGAGTCGGGCGGGAGCGGGACCGTCGCGATGCCGTACTCGACGCGCGTGACGATCGCGCGCCGCTCCTCCTCCGCCTGACTCCGCGCCGCGCGCCGCGGACCGCCCCGCCCGCCGACTACCCTCGGAGGGCGCCGCACCGGCGCGAGCACCGAGAGCACGAGGAGAGACGCACGTGAGCATCATCGCCGCCGCAGACGGGTCCGCACTGGGCAACCCCGGCCCCGCCGGCTGGGCCTGGTACGTCGACGACGAGCGCTGGGCCGCGGGCGGCTGGTCGCACGGCACGAACAACATCGGCGAGCTCACCGCGGTGCTCGAGCTGCTGCGCGCGACCGCGCAGGAGGAGGAGCCGCTGCACATCCTCTGCGACAGCCAGTACGCCATCAAGGCCTGCACCGAGTGGCTGCCGGGCTGGAAGCGGAAGGGCTGGCGCAAGGCCGACGGCAAGCCGGTGATGAACGTCGAGATCATCAAGGCGCTCGACGAGGAGCTGCAGGGCCGGGCCGTCACCTTCGAGTGGGTGAAGGGGCACGCCAACCACCGGATGAACGAGGCCGCCGACGTCCGCGCCCGGAGCGCCGCGACCGCCTACCAGCGCCGGCAGCCCGTCGACGCCGGACCCGGATGGCCGACGGCCGCCGCCGCGCCCGCCGCGGCCGCTGCGCCCCCCGTCGAGGACTCCGCCACCCTCTTCTAGCCGCGTTCCCCCTGGGGCAGCCGCAGCAGCCCCGTCGCCACCAGCTCGCGCACCCGCGGCAGCACCGAGTCGGACACCGCCTCCTCCTCGGCCTGGAGGAGCGAGGCGACCGCCGCCGCGATCGCCGCCACCGAGAGCTCGCCGTCGCAGGCGCCGACCACGGCGGCGAGCACCGTGTCGACCTCCTCGACCCGGGCGAACCCGCCGCCCTGGCGCAGCCGCAGCACCGTCGGATCGTCGTTGCCCGGCCAGTAGTGCCGCTCCTCCGTGACGTCTCCGGCGACGACCAGGGCGAGACCCGCCAGAGCGCGATCGTCGATCGACGCGAGGGCCTCGGCCGCGTCGAGGCAGGCGGTGAGGTGGCCGCCCAGGCCCGCGGTCGCGACCGGCGTGGTGATCCGCTCGAGGCGGCGGATCGGCGGGCGGGGCTGCTCGGGCAGGCGGAGGGTGACGTAGCCGAAGCCGACGCCGGTCACCCCGCGCCGCTCGAAGTCGGTCAGCCAGGCGTCGACCAGCGCGTCGAACGCGGGGCCGCGGGTCGTACCGCCGTCCCGGATCCAGGTCTCGGCGTAGACCGCCGGATCCTGACGCTCGCGCTCCACGACCCAGACGTCCAGAGGAGAGGCGGTCCCGCCCATCCAGGCGTCGAGCCCCTCGGGCCCCGCCTCGAGCGCCTGCTCCAGCGGGCTGCGGGCGTCGGCGAGCCAGTCTGCGATCCGGTCGAAGGCGTCCGCGCCCTCCCGGTACTCCCAGTTCCCCAGGAGCTGGGCGACACCGCCGGGCACCAGGTGCTCGGCTGCTCCGAGGATCACGCGGCGCACGATCTCGTCGCCCTCCAGCCCGCCGTCGCGGTACTCGTAAGAGGGGACGCCCTCGGCTCGCGGCGTGATGACGAACGGCGGGTTCGTGACGATGTGGTCGAAGCGCTCCCCCGCGACCGGCTCGTAGAGGCTGCCGAGGCGGAACTCGATGTTCTCGATCCCGTTGAGCGCCGCGGTGAAGGAGGCGAGCGCGAGCGCGCGCTCCGAGATGTCGGTGGCGACCACCTGCTCGGCGTGGCGGGAGGCGTGCAGCGCCTGGATCCCGCAGCCGGTCCCCAGGTCGAGCACGCGGCCGACGGGCCGCTGGATCATCAGGCCGGTCAGCGTGAGGCTCGCGCCGCCGACGCCGAGCACGTGGTCCTCGTCGAGCGCGCGGCCGAGGGCGAGCTCCCCGAGGTCGGAGGCGATCCACCAGGAGGCCGCGCCGCGCTGGTCGACCACGTCGTAGGGGCGCAGGTCGAGGGCCGCGGTGACGACGGCTCCGGCCTCGACGCGCACCAGGCCGAGCTCCACCGCCCCCTCCAGCGCGAGAGCGCCGAACGCCTCGTCCGCGTCGTCGGCCGGGACGGGATCGGCCAGGAGGAACAGGCGGGCGAGGGTGGCCAGCGCGTCGTGGTCGCCGCTGCGCTCGAGAGCGCGGCGGGCGGGGACCCGGTCGCCGCGGTGCAGCGCCTCGGCCGCTTCGTCGCCCCAGAGCCCCCGCACGGCATCCACGCCGTAGCGGGCGCGGATCAGATCGTCGCGCAGGAGGGCGATACGGGCTCGGTCGAACGGGTCTGCGGAGAACACCGCTCCATCCTCCTGCACGCGGGTCGGCCACCGGGGCCGCCGCGGCCGTACGATCGGAGGCATGCCGCTGACCGGAGAGTACGAACCCAGCACGTCCGAGTGGGCCCGCGAGCAGGCGGAGCTCTACGAGCGGACCGGCGGAGCCGAGGGGAACCTCCTCCGCGGCCGCCCCATCATCGTCCTGACCACCGTCGGCTCGAAGAGCGGGAAGCTCCGCAAGACCGCGCTGATGCGCGTCGAGCACGAGGGCGAGTACGTGGTCGTCGCGTCCAAGGGCGGCGCGCCCGAGCACCCCGTCTGGTACGGCAACATGCTCAAGGAGCCGCACGTCGAGCTGCAGGACGGGCCCGTGAAGAAGGACTACGCCGCGAGCGTGCTCGAGGGCGATCTGCGCGCGGCCTGGTGGGAGCGCGCGGTCGCCGCGTGGCCGGACTACGCCGAGTACCAGACGAAGACCGAGCGGCAGATCCCGCTCGTGCTGCTCACTCCCTGGTCCTGAGCGCGGCGGGCGGCTCGGCCCGTCGCTGAGGCGGCCGTCCTCCGGTCGCGGTCGCGCCGCACGGCAGGCGCCTCACGTGGGCGGCGAGCCCAGCGGATCCCGTCCGGCCTCAGACCCGGGCCGCGATGAGGTCGAGCACCTTCGGGCTCGAGAGCAGCGCGAAGTGGCCGACCACCGAGACCGCGATGTTCTCGCGCGCCCCGGCGAGGCGGCTCCCTCCCGGGATGTACTGGTCGCGCATCCCGTAGATCGACGTGATGCGCGCGTCGGCCTCGCGCTCAGCCAGCAGGGTGCGGATCAGCGGGCGGTGGGGTGCGAACTCCCGGAGCGCCCGCGCCGGGGCGATCCGTGCGAGCGACGAGCCGTTGAACGGGGTCGAGACGGCGATCATCCGCTCGATCCGCCCGTCCTCGCGGTCGTCGACGACCATCATGTGCTTGCCGATCAGGCCGCCCTTGCTGTGCGCGACGACGACGACTCCGCGCAGATCGTGCTCGCGCAGGTAGTCCTGGCCGAGTCCGGCCGACGCGACGATCGGCCGCGTGTTGTAGCCGAGCGCGGGCAGCACGTGGATCGGATGGCCCGCCGTGTGCAGCCTCTCGGCGATGGGCCGGAGGAACTGCCACGTCTCGTAGATGCCGGGGATGAGCAGCACCGGAGCGCCGTCGCCGGACGCGTACCGCGACACGTCCCAGCCCTCCCGCAGGTGCACGAAGCGCGAGCCGTAGGCGTAGCGGTAGTCGCGGAGGTACGCGCGCCGCAGCGAGGTCGAGCGGCGCGGGCGGGCGGAGTCACGCGCCGGCATGGGCCCGCTCCAGCTCCGCGATGTCGAGGCGGCTCATCGCGAGCATCGCCTGCAGAGCGCGCGCGGACGCCTCGGGGTCGGCGCCTCCGAGCAGACGCGGAAGGACCTCCGGCACGATCTGCCAGGACAGCCCCCAGCGGTCGCGGAGCCAGCCGCACCGGCTCTCCTCGCCGCCGTCCGCGATCAGGGCGTCCCACAGCCGGTCGAGCTCGGACTGGTCGCCGACGGTCACGACGATCGAGACGGCCTCGGTGAACGGGAACCGCGGCCCGGCGTTGATCGCCTGGAACCGCTGCCCGTCGAGCTCGAACGTCACCGACAGCACCTCGCCGGGCGACGGGGAGCCCTCCGGCAGCACCTGGCTTCCGGTGATCCGCGAGTTCGGCACCAGCTCCGTGTAGAAGCGCGCCGCCTCCCCCGCGCCGTCGTCGAACCAGAGGAAGGTGCTGACCGCGCCCATCGGAGTCTCCGTCCTGCGCGGGAGGGTCTCCGCAGCTCCCTCAGTGTGCCGCGGAGGCGCGCTCCCCGCGACGGATCACAGCGGGTTGACGCCGAACGCCGTGGCCAGC
Source organism: Rathayibacter sp. AY2B5 (assembly GCF_002931645.1). Classification (NCBI taxonomy): domain Bacteria; kingdom Bacillati; phylum Actinomycetota; class Actinomycetes; order Micrococcales; family Microbacteriaceae; genus Rathayibacter; species Rathayibacter sp. AY2B5. The sequence continues at coordinate 193,005 of NZ_PSUE01000002.1, read as the reverse complement.
TTGTCGATCTTCTTGGCGCGGCCCAGCCGGGGCAGGTCGCTGCCGTCGCGGATGACGCGGCCGCGGGCCTCGAAGTCGTCGAGGAAGTCGCGGGCCCAGGCGACGTCGGACGGCGTCGGGCTGATGACCTCGTTGATCACGGCGAGCTGCTCGGTGTCGAGGCAGAGCTTCCCGGTGAGGCCGAGCGAGACCGTGAGCGCGGACTGCTCGCGCAGCACGGGGTGGCTGTTCGAGACGGTCGGGCCGTCGATCGGGCCGGGCAGGTCGCCGATGCGCGAGGCGACGACCAGGCGCGAGCGCGGGTAGGCCATCGCGAGGTCGTCGGCGCTGGTGCCGGTGTCGCGGCGGTAGTCGCCGCTGCCGAACGCGAGGCGGAAGGTGCCGCGGGCGCGGGCGATCGAGACCGCCTCCTCGATGCCGAGGGCGGACTCGACCAGGGCGAGCACCGGGGTGGAGCCGCCGAGGCGATCGAAGGTCTCGGTGACGTGCTCAGCGGCCTCGGTCTTGGCGAGCATGACGCCGGCGAGGCCGGGCAGGCCCTTCAGCGCGTCGACGTCGTCGGACCAGAACGGGGTGGAGTGGTCGTTGATGCGGACCCAGGCGCGCTTCTCGCCGGTCAGCCACTCCGCGACGTCGGTCCGCGCGTCGGGCTTCGCCTTGGGGTCGACCGCGTCCTCGATGTCGAGGACGATCTGGTCGGCGCGGGACGCGTGCGCGGCGTCGAACGTCTCGGTGCGGGTGGCGTTCACCAGCAGCCAGGAGCGCGCGATCTCAGGGGCGACGTCGCGCCCCTTCCGCTTCGCGATGGCGGTGGTGGTGGTCTCGGGCAACGTCACGTTCGGGTCCTCTCGGTGGCGCGGTCCTCGCTCCGCGGACGCCACCGCTCTGCGACGGCGCCGGGGACAAGGGTAGCGGCTCCCCGTCGGCGGGGCTCCGGGCACTCCGGCGTCTCTCCACTCCGGGGCTGCGACGCCCCGAGCGCTCCGGATCAGCGGCCCTCCGGACGCTCCCACAGCGTCAGCACGGTCGTCGGCACCCGGATCCGCTCGCGCGCGACGAAACCCGCCTCAGCGAGCACCGCGTCCGCCTCGCCCTCCGGCAGCGCCTGCCAGACCCGGTCCTCCCCGGCGAGCGCGGCGAGCAGGGCCTCGCCCTCCAGGAGCACGTCGGAGTACGTCCCCGTCGTCCCGTACGGAGCGGCGAGGGCGACGTCGTCCACGCCCGCGAACGCCTCCGGGTAGGCGGCGAGCGCCAGCCGGGGCCGGAGCGAGACCGTCCCGGAGGAGCCGAGGAGGACGGCGTCGCCCGGACGGGCCCGCTCCTCGACGGCGGCCGCCAGACCGCGGAGATCCTGCCCGGCCGGCTTCCCGGTGACCGTGCGCATCTGCACCAGGACCGGCAGGGCGGCCACCGCGATCAGGGCGAGGAGGGCGACGCCCGTCCGGGCCCTGAACGAGTCGAGCGCGAGGCCGAGGAGGACCGCGAGAGCGGGCGTGCTCGACGCGAGGTAGCGCGGAGTGAACATCGGCTCGACGAGGAGGGTCCCGAGCACCAGCACCGCCGTCGGCAGCACGATCCAGAGGACGAGGGCCGGCAGGAGCGGCCCGCGCAGGCCGCCCCGCACCGCGGCGACCGCGAGGAGCGCGACGGCGATCCCGGCCAGCCACCACGCGGATCCGAAGAACGGCTCGACCAGGACGGTGAACGCGGTCACGGGCTGCAAGCGGAGCCAGCCGACCTGGCCGCTCTGCCCTGCGGCGAGGAGCAGCACCGGCACGGCGCCCAGTGCCGAGAGGGCGCTCGCCGGGAGAGCCCGCACGGCACCCCGGGGCGCCGCGGCCGCGGCGAGAGCGACGAGAGCCGGCAGCACCAGCACGGAGTAGAGGAACACCGCGTCCGCCAGACCTGCGACGGCCGCGAACGCGGTCCAGCGCAGGGCGCCTCCGGAGCGGGCCGCCCGCACGACGAGGACCGCCGCTCCCACCACGAGCGCGGTGGCCAGAGCGGAGGACCGCGCCTCGGTCCCCGAGAACGAGGACCGCGGGAGCAGCACAAGCACCGCGGCGGCGAGGAGTGCCGCCCGGGGCCGGTCGAACGATCGCAGCAGGACGACGACGCCCGCCGCCGCCGCTCCCGTGGCGAGAGCGGACGGCGCCCGCACCGCGAGCTCCGACTCCCCGGCGATCGCGATCCAGCCGTGCATCATCAGGCCGTAGACCAGGTGCACCGCGTCCTTCTCCTGCACGAAGGCGAGGAGCTCCCCCACCGGGAGCCGCGCCAGGCGGAGGGTCGCGGCCTCGTCGTTCCAGTAGGAGGGGATCCAGGAGCCGACGAGGGTCAGCGCGGTGGCGAGGGCGAGGACCGCGCTTGCGGGCAGGGTCCGGAGCGCGCGCATCCCGCCAGCGTAGAGGCCGGGCTCAGCGCGCCGAGCGCTCGGCGAGACCCTTCGCGTACGCGGCCTGGCCGACGTGCTGCGTGTCGTCGTCGATCACCGAGACCAGCCGCACCCCGAGGGTCACCGGCGGATCCCACTGCTCGTCGACGACGCGCGCGAGGTCCTCGTCGCCGAGCGTGTCGAGGAGGGCGAGCGTCTGCCGGTGCACGGCGTCGGCGTACTCCGCGAGCAGCGCGGCCGGCACCGCGGCGAGCGCCGCCACCTCGGCCGGCTCCTGCCCGTAGCCGGTCTCGTCGGGCCCGAAGGGCAGGCCGGACCGGCCGTGGAAGCCGTCGGCCGTCCACACCTGCGCGTGGCCTGCGAGCGGGGCGAGGTGGTCGTCCTGCACCCGGACGAGATGCCAGACGAGCCAGGCGGGCGAGTTCGAGCGGGCGTCCGCGCGGAACGCGAGCTGATCGGGGGTGCTGTCGTCGAGGACGGCGTGCACGTTCTCGTGCACCCGGCCGAAGGCGTCGCGGAGGAGGTCGATGGCTGCGCTCATGCCGCCAGCCTGCCGCTCCCGCGCCCGGTGCGGCACCCCCTCCGCGCGCCTCGGAGGAAGTGCGGAGGCGGGTGCCCGATACTCGGCCCGTGACCTCCGGATCCTCGAACCTGGCGACGAAGCCGTGGCTGACCTCCTACGCGGAGGGCGTGCCCGCCGAGATCGACCCTCCCACCCAGACCCTCGTCGACCTGCTCGAGGACTCGGTCGCGCGGTACCGCCGCGGCACCGCCCTCGAGTTCTTCGGCGCCGAGACCAGCTACGCCGAGCTCGGCGAGCAGGTCGCGCGCGCGGCGGAGGGCCTGCGGCGCCTGGGCGTGCGCGCCGGCGACCGCGTCGCGCTGGTGCTCCCGAACTGCCCGGAGCACGTGGTGGCGTTCTACGCCGCTCTCCGCCTCGGAGCGATCGTGGTCGAGCACAACCCGCTCTACACGCCGCGCGAGCTGCGGCGGCAGTTCGAGGACCACGGCGCCCGGTTCGCGGTCGTCTGGGACAAGATCGCCGACGTCGTCGCGACCATGCCCGCCGACCTGGGCATCGAGCGCGTCGTCTCCGTCGACCTCACCCGCTCCTTCCCGCTCGGCAAGCGCCTGGCGCTGCGGCTCCCCCTGCCGTCGGTGCGCCGGTCACGCGAGAAGCTCACCGCGACCCCCCGCAGCCGCTCCCTGGTGCCCTTCGCGTCGCTGCTGAAGAACCGCCGCATCGCGCGCTCGCACCCCCGCCCGGTCCTCGGCGACACGGCCCTGCTGCAGTACACGAGCGGCACCACCGGGACGCCCAAGGGCGCGATCCTCTCGCACGCGAACCTCCGTGCGAACGCCCTGCAGGGCCGCGCCTGGGTGCCGGGCCTGCGCGAGGGCGACGAGACGTTCTACGCGGTGCTCCCCCTGTTCCACGCCTACGGGCTGACGCTGTGCCTGACCTTCGCGATCAGCATCGGCGCGAAGGTCGTGCTGTTCCCGGCCTTCGACGTCGGCCTCGTGAAGGCGGCCGCGAAGTCGTCGCCGCCCACCTTCCTCCCCGCGGTGCCGCCCGTGTACGACGCGCTGGCCCGCGCCTCCGAGCGCCACGAGCTCGACCTGCGCGGCATCCGCTTCGCGATCTCGGGAGCGATGAGCCTGCCGGTCGCGACGGTGGACCGGTGGGAGCGCGCGAGCCGGGGACTCCTGGTCGAGGGCTACGGCATGACCGAGAGCTCGCCTGTCGCCCTCGGGAACCCGGTCGGCCCGACCCGCCGGCCCGGCACGGTGGGCGTGCCGTTCCCCAGCACGACGATCCGCCTCGTCGACCCCGCCGATCCGTCGGTCGACCGCGGCCCGGGCGAGTCCGGCGAGCTCCTGCTCCGGGGGCCGCAGGTGTTCCAGGGGTACTGGAAGCGGCCGGAGGAGACGGCCGAGGCCCTCCTCCCCGGCGGCTGGCTGCGCACGGGTGACATCGCGACCGTCTCGGCCGACGGCTTCGTGACGATCGTCGACCGGGCCAAGGAGCTCATCATCACCGGCGGCTTCAACGTCTCCCCCTCCGAGGTCGAGGGAGTGCTGGAGTCGCACCCGGACGTGACGCGCGCGGCCGTCGTCGGGCTCCCCCGCGAGGACGGCGGCGAGAGCGTCGCGGCGGCCGTGGTCCTGCGGGCCGGGACGGCCGTGGATCCGGAGGCGCTGCGCGACTTCTGCCGGCTGCACCTGACGCCCTACAAGGTGCCCAGGCGGATCGTCCCGGTGGACGAGCTGCCGACCTCGCTGATCGGCAAGGTGCTGCGCCGCCAGGTGCGCGAGAGTCTGCTGGACTGAGGCGACCGGAGCGGGCGGTGGCCCGCGAGGAGGAGGACGACATGGCGAGGATCGTGCAGTACGAGCGGATCGGCGGGCCCGAGGTGCTCGAGACCGTCGAGGCGCCGGAGCCCGAGGCGGGGCCCGGAATCGTGGTGGTCGCCGTCCGCGCGGCCGGTGTGAACCCGATCGAGTGGAAGGTGCGCTCCGGCCTGCGCCCGAGCCCGCCGTTCGACGGTCCGCGGAGGCTCGGGTCGGACGGCTCCGGCGTGGTCTCCGCCGTCGGTCCGGGAGTGACCGGTTGGAGCGTCGGCGACCGGGTCATCGTCAGCGGCGCCACCGGCACCTACGCGACCGCCGTCGCGGTCTCCCCCGACTCCCTCGATCCGCTCCCCGACGGACTCGGCTTCGAGGAGGCGGCCGCGCTCGGCATCCCGGTCTCCACGGCCTACCAGGCGGTGGTCTCGCTCGGCGTCGCGGAGGGATCGACGTTCGTCGTCCACGCGGGCGCCGGAGCGGTCGGCCGGGCGGCGATCCAGTTCGCCGTCGACCGCGGAGCCCGGGTGATCGCCACGGCGAGCCCGGCGAATCACGAGGCGCTGCGCTCGCTCGGAGCGGTGCCGGTCGCCTACGGGCCCGGACTGCTCGAGCGGCTGCGTGCCACGGCGCCCGAGGGCGTCGACCGCGTGCTCGACGCGGCCGGGACGGACGAGGCGCTCGCCGCCTCGCTCGCGCTGGTGGAGGATCCGCAGCACGTCGGAACGGTGGTCGCCGGTCCTCGGGCGGCCGAGCTGGGCATCCGGGCCTGGAGCGGCGGCAGTCCCGTGCCGCTGACCGAGGAGGAGCAGCGCCTCCGCCGCGAGGGGGTGCCGCTGGCCGCCCGGCTGGCGAGCGAGGGGCGCTTCGCGGTCGCGACAGGTCCGCGCCTCCAGCTCGAGCAGGCCGCAGAGGCGCACCGGCTCAGCGAGGACGGCCACGTCCGCGGGAAGATCCTTCTCGTTCCCTGAGCCGGGCCGGCTCCCGGCATCCGTCTCCCCACCGCTTCCCCCGCTCTCACCGTCGAGAAGGAGTCCCCGTGTCCACTGACGACACCACCCCCGTGATCCTGGGGGGCGCCCGCACCCCGTTCGCCCGCTTCTCCGGAGCCTTCGCGCCGCTCTCGGGCGTCGAGCTCGGCGCCGCTGCCATCCGAGGGGCTCTCGAGCGCTCGGGCGCCTCCGCGGCCGACGTCGACGCGGTCGTGCTCGGCCAGGTGATCCAGGCCGGAGCCGGTCAGGGCCCCGCCCGGCAGGCCGCGGTCCTCGCGGGCCTGGGCTGGGACGTCCCGGCGGTCACGATCAACAAGCTCTGCCTGTCGGGTCTCACCGCGGTGATCGACGCGGCGCGGATGATCCGGCTCGGCGAGGCGCAGGTGGTCGTCGCCGGAGGGCAGGAGTCGATGACCAACGCGCCGCACCTCCTGCTCGGATCCCGCTCGGGCCTGGGTGTCGGTCCGCGTCCGCTCGAGGACGCACTCCTCCACGACGGCCTGCTCGATCCGTTCGACCGCCGCCTGATGGGGAGGGTGACCGACGACGGCAACGCCGCACGGGGCATCCGCCGCGAGCGCCAGGACGCCTTCGCCGCGCTCTCGCACCAGCGGGCCGCCGCGGCACGGTCCACCGGCGTGCTCGCCGAGGAGATCGTGCCGTTCGCGGTTCCGCAGCGGCGCGGACCGGACCTCGTCGTGTCCGCCGACGACGGGATCCGGGAGGACAGCACGGTCGAGACGCTCGCCCGGCTGGCCCCCGCGTTCTCGCCCGAGGGCACGATCACGGCGGGCAGCTCGTCCCCGATCACGGACGGCGCCGCCGCGCTGGTCGTCGTGTCCCGCGGCTGGGCCCGCGAGCGCGGACTGCCCTGGCTCGCGACCGTCGCCGAGCACGGGCAGGTCGCCGGACCGGACAACTCCCTGCATTCACAGCCGTCGGCGGCGATCCTCCGGGCGCTCGGCCGCCGCGGTGCAGCGGTGTCCGACCTGGACCTGATCGAGATCAACGAGGCGTTCGCCTCCGTCGTCCTCCAGTCGGCGGACGATCTCGGCGTCGAGCCCGAGGCGGTCAACCCCGACGGCGGGGCGATCGCGCTCGGCCACCCTGTGGGCGCCTCCGGAGCACGGCTGGCCCTGCACCTGGCGCTGGCCCTCCGGCGCCGGGGCGGCGGGCTCGGCGTCGCCGCGCTCTGCGGCGGAGGCGGCCAGGGCGAGGCGCTGATCCTCGAGGGCTGACCGGCGGTCCGCCCCCAGGAGCGCGTCGGCGCCTCCGGCTACGCTCGCGGGATGAGCATCCTGAGCGCCGACGGCCTCGCCTTCGTCACCGAGCGCCACCTGGCCACCCTCTCCACCCCCGGCCGCCAGGGCCGCCTGCATGTGGTCGCCGTGGGCTTCACCTACGAGGACGGCGTCGTCCGCGTCATCACCTCCCGCGAGAGCCAGAAGGTGCTCAACGTCCGGCGGGGCGGCACCGCGACGGTCGGGCAGGTCGACGGCATCCGGTGGCTGAGCCTGGGCGGTCCGGCGACGATCGAGGAGGAGCCGGACGCCGTGCAGCACGCCGTCGAGCTCTACTCCCAGCGCTACCGCACCCCGCGCCCGAACCCCCTCCGCGTCGCCATCCGCATCGACGTCGACTTCGCCCTCGCCTCCTCCGGCCTGCGCGCGGAGTAGCCGGGTGGCCCGCGGCGACGCGCTGGGCGGGGGCGGCGCCGTCTCCTCCCTCCGCACCTACCGCTACGTCCGCCTCTCCCTGGTGGCGGCCGTGGTGCTCCTCACGGCCGGCCTCGTCCACCAGCTCGTCGTCGGAGGCCCGCTGCGCTCGATCAGCGCCTCGTACTACACCCCGGTCCGCTCCCTCTTCACCGGGGCGCTCTTCGCGGTCGGCGTCGCGCTGGTCGTCCTCGCCGGGAGGAGCGTGCGGCGCTTCCTCCTGCTGCTGGCGGGCATGACGGCGCCGGTCATCGCGATCGTGCCGGTGCCCCTCGCCTCGGAGGAGCTGCAGCGCCTCCAGGGAGCGGTGTGCCCGGCGGGAGGGGCGTCGTGCCTTCCCGCGACGGCCGCGGGTGAGGTCGCCGCCTCCCTGCCCGCCTACCTGGTCACGGCCGCGGCCGTCCTCGTCGCCTCCGTGATCCTGCTCGCCCTCGACCGGGTCCTCGACCGCTGGGCACTGGTCCGCACCGCGATCGCCGCCGCCCTCCTGATCTTCCTGGCGGCCTGGAGCACGCTCCCGTCGTTCCTGCGGCTCGGCCACTACGCCGCCGCCGGCGTCTTCTTCCTCCTCATCGCCGTCACCGCCGGTCTGCACGCCGTCGCGGTGCGCGAGGAGGGAGCGAGCGGGCCGGGGACGCCGCGCTTCTACTCCCGCTGCTACGCCGTTCTCGCGGTGCTGATCGCCGCGGTCGATGCGGCGCTGGTGCTCCTGCTGCTCACGGGGCGGGGAGCGGAGCTACTCGGCGAGCAGTGGCTCCTGCTCGGCGAGGCCGTCGCGCTCGCCCTCTTCGGGGTCTTCTGGGTGCTGCAGACCGTCGAGAACTGGGATCGTCCCGACGTGCTGCTCGTCGCGCGGGGCTGAGGGGGCCGGTGGCGGCCCCCTCAGCCGCTCAGCGCTTGAGGGTGATCGACGCGCTCCGCCCGAGGTTTCCTGCGGCGTCGTAGGCGTGCGCGACGATCGCGTACCGCCCGGCCGGGTAGGAGGAGGCCGAGACGGTCAGGCGCCACGTGCCGTCCGACGCCCTCGTCGCGTCGCCCAGCCGCGTGGCTCCGCTCCAGAAGCTCAGCTTTGTCGTGCCGACGTCGTCCTTGGCGGTGGCGACCAGGGTGACCGAGCCGCGCACCGTCGATCCGCTCGTCGGCGCGGTGATGACGGTCTTCGGAGCCGTCGTGTCGCGCGACGGCGCGGGCGAGCCCGTGGGTGCCGGAGCAGGAGCCGCGGTGGGCGCCGACGTGGGAGTCGGGGTCGGGGTCGGAGCCGGTTCGTCGCCGAGGCCCCAGGCCGTCCACAGCTCCTCCGCGATCATCGCCTGGCCGGCGACGTTCGGGTGGAAGTAGTCGACGTCCGTCGAGAGCTGGTCGAGCGAGATCGGAGCCGCCGTGAGGGCGCCGCCGTCCCAGACGCAGTCGTTCGCGGCGGATGCGCAGGCCGATTCGAGTGCCTCGTTGAAGTCGGACTCCCGGTCCTCCGCCGCCGCGAGCGAGGCGGTGTAGGCCGAGCCGGTCAGCGGGGCTCCGGTCGTGGCGTCGACTCCGCGCTGGGTCCGGCAGACCCCGCCCCAGGCCCAGATCGCGGCGCCCGGCGTCGGCTTCACGGCCTCCCACTCCGACTCGATGTCCGGGACCGAGCCGACGAGCACCGTCGCCTCCGGCCACTCCTCGCCGATCGAGCGCAGGATCCGGGTCGCCGACGCGGCGAAGGAGGCCGCGGGCGTCATCGCGTAGCCGTCGCGGGAGTCGGGCGAGAGGCTCAGCGAGCAGAGGTCGTTGCCGCCGATCAGCAGCGTGACCACGTCCGGCTCCTCCCCGGCCGCGACCGCGGCGTCGATCCGCGACTCGACTCCGCTGATGACCGCGCCCGACTTCGCGTAGTTCACCGCGCGGACCGCCGTCCGCGGATCCGCCGCCGCCATCCGGCTCGCGATCGAGTCGACCGCGGGCGCCGATCCCGTCGCCCAGGAGTTCTCGACGCAGTCGCGGTTCACCCCGCAGGTCGTCGCCGCGCGCGTGATCGAGTCGCCGAGCGCGAGCAGCGTCTGCGTCCCGGACGCCTGCGCCGGCGGTGCCGCCAGGAGCCCCGCCAGGAGCGCGATCGCCCCCGCGCCGACCCCTGCCGCTCTCCGCCGTGCCCTGTGTGCTGTGGTCCCCATGTCGTCCCGTCCCCTGGTCGTCCGTCGCTCGAGTGCCTCGCGTGCTGCGAGAGCACGAGGGGCGAGCGTACGTCGCTGCGGATCCCCCGACGGACCGGAGGAGAACGGCTCCCGCCCGGCGCGGCCCGGATGGGGGACACGGAGGACGCACGGAGGCGGGCGGCCCACAGCTTCGGGCGCCCGATCGTCAGGACCTGCACGACCGGCCCGCGCGCTCTCCCGCCCGGAGAGCACGTGGACCGACGGCTCCTCCTCGATACTCTGAGGCGATGATCGGCCGTCGCCGTGGAGGGAAGAGGGATCAGCATGGACTACTCGAACGAGGACGATCTCAAGCAGAGGATCGGTATCGTCTCCTGGAGGAATCTGTCGAAAGAGAACTTCATCGCGTTCGCATCCGAGTTGCCGAACATGAGCGAGGAGCTCGCCCTGAAGGTCGTCGAGCAGTTCCCGGATTTCAAGAATCTCGTCCTCGACTCGTTCAGTGAAGTGCGAGATCAGGCGAGTTCAGCCGTTCGAGCCAACTGGAAGAGTCAGAAGAAGGTTCACAGGGCCTTCGCCGAGTACCGCGCCGTCCTGAACCGCGAGCTGGATCGTGACACCCTGAGCGCGGCGGACCGCTACTCGGTCCTTCGGCTGTTCAAAGAAGCGATCGACGACGAAGCACTCAAGGATTCGGAGCACAAGGCGTTCGTGCTCCGGGCACTGGGCATCGTCGCGATGGTCGCAGTCGCCGGAGTCTCGACGGGAGTCGCCGTCCTCGGCGGTCGAGCCAGGATCGGCGGAGACGCCTAGTACCGAAGCCGATCCAACGGACCACTCCTCCGCCGACGAGCGCGTCGAGGCCGCTAGGCGGTCGACCTTCCGAACAGGCGAGGTTCCCGATCCGGCCGCCGGCACAAAGCAGAAGGCCCGCTCTCTCGAGCGGGCCTTCCGTTGTGGTGGGGGTCCTGGGTGCTTACTCGAAAACAAAGGAGACATCCTGTCAACTTCGTGATCTGCTCGAGAATGCAAGATCAGAACTGGTTTCACGGGAACCGTCTCGTATCCGCAAGCCGCGTTTACCGAAGGAACTTCCCGTTGAGGTCCAGCAATCCATCGTGGATGGATACCGGGCGGGAGCTTCGATGAAGGAGCTTGCACGAGCACATGGGGTTCATCGGACCACTGTTCGTGCAGCACTGGATCGTCATCGTGAACCCGTTCGGGAGCACTCGATTTCATCAGCGCAGGTTGCTACGGCCAGCCGGCTCTACCTGTCCGGACTGTCGCTGGCGAGCGTCGGCGAGAAGCTGGGCTTCAATGCACAGACGATCGCGACTCATCTTCGGCGGGCCGGTGTTCCCTTGCGGGACTCACACGGTCGCGTTCGATGAGCGCAACACCTGATTGATTATGAACATTTTTGGGAAGTTGTCAATGATAATGCAACCTATCGCTTTGAAAATAGAAGTGGGGTGACGCCGTAAACGACGCCACCCCGAAGCTCCTCCCTATCTAGTCCATCGCATCCAGGAACGCTACGGCGTACCCCAGGCTCATTCCGTCCACGGTGGGATGGAAGCTCTCCGGATCGCCTGCGCCGTCATGTGCATTGCGGATGACTCCGTTCAGATATGACGTACCACTGTCGCAAAGCCCGTGGCCGTCGAACGTCGACGGTGACACGTAGACCACATTCGGTGAATCGATCGTCGCAACAGCACCTTCGATGACCTCATTAAGATTATCGATCCAGCCGTTAATCCAGAGTGCGTCGTTGTATGAGACGTTCACGAAGGTCGTCGTCCCCGAGTACACTACACACCTGTAGTCTCCCGGAGCAGTGAGATCGAACACATAGTTGCTCGTGTCTTCACCGAAGAAGGTGGGATACCCAGCGATGTAGATCTTCGCGTTTGGGGCATGCGTCGCGATTGCGTTCAGCGTGTCGACATACGACGAGATGGTCGTTCCACCAGGTGACGTTGCACTTCCAAACCCCGCCAACTTCGAGACCCTGCTCGCTACACTCGAGTTGGTAGCGCCGTCAGCCGCGCATCCATACCCTGGGTGCGTGAGGTAGTCGACACACTGACCCATGACTTCGGCGAAGCCGATGTCATTCCCACCCACCGTGATGGTGACCACTTCCGTGTCGGTCGTCAGAGACTGAACCTGTCCGTCGAGGAAGCCCGGCGGCATCAATCCAGTACCAACGACATCCTGCGTCACGGCACCTGCACAAGCCTGCTGATTCGGCGGGTCAAGGGATGCACCGATTGCAAACTCGAACGGATAGCCGTCGAAGGACCGCATGCAGCCACTCGGCTCGTAATACGTGAACGCACCGAGTCCTGAGCTGTACGAGTCGCCGAGTGCGACGTACTGATCCGCCTTGAGGGCGAAGTTGTACGACCCGTGCTCGTAGTCACCAGATGAGTTCCGACACGTTGCACGCAACGTGTAGAGGTATCCAGGGTTACTGAACCCCTCGCCTGGGGTCAGCTGCTGACTGAACGTCCATGCGCCGGAAGAGTCCGAAGTCACCGTGTCCGTAATCTCGAGTCCGTACGACGTGGCCCCCAGGTCCCCGCTCATAATCTGGTTGCCCTGATCGTGAAGCTGGATATCCACGGGGACATTCGGCTCGCACGCCGTCACTGAGGTGAAGTGCGCCTCGTGCCAGATATTCACGCGATCAACCGTCACTCCGGTCGTCTGACCGACAACCGTGACGGCAACCGGATCGAGTACACGGTTCGGTGAACCACCCCCAGGAGTCTGCGTGCAGTACACCTCGAGCGAGCCGCTTCCCAGAGCAGCGCCAGCCGGAACTACAAACGAACCCGAGCTCCAGCTGCCGTTCGCCACCGAGTAGCCGATGAACAGATTCGAGAACACCTGACTGCCAGAGTCGGTGAAGGTTCCGTAGACGTAGGCATTCGCCTCGCCCGTTGCGGCGTTCGGACAGATGGTGTCCGGGTAGAGCAACGTACGCTCGCGCACCTGCAGGTTCGAGTGTTGCAACTCGATGGTCGGACCGGTCGCAAGCGCCGGAGTCGCCACCCCGAAGGAGGCAGCTATTGACATGAACAGCACCACGAATATGGCGCTGGGTGAAATGCGTCTTTTGCGCATGATTCTACTTTCAGTGAGTAGCCGATTCATCATACGATTGCATGATGAGAGGAACATTGGACAAGAATCTTGCCCAACCCACTGAATGTACGAAATGCGCAGAATTGTGTCAATATGTAGTTCGAATTGCACTCCATGCATGATAATATTGAGATATATGACAACATCAAGAAAGGCGCGCCGAATAGGGCTTCACAGATTCATCGTTCTTGCCGTGGGCGGCGTAATGCTTGCCTTGACTCTCTTTGCGGGGCCGGCGATATCCCATCTTGCACCACATGAATGCATAGAGCGAATAACGAACGAATGCGCAAGCGGAGGCGCTGCCATAATCTCGTTCAGGGCGTATAACGATTCGGTCGCGTGGCTTTGGCTTTCGATCTTCGTGCTTCTGATCGGGGTTGCAATTGCAACAGTGAAGCCACGCCGTTAGAGCCTTACCACTCTCGATCCACTCGCAGGCCGCACGAATCCGTACTCTGCGACAGGGCATGGATTCATCCCGATGTGAGACGATTCCCGACTCATGACCTGCGCCACATCACAAGTTCAGCTGCTCGACTTCGAGGCGCCCTTGGCACCCACGACGGAAAGGGCGAGAACGCCAACCGCACCCGCCCCGATCAGCGCCTTCTGCGAGATCTCCTTACCGGCCGTGACCCGCTGCTGTGGATCGCGGAACGCCTCGCGCCTTGTGATCGCCGTCAAGGTCTCGCGCGTTGACTCGATCCCCAGCGGGCCATGGAAGTCGTCGAGGCTGGCAGCCGTCGCATTGAGTGAACTAATCACGGCACGCGCGGTCCCAGCGTGAAGGAGAACGTTCTCATTCACGATGCCGCCCGCCGCGTCCATCTGCGCCATCAGGCGGGAAGTCTGCGCCACCACGGCGGACCGGCGCTTCTCTCGGGCTGCAGCAACGCCGCGTTGATGACCCTCAAGGTGCTCCGGCGCCGTGGTGAGTACATGATCAAGCTCGACCACACGAAACTCGTCCTGCAGTTCGAAACACCGCGCCAGGATCGCGAGCTGGACCGCGACCTCACGTTCGATATCACTGGTGACCTTCTTCAGCTCCCCAGCCCTGCGCTTGCCCTCAACCTTGTCCGCGAGCGCCCCTAGTGCCAGCAACGCCTCATCCTGCACGTTCAGGATCGACTTGGACACGCCGCTCACCTTGTCCCACGTCGTCTTGGGGTCTCCACCATGCGCCCGAAGTACCATCGCCTCGTCGATCGCTGCCGCCGAGCTCCTCATCTTGGCGAGGACTGCGTCACGTTGCGCGCGGCGCACGTCGTCGAGTTTCTCGTCGATCCGAGCCAGTAGCTCCTTCAGCTCGCGCGCTTCCGCCTGCTGGGCAAACTGGCTCATCATTCCGCCGATGCCGGAGAGCGCTGCCGGGTTCGTCAACAGCGAGGCCGGACCATCCTCCACCTGGAGCCACTTGAGCGAGTCGTTGCCCGTCTCGCCGAGCATGGCGTGGCTAATGCCCTTGGTCTTGGTCTTCATCAGCCCGCCGGCGTCTTTGAGTCGCTGGGCGGATTCCGGCGTGAGCTTGAGATACATCGCCGACTGCTCAGCGATGTCGGCAGCTGTCTCCGCGATGCCAGACCCGGCCTTGAGGAGCGGGCTCAGCTTGCTCAGGCTGAAGGTCTGCGCGCCTTTGAGGAGGCCGTTGTGCTTGAGGAATCGTTCAACCGCAGATCGCTCGCCCGCGACGATCGCCCCGTCACCGTCGCTGACGATCTCTATGCCATCGGCCATCATTCGTCCCTTTCGCGATCCCCAGTAAACATATCGGGGCACAACGACATCGACGTGCGCGTCTAGTTTCGGTTCAGCCCGTGCCGACGCGAGTCCAGGGCGACCTTGAAGTGGCTCTCTGAGGCGTCGATCGCTGAAGTTGGTGTCGACGGGTCGAACACGCGAAGTAGCGAGTATCGGAAGGTCGAAGGATCAAGTCCTCGCAGCTCGACGTTGCCGCCGTGCCCGTTCGTCGCGTACACGGTCCAGCGCTGGCGAATGTTCTCTTCACCGTCGGCTTTTCCGACGTAGTGACGTCCATCGCGGGTATCGGTGATCAGGTAGATTCCCACAACCGACGACAGCGCGGTGCGCCACGAGGTGTAGCGATGCTCGCGCATTACGGCCTGGAGCTGCGCATAGTCCAGGACGAGCCGGTCGAAGCCGGGGAACGGCACCGGTTCCGCATCGGCGATGCCCATCACCGGGTAGCTGGCTGGCGCGCATCCACCAGGTGCGCGGTGATCGCCACCCGATCACAAGGCGCCCCCGCAGGTCCGCCATGTGGTCAGAGACAACCATGTCGAAGATACGGCGCACTCCGTCGTTGGCTATCTCGCCGCGGTTCTCGACCACGGCCCACAGCCGAGCCTGGTCACCGCCCTCACGGATGAAGACGACCCAGTAGCGGGGAGGCACCTCAGGGAACCGTCGTGTGTTCGCCGACTGGTTGCGCGTGTATTCGAGGATCTCCGCGTCGGTCGAGTCCGCGTGGATGCCCGAGATCCCGCTGTCCTCATGCTCACGCACGTAGGCATGGCGGATCACCAGTGCGTCCGACAGGTCGATGCCTGCGTCGAGCAGGATGGGTCCGAGTGTCAGTACCATCCGTGGGTTTCCTCATTTCTTGTGTTCCACTCAGATCTATGGAGTTTGAGCGTCAGCGATGCGACGGGATGGCAGCCAACTACATCGGCTTCAGCGCGCTGCGGCTGGACAATATGCCGACGTCCTTTTTGCTGTTGGGTCGGTCGAGCTTCGCAATCACGGCGTGCTGAGTCTCAGGAGTCCAGAAGATCTTGAGGTTCTCTCGCGCTCGGGTAATCGCCGTGTAGAAGATGCTGTGCGAGAAGCTATCCTCATTGGCATCTGTGATGACCACTTTGACGGAGTCGTACTCGAGGCCTTGCGCCTTGTGGATTGAAACCGCGTATGCCACCTGGAACGGCACGCTCGTATTGAGGTCCTGATCGTCGTCATCGGTGCTGCCATGGGCGAAGACCGAGAACCGCACTGTCGCATCGCCTAGCCACACCAGCTCGGGCCCAGTTACTTCGAACTCCGTGATAGCCCGCTCCAGCTTCACATCGAACTGGATCCGCCCAGGAACCTCCTCGATTCCAACGATCCTGCCCTTGAGGTTGTTGTAGATGACTCCGCGGAACCTGGCGCTGTCGTTGAAGAGCACTGGATCTCCGACCTTGTACGTCGAGACACCCCACGCCGTCGCAGGATTCGGGTTGCCACTTTGGAGGAACTGATTGATGTTATTGATCCCGTACAGGCCTTCGTAGTTGAGGCACAAGATGATCTCGTCATCCTTCTGAGGAGCGAAGAGTGTCTCGTCGAGCCTGGCCGAGTACTTCTGCGCAGCGATGATCTCGGTGATGTTGTCGTCGATCCCCCGCACGGCAGACCAGAATCGCAAGAGGTTGTCGTTCTTCGTCCGATAGGGAGTGGTCAACTCGAAGACCGACGCCTTGGGGAGGAAGGCAGGCGCCAGCGCAAACCAGTTGCCGAACTGGATTGATTCGATCTGAAAGACGTCGCCGACAAGGACGAGCAGCGAGAACGACGTCTGTTGGAGAACCTTCAAAAAGTCGGCGTTGCTGACGGTACTGCACTCATCGATGACGAGCACGTCATAGTGCTTCGCCGAGGGATTGCGGAGCTGACGGCTGATGGTCCTGAAGTCGGAGCCACTCGTCGTCACACGTCGCTTGAGGTTGTCCACCGCTGGGTTCGTATGCGCGAGGAAGAGCTTCTCCTTGTCGTGGAAGTAGCTGGCGATGTGGTTGATCATCGTCGACTTCCCGGTACCGGCTGCACCGTAGATCATCGCTACGCCCGACTGTGCGAAGAGGCGCTTGAGTGCGTCTCGCTTGAGCGGATCGTCGATGTCGCGAGGAGCCTCGTTTAGCCAGAACTCAACCGCGTCCGCGTAGCCGTCGATGCCGGCCGACGCATGGCTCTGGAGCTCCTGAATGATCGCGATCGTGTCCTGCTCGTACTCACTGATGAACAGATGACCGCGATCTTCGACCAGGCAGCGTCCCGGCTTGTGCTTGTAGTAGAGGCGTCCGTTGTAGGCGCGCATGAGTTGGTCGATGTCCTCGAAGCGTTCCACCTCATATTTTGGCGTGTAGAGCATGCCGCGCTGTTCCACATCCGTCTTGACGCGATGCGCCAGGAGCTCGTGCTTCCGCGATGCAGAGTCGAGGCTCTCGATGAGGTCCGAGAACCGCGGATTGTGGCCCAGCGCTGACGTGCACAGGGGCATCGTGTCGAACGGTTTGCATCCCCACGAAAGGTTGAGGTTCGAAAGCCCACCGCACCCCTCTGGGTAATACTGGAGCTTGATCGTCTCGTTCCTCATCCGGAGCAAGAGATAGCGGATGACATTATGCCCGGCGGCCTTCCGTGCAATCAGCTGTCGAGCTTTGGTGAGCACTGGAAAGATGATCGACTTCTGTGCCCGTTGGGTCGCTTCATCGCTCAGCTTCTGGAATTTGGTCTCCGCCAGCGCCATCACGTCGAGAAGGTTTGTGCCCGTCTCGGTCAGGTACTGCATCAAGTGGCGGTATTCGGTCTGTCCGGTGGATACTTTCGAATACTCTCCGAAGATGCCCCCGAAGTTCTCAAACTCGCACGGCCTGATGGAGACTTCCCAGTCCGTGATAACCCGAACCGGCATCGTGTGATCGAGTACCTCGATCTCGTCGTCGATCAGCGTCAGGTTCGACGCGTACTTGTCTGTCATGTCGATGTCCGTGAACGCGATGTGGCGCTCAGTCTTGCTCGTGTGGTCCTTCGCGTCTTGGAACGTGACTTCGTAGTAGATGCGCCCGCCGACGAAGAACGGCCTGGTCTTCAAGACGTAGTATCGATCGCGGCGTCCGGGGGTTCGAAGACCCTGCCTGCCAGCATGAATGCGTTCGGCGATCTTCTGGTGGTACTCGCGAAGCGAAGGGTCAAGATCCACCGGGAACTTCTCGAGATTCGACAGCACGGCAAAGCTCCACTCCGCCTGCGCGAAGTCCCGAAGACGCATCAAGTACTCGTAGTACTTCAGCATCAATCGTTCAGATGCGTCTCCGTCAACGACATAGTGCGAGGCGCTCTCCTGGAGAAGCTTGTGGAAGCGCTTCAGGAAATGGAGCTTCTTCGGAGCCGAGCCAAGATCATCGAGCGCGGCCTTGATCGCGTCATAGTTGTAGTCCGTGCTCGGCTGACCTGTGCTCCAGCGAACCGCCACGCCCTCCACCAGGTTTCGCAGCTGCCCAAGCATCTGCTGTGACAACAAGGGGCGGTCCGGTGTCAGTGCGTTGATCGCGCCACAGATCGCCGCGTCCGCCGCGCGAATTTGGTCGAGCGCGGTGCTCAAGACCGGTCCTCGGTGAGCGTTTCAGGAGTGCTATTCATGCTTGCCAGTCCTCCTCTACGAGGGGTGCACCATTGAGCTCGTCGCGGCGCGATCGCCAGTCCGGCAGATTGCGGTCCATCAGCGCCGCGAAGCGCGCACCGTGGTTTCCGTCGAAGTAGTGCGTGAGCTCGTGCACCACGATGTACTCAAGGCAATCGGGGTGCTTTTTGGCAAGCTCGACGTTGAACCAGAGGCCGTGGGTTTCGCGGTTGCACGATCCCCATTTCGTCTTCATTTTTCGGATGGTCCACCGCGGGACGGTCACGTCGAGACGCTGCTCCCACTTGCTGATCAAATCAGGCAAGGCGGAGCGAAGCTGATCGCGATACCACTGTTCGAGATAGGTGCGGCGCTGCTCAACTGAGGCTTCCTGCGCGACGTACAGCGTGAGCCGATCGCCGTCGACCTCAACATGCGCGCGTCCGGGTCGTTCGACTACTTTCAGCCGCTTCCGGAGCCCCCACACGTAGTGCGACTCGCCCGTAACCATCTCACGAACGGACTGGCGCGCGGCGCTCTGCAACTCCTTGCGCTGACGTCGAATCCAGGCGAGGCGCTGAATGACTGCGAGTCGGATGTGCTCGTCGTCGAAGCCCAACGGCGCAGCGACGCGAATTCGACCCGCGGGCGGGTAGACGCCGACGTGAAGATGCTTGATGTCCTTGCGGATGATGTCGACGTCGAGGCCGCGGACGGTGAGGTACGCGCTAGCGGTACTCATCGCGCGACCTCATGAGATCAAAGACCGCCTCGACCCGGGCATCGCCGTCGGGCAGCGAGCGGGCAATAGCCTGCTTGACTTGCTTCCGCTTCATCGGATTGTCGACCCAGTCGTGCTTCTTCACGTTCCGCACAGTGGAATCGATCACGAACGCGAGGTCGGCGTCGTCGTCGAGCGTGTCGATAAGCGCCTTCTGCCCACCGTGTTTCGCCCACGTCGGGTAGCTCTTGCCGGTTTCCTTGTTGCCGAGCTGCTGCGCGGCATCGAGGATCTTGGCGAGATAGGCCTCGTAGTCGAGCGCCTGTTTGCGTCGTTCTTCGAGGATCGCGTCGAGCAGTTCGCTCATCCGGTCGTAGAACTTCGGGTTCAGCGCGTGTTCGTCGATGATGACCTTGCGCATGTTGTTGATGATGGTCTCGGCGACCGCGTCCTTGCTCTTCCTGATGCCGGGCGGGAGCTTGTCGATAGCCGCGGGACCGAGCTTCACGATCAGGTCGATAAGCCCCGTGTCTTCGAAGTTCGACACCACTTCCGACGCGCCCGCCTTGATATAGGTGTCGAGCAGGAAGCGCATGTCGGCTTCGTAAGCCTTGAAGTCAACGTCTTCGCCAGCGGCGAGCTTCACTTCGGCACGTACGTCGCTGTAGTGGGCGATCTCCTTCTTGATCTTCTCGACGTCTGCAGGGCTGTAGCCGGCCTCAGCCATGTCGTTGGCAATGTTTGCGAAGGCGCGTGTGACCGCCGAGACCGCCTTGTAGAGTTCGACGCGCTTCGGCTCATTGGCCTTGATCTGATCGGGGCTGCCCGCGTCCTTCGCGACGAAGTACGCGCGGTATTGATCCGTGCCCTTGGGCGGGAGCACCGGCTCGCAGAGCGCGCGGATCCGCTCCAGGGCGTCGTCAAGATCATCCCGAGCCTTGTCGATGCGGTCTGTCAACAATCCCTCGATGTCTTGCTTCTCATACCCCTCGAGTGCGCCCGAGGTGTAGTCATTGATAGCGCTTTCGAGTGAGTTGAACAGGTCCCGGTAGTCGACGATGTAGCCGTAGTCCTTGTCGTCGCCGTCGAGGCGGTTCACGCGGCAGATCGCTTGGAACAGCCCGTGATCCTGCATCTTCTTGTCGATGTAGAGATAGGTGGCGCTCGGCGCGTCGAAGCCTGTGAGGAGCTTGTCCACCACGATCAGCAGCCGCATCTGGCCCGGCTCCTCGACGAACTGCTTCTTGACCGCGGCTTCAAACTCTTCGACGCGTCCCATGGCTGCGTCTTCGGATTCGTCGAAGTAGTCGGCCAGCATGCGGCGGTAGATGTCGTACTGCGCGAGCTTCTCGGTCTTGCCCGCGCCCGCATCTTCTTTCGAGATCTCCGTGACGTTGGGCTGATAGCTCGTGACGATCGCGCACTTGCCTTTGAAGCCCGCGTTGACGAACAGGTCGTAGAACTTGCATGCCTGATAGATACTGGCGCCGACGAGCATCGCGTTGCCGCGGCGATCCATGAGCCGCGGCTTCGTCTCCATGTCGAGCAGGATGTCGGCGACGATCTGCTCTGCACGGGACTTGCTGGAGACGACCTTCTGCATGGTGCCCCAGCGCTTCTTGAGCTCGGCGCGCGAGAGGTCGGTCATGCCCTTCGTCTTCGCTTCGAACCACTTATCGACATGCGCGGGCGAGGTCAGGTCCTGATCGATATCGCGGGCCTCATAGCGCAGGTCGAGCACGACGCCGTCGCTCACGGCCTCATTGAACTTGTAAGTGTGGATGAATGACCCGAAGGTCTCAATGCTGGTCGCCTTGTCGGCTTTCAGGAGCGGCGTGCCGGTGAAGCCGATGAACATGGCGTCGGGCAGGAGCTGCTTCATGGCGCGGTGCATCTTGCCGGACTGGGTGCGGTGGGCCTCGTCGACGAAGACGAAGATATTGCCCTTGGCGCGGAAGTCCTTCGGGAGTGCGGCGCTGAGCTCCGCGATGTAGTCGTCGGTGTCGGCGTCAGTGTTTTCACCGCTGTCGCGGAACTTGTGAACGAGCGAGGCGATGAGCCACTCTTCTGATGTGTTGAGCGTCGTGATGAGGTCAGCACCGCTCTTGGTCCGATAGATGGACTCGTTGACTCCCTTGAAGACCTTCTCGATCTGATCATCCAGTTCGGTGCGATCAGTGATGATGAGCACGCGTGGATCGGTGCCTACCTGGGACTCGCGGATCCACTTGGCCAGCCACACCATCGTCAGACTCTTGCCGGAACCTTGGGTATGCCAGATGATGCCGCCCTCGCGTTGGGCGATGCGCTTCTGCGCTGCCTTGACGCCGAAGTACTGGTTGTGGCGCGGACCCTTCTTGACGCCTTTGTCGAAGACGACGAAGTTGTGAATCAGTTCGAGGAAGCGGTCTTTCGCGCACATCTGCAGGAGGGCGCGATCCAGTGGCGAGTCGACGTCCGACTCTTCCTTCCACTCGAGCCAGTACTTCTCGGCTGTGTCGATGACGCCGTAGCGAAGCCCTTCGGCGTCGTTGCCGGCGAACAGATACTGGACGGTTGAGAAGAACGGACGGATGAAGTCCTTGCTCTGGTTGCCGATGGACTGCCGGATCCCCTCGGTAAGGGACACCTTGGAGCGCTTAAGCTCGATGACGCCGAGTGCCAGCCCGTTGACGTAGAGGACGATGTCCGGGCGCTTGGTGTGGTGACCGAGAACTGTGACCTCTTCAGCGAGCGCAAAGTGGTTGGCGGACGGAGTCTGCCAGTCGATGAGCCAAACCGTCTGCGTTGATTCGCCAGCGGCCGCCTTGACCTTTACGCCGTAGCGGAGCAGCTGGTAGACGTCCCGGTTCGCCTCGTACAGGTTGTGGCCGACACCAACGGCGGCCGCCTTCTCGAGCTGCTCAATCGCGCGAGTGATGAGCGCGTCGTCGTAGTTCCGAGCGCGCAGGTTCTGGCTGAGGAGCTCGGCTTCGATGCCATTCGTCCGGTTGCCGTCGTGCCAGTCTCCGAGGTACTCATAGTCAAGCTGCTCCGTGAACAACTTCACGATGCGATCCTGAGTCCTCTTTTCGATCTGTCCTACTGTGCTCATGACGCGCCCCCTGCGTGCTCCACTGTTGATTCATCTACCCAGCGCGCGAGCACGCTCAGCGCCGCCAGGTACTCAAGCGCAACTTGCTCGGAAAGCTCCTGGTCCGCCTCATGCGAAAGCGGATTGCGAATACCCGCAAACACGCCCTCGGCAAACGCCATAGCGCCACGCTGCAGCGACCGATAGGTGTCGCTGTCTTCAGGCGACATCCGCCGCAGGCGCGACTTCCCGAGTTTCGCTTCATCGAGTGAGAATGACTGCTTGAAGAGATCTGTTTCGCTGACGTCCCGACGGCCAACCTTGTTCTGCGTCTCCGCATTGAGCTTGGTTGCGGCGTCGCGTACAGCCTGCACGAAGTGACCTGACTGCCACAGCGAACGCGCACCGCTCCAGATCCACGGGTGCAGGTTGGCTGCAGAGACCGCTGGTGCATCGTCGCCCAGGTTCTGCTTGATCTCCTCGGCCCGCACGAGTTCCTCGCGTGCACGTATCGCTGCTTCGCGATGCTTCGCCCAGCGGTTGTTGGCCATCTTGCCCGTGACGTCTTCGCGCCAGTTCGGCAATATGCGTTCGAGGATCTTCTCGATGACCTGAGCCTGCTTCGCCACCTCTGCGTCTGGTGCTGCTGTGGCGTCCTTGTTCGAGATGCTCACCCAGCCGTCACCCGACGAACTGGCGTTGCGCATCACGGTCTGCTCAATGAACTTGTCGAGCTGCTCGATCGCCCAGGCGGTGTTCAGAGCACTCATTCCGCCGCCTCCACGGGGAGGTGCACGCGACCCGTGAGGAGGTGCTGCATCATGCCTTGCTTGATCGCTCGGGCCTTGGCCAGACGCTCTCCCAGCTGGTCTATCTCCTGATCCACGTCACCTAGCGTTTCTGCGATCGCAACCTGCTCAGGCAAACTCGGCAGCGACGCGACAAATCCCTCGATATCCCCGGGCCTCAGATTGTTGATACTCGACCCTGACAGCAGGACATCGAGCCAGTTTCGGAATACGTGGGTCCGCATCAACTCGGCAATGTACCTCGGGCTTGCGACCGACTGATCCGTCCGGAACGCGCCCATGAACGCCCCAAAGGTATAGTGCGGCTCGCCTCTTTTTGGTTCGAAAAGCGCCGCCTTTCCCACTAGGGCCCGACTACCGTTGGCCATGCAGATGACGATGTCTCCGGAGGCAAGAACTTGCGCCGAAGACACACGCCGTTCGTGAACGAACTGAAGCCCACGCCGAACGATTTGACCGTCCTGCACGTTGTTGGACCGCAGGAGCCGAACTGTGAACGACTGGTCGCTCGACGACAGGTCTGCGTCCGGCTCATAGGCCACGCCGCGAATAGCCTTTCCAAGGCTCCCGAGTCGGGCCTCTGCCCACGGAGCGGTATGGCCCGGAAGGCGGACTCGACCGGAGAGAAGATCCTGTCGCATGCCATGCTTGATCGCCTGCCTCTTGGTGATGAGGCCCTCCAGCGCGACAACCAGGTTGTCGGCGTCATCAAGCGCTCGGGCGATTGTCTTCTGCTCCTCGATGCCCATCTCCGGAACCGGCGTCGACCGTACCTGCACAAGACTGATCTGCGGAAACGCCTGTCCTGTGACAATCGACTCGTAGTACTCCCGCATCGTGTCCTGCGAGAGGAAGTGATAGACGTAGCCGGGGTCGAAGTTTCGATCCTTGATACGGACCCTGGCGATGTGCTGGTTGATATTGGCTGATCCGATACCGGCGAGCCGCACGACTCGGCCCACGTTGCCGGTAATTGTCATGAGGATGTCGCCGTCCTTGACGCGGCTGCGACGCAGCGACTGGTCGGCCGCCTCAGAGATGAACATCGACTGACGCATGTCCAGCCCACGGCCGGAGACGCATTCGCTCCGAAGGAAGGGCACACCGAAGGCCTGCCATTTGTAGCCGTAGGTCGTCGGCGTCGCCCCCTTCGTGATGAAGGTTGAGATTTCTCCGAGAGTTTTCGGCGCCATCAACGAACCCGCATCGCCGCGAGGTGCGCGGCCACCTTCGCGTCGAGAATGGCGAGACGTGACTCGAGGTCACCGACCGTTTCCCCGTAACGCTCACCCAGTGCACGCACGCGGCCGACGAGTGCGAGGGTGAGGTTGCTCACTGCCCCGTCGATGTGCTCAAGCAGAATCGAGTGCCATTTCTGATCCAGCAGAAGCTCCTGCACGTCACTGTCGGTGAGGGCACCGTACTGACGCAGCGTCAGCTCGTCGAGCTCCGTCTGAGCATCCTTTGCCGCCTTCTTCGCGGTGGCTTCATTGCCGTAGAGGCTGATCAGATGGTTCAGCGCGGCGATTTCCTCCTTGTCGCCTGAGCCCTTGATCTCGCGCAGACGTTTGGCTGCCAACACCTTCGAGATCTTCTCGTCATCCATGGCCTCGGCAAGCAGGCCGTCCTCGACAGCATTCTCTTCGACGTACTCCTCGACGGCGAGGGCCGCGTCGTCAGCGGCGACTTGGAGCTCTTCGACCTTCGCCCTTTCGGCGGCGAAGTATCGGGACACTACGAGGGTCGGCGGGATGAGGTCCATCTTGAACTTCTTCTTGGCGCGCCCGCTGCCGATCTCCAGGTCTGCGTCCTCGGTGAGTTTGCGCTCCTTGTCCTCGATCGTGGGGCGAGGCTTGGCAGCGCTGGCCCACGAGCCACCGTTTCCGAGTTCGGTCATGAGCAGATACACGTCGTCATGCATCGTGTCGTTCCAGTAGCTCATGAGCTGCTGGTAGACGTCGTACTCGTCCAGCAAAGGCATGTCCTTGAACCGAGCGAGCAGATCGTCGCCGAGGGCTTGAATCAGGTCGTTCGGCATAGTCTCGGCATCGATCGCGAGGAGCGCCGAGCGGTGCACTTCGAACCATTCATTTACGACCGTCTCGACGTCCGTGCGGATGAACTCGAGACCACTGCGATTCAGCGCGTAATCTTGCACGTCGGCCGGGTCTACTGTGAGCTTCGAGTAACCCTCGCGCAGCGGCTCGAAGAGAGCGTCCTTCAGGGCTGGTAGTGCGTCCCAGTAAGTCTGCAGCGCGTCGATGTCGCGGTTCGGAATGCCACCGTGCAGATGTGCCGACAGATCCTGAAGATCCTCTGGCTCCGAGCTATCGATGTAGCGCGGGATGTTGAGGTTGTAGTTGTTCTTCGGGTCGGCGATCTCGCTCATCGGCACCATGCGCGAGTAACCATCGATCGGCAACTGACGGTTGAAGGTGTCGACGATCTTGTGGATGTCCTGGTCTCGGAGTCGGTTCTTGTTGCCGTCCTTGATGAAGCCCTTGCTGGCGTCCACCATGAAGACGCCCGTGCGGCTAACAGCGTTCTCCTTGTCGAGCAGCACGATGCACGCGGGGATTCCCGTGCCATAGAAGAGGTTCGTCGGCAGACCGATGACGCCCTTGATGAAGCCGCGCTTGAGAAGTTCCCGGCGGATGTTACCCTCCGCGTTACCGCGGAAGAGCACGCCGTGCGGCAGGATGACGGCCGCCTTGCCCTCGGACTTCAGTGATGTGAGGGCGTGAAGGAGAAAGGCGTAGTCGCCGTTCTTCTCAGGTGGCATGCCGTACTCGAACCGGCCGAAGTCCTCTTCGAGTCCGTTGCTCCACGACTTAATGGAGAACGGAGGGTTCATGACGACGTAGTCGAACGTCTTCAGGCTCTTGCCGTTGGTGAGCTGCGGGCTCGGGCTCGTGATCGTGTCGCCCTTGAAGATCTCCGCAGTCGCGTTGCCGTGTAGGATCATGTTCATCCTGGCTAGTGCCCAGGTCGCGTTGTCCTTTTCCTGACCGTAGATCGTCATCCCGCGAGGAGCCTCCGCAGCGGCCTTCAGCAGCAGAGATCCAGAACCACACGCTGGGTCGTACACGGTCTCGTCTTGACTAGTCGAGCTACCGATGCCGACAACCTTGGCGAGCACGCGGGAGACCTCGGCAGGCGTGTAGAACTGTCCCTTGCTCTTGCCCGACTCCGTGGCGAAATGGCGCATCAGGTACTCGTACGCGTCGCCGAGCAGGTCGTCGCCCTCTGCCCGGGAACCACGGAAGTCCAGGTCCCGGAAGATCGTTACGAGCTTCGAGAGGCGGTCTTGCATCTCCTTGCCGTTGCCGAGCTTCTCCGGGTCATTGAAGTCAGCCTGATCGATGACGTTCCGGAGGCCGTTGGCGTCGGCGAGCTTGCCGATGATCTTGTTGAAGCGGTCTCCGATCTCCTTGTCGTTCTTGGCGGCGAACATGTCGTCGAACGAGCCACCCTCAGGCACCTCGATGAGACTCTCGGGATCCGACTTCGCTTTGTCCGAGACGTACTTCATGAACAGCATCGTCAGGATGTAGTCCTTGTACTGGCTCGCGTCCATGCCGCCACGGAGCTGGTCGCAGCTTGCCCACAGCGAGCTATAGAGGTCCGACTTCTTGAGAGCCACTACCACGTCACCACCTTCGGCGACCGGTCGGTCGCGGTGCGCTCGGCAACGTTCCGCCCGGACGGGCGCTTCGATTGGCTGAATGTGGCTCGAGTCATGCTGTGTGGTTCCTCCTACGCGCGTCTGTGCGCGCACTACAGTTACGTCCCCCGGGAGACTGCTCTCAGGGTATCGGGGCAGACGGACATCGCCTTGAATGCGTCCAATCCGGGGTGGCGCGATCGGGAGCGTGGCTCAACAGGTCGCATATACCTATCGTATATTTATACGCTGACCTGGTGTTTTATGCTAGGCCTTCGTCGGCATCTGGCTCCACCGCACTTTTGTCACGGCCAACCGCGCTCTTATCCGTGGACGCCTCGCCGCCCGGCTCATCTCCTTCAAGCACACTGTCGAGCATCGAAGGCTCGATGACGCCGTCGGCGGCAATCTCCGCAGGCAACGCGATGAATGCCTCGAACGCAGCTGACGACCCTTCGTCAAGCGGAACGAGGGCTTGGATTGCGGTACGCACGAGCCCGTCGAGCGGAGGGTTGCTGTTCGTGACAGCAACCACCGTGGACAACTCAAAGTCAACCGTGGCGTGCGTGCCGGCCGTCGGAACGATGGCTGTGGCCCGCACGATGCGCCCTGCATCACCGAAGGACTCCGCCATGCTGACCGTACGGTCGTCGGCGGTGATGTCGTCCGTTGCAAACACCAGCTGACTGCGCCCATCATCAAAGCGCACCTCAGTGATGCCCAGCGTCGGCGCACGTTCGAGCAGCACGGAAGGAGCGATACCGTCTTGCTTGTGGTCCGCCGACAGCTTGGTGATGCGCTTGCGCTTCTCGGCGAAGTGAGCGTCGAAGGTCGGACCAACGAGCCGCAACAGATCGTTCTCGAGGCGCCAGTCGAAATCGGGCTCGTCCGGTTCACGTAGGCGACCGTCTCCGGGGCGGATCCAGGCAGCCTTGGCCGTGAAGCGGTCCACGTTGGCGCGGATCAGTCGACTCAAGTTTGCAGAGTTGGTCGACGCCCCCAACGCGAAAATGCGATCCAAGGAGACGTCGTTCCCGAGGTTGCGCCAGAATGCCCAGTCGTCAATATCGAGCGTGTCAAACAGGAGCGACAGCTCGTTCGCCCCGATTCGAACCCCGGGTTGGAACTGGCCCGGGTACTCGTCCGGGCGCGCGCCGCCCGCGATCCAATAGGTCTGGAGCAGGTACTCAAGCGACTTCGCCTGCCGCGGATCGAAGTCTTCCTGTGAAGTCTGCGCGGCGTCCCCTGTAGTGCTGGCCTCACCGCGCGATGCGCCCTGTAGTCCGCTGGAGATTCGGGAGGTAACCTCAGCCGACTTCGCACGCCCAAAAAGGCCGCGCGCGCCCTTCGCGACGGCGCTGGTAACGACTGACTCGCCACTGCCCTCGCTGGCCGATCGATTCAGCGTGTCGAGTCCAGAAGAGTCGACGACGAGCGTATTGCGGTCCTTCGAGGCCTCCGCCAGCACGGGCGCCTCGTCGCGTCCCTCGAGTTCTCCCAACCCGACCACCATCGAGCCGGTTGGCAGGTCCCGCTCAACGCTGTCCGCGATGAAGTCGGGATGGTCCGGGAAGCGGAGAAAGACGCGCCGCTCAGGGTTCGACCCGTCGCGCCACTCCATCGTGATATCCGGCGCGAACGAGTGATTGAAGAAATCCGTATGGCGGATCGTCGCGCCCGAGTGGAGCCCCTCGAGGTAGTGAGTAATCACTTGCTTGACGCCACCCACGGTGTCGGCCCATGAGACGCGACCAAGGGCGTCGCCCAATGCTGCCTGAATTGGCTGATCTACCTGAGTCATGCCCCAGCCCTCGTGATCTGCGCGCTAATGACAGCTGCTCGGTCCAGGTCCGAAAGCATGAGGAGCTCATGTTTGTCGGAGAGGACGAGCAGCCAGAGAGTCTCGGCCACCTCGGCACACACCGTATCGTCGACTGCCGACGTTGCCTCGCCCACATCGACTCCAAGCGCCTTCGGCGCGTACTTGATGACCGCGTCTCGGACTGCCTCGGCCGTTGTCAACTTGGTCCAGGAACCCTGCGAAAAAGGGTGCCAGGTGATCCACATGAACTGCTCGGTAAAGCCCGGGATCTCCTGACGGGCGCGGTAACAACGTGCGAGGTACTCCTCGTACATCGGACCTTGCTTGCCAACGGTGCTGTAGTTCTTCACCTCGGCCATGAAGGTCTGGTTGGCGAGCGGGCCACCGCGAAAGACGCCGCCCATGTCGTACACGAACGAGGAGTTGTCGTGCCACTGAAACGCAAGCTTCTTGCGCGCAGCTTCCTCCCGGTAGATCCACTGGACATCAACGCGCGTGGTTGCTTCGAGCCATCGCTTGGCCTTCTGGACGCCCTCTGCGCCGACCGCATGCGCCTCTTCGCCAAACATGACACGAGCATATAGATCGGAATGTCGCGCCCGCGGCAACGACTCGGAAGCCGCGTCCTCGTGTCCAGATATGAAGAGGGCGGCGACCGCTCCAGCCGAGAGCGCATATAGCTCTCGAGGCTGGGCAGTCGCCGCCGTCGCGGATGAGTTGGTGTGAGTCAGGCGGCCTCGGCGGCATCGCCGTCTACGGGCACAACTCGGGTCTCCTCCACCTCCGACATCCGTTCGAGGAGCACCATCGCCCAGACGATCGCTTCCCAGTAGTCGGGATAGGTCGCCCGGTTGCGGTACCAGGTGGGGTCACCTGCCGTCCGCACCTCGACGCGGTAGCGCCGGGGCGAGAGCAGCAGATCGCGTGCGGCCGTCGGCACGTCGGTGTCGGCGCCGTTGTCGTCCGGCAGGCCCACGATGACCGCTTCGCCGACGAGCATGGCTCGCTGACGGGCGGATGGGACGTGGTACCACCAGAGGAACGAGGCCCGGCTGTTGAACGGCAGGTGCCGGAGCAGCCCCGACTCGTTGACGTAGACGGTGACGCCGAGGTCGTAGAGATCGACGGCCTCCATGAGCCCACCGACGGTCTCCGCAATGGCGTTCGGTACCGAGGTGTCAAGCTCGCGCAGCGGTTCCCCGACCTCGGCGGGGATGACGATGCCGGTCACCATGAGCGCGTCTCCTTGCTCAGGTGCTCGGCGCAGGTATCGAGCGCTTCGATGCGGACGTCGACGCCGTCGATGAGGACGCCGTCGATGAGCATGGCCCAGAGCTTCGCCTCGAAGATCGACGTGAAGCGGAGCGGGGTGTCGGCCCAGTGGTGCTTGTCCGGGCTGATCTGCACCACGAACTCGTGGTGGTCCATCAGTGCGTGGATCAGCCACGGCAGGGACTTGCCGCCCTCACCCGACTGCGTGCCGACGATCACGGCGTCGCCCAGGAGCAACGCCTTGTCGCGGTGCAGTCCGTGGTACCAGCGCAGCGTCGTCGCCCGAGAGTTGAACGGGCCGGGGTGGTGCTGCACTTCGCCGTTAACGCAGATCGTGGCGTCGATGCCGTCGAGTTCAATGGGCTCGATCCAGCCGCCGGTGACTTCTTGGAAGTCCCGGAGGCCGGCGAGCTCTTCGAGTCGAAGATCACCGCCGCCGTCTTGCGGGATGACGATTCCGAGAACCATCGCTCCCACCTCCTTACTGTTGTCGCGGCCGAGAACCAGTTGGTTCTCTGACGAGCCGCGGGGCAGCAACGAGGCAAGTTGTTGAGGGCAGCCGCCCAGGGAGAGCACGCTGGCTGCGCACTGCGATCCCCGGGCAAGCCGCCCCTCGCTCCGTTCCCCACGACGGGGAGGGAGTCTTCGTCAGGCGGAGCCCGACTTGGTACGCGGAGCCTTCACTCCGGTACCGCCGAAGATGGCCTCGATCGCGTTCTGCTTGGTCTTGGCTTCGCGGTCGATCTCGGCGCGCACCGTTTCGGCCCTGGCGAGGACCTTGGGGTCGGACTTGCCGGTCTCGACCCAGACTTCGAGGGCGATCCGGATCTCTTCGGTGACGGAACGGTCGTTGAGCTGGGCGATTACGTCCAGCTGCGCCCGCAGTCCGTCGGCGATACGCACCGCGAGGGTGCGGATCGGGCCGAGTGCCGTGGAGGGCACGTCGGCGGGTGTGTTCTCACTCATGGTGAGCCTCCTCATCGGGAGCGGCCGGCGAACCTGGTGGTTCTCCTACGAGCCGCATGCCGACGAGGACGTCGCTGAGTATGAACCGATGAATTCTCGCGTCAATCTTCCGGTCGCGAGCGTTGTAAAAACTACGGCGGATCAGGGCTTGAACGCATCGTGGTCATGCTTCATAGTCAGGGGCAACTATGGCGCGATGGGCATCCAGCACCAGTTCCGATTCGATATCGACCCTCCAGCGAGGTCCTGTTTCCTCGGTGCGTCGATTCCTTCCGATCCGAGCTGGTGCTGGCTTCACCATCGTCGAGTTACTCATTGTCATCGTCGTCATCGCGATCCTCGCTGCCATCACGATCGTTGCGTATAACGGCATCACGAAACAGGCAATCGAGGCGTCAATGAAGTCTGATCTCCGGGGCGCCGCAACGGCACTCGAACTGGACAACACGAAGAACGGCAGCTATCCGGCCGATGCGGGATCGGCGAACACCGGAAACGGGCTACAGGCCAGCGGTGACAACTCCTTGGCCTACCGGCGAACCTCGTATGGGTACTGCGTTGCCGTTGAGTATCCAGGAATCTCGTCGCCACTACGGCTGCGAAGCGATACCGACACGTTCGATGTCGGACGATGTGACGCGGCTGCAATCGTATGGACTGCTCACGCCGCTCCGGCTCCGCACCTTTGGCTCGACGTCGCGTACGGCAATGGTCGCTTCGTAGCGGTAGCAACCAGTACCGGTGAGATCGCGACGTCTACGGACGGCGCTTCATGGGCCATCACTCAGGCGCCGAACGTCAACTACTGGAACTCGGTCGCGTACGGCAACGGTCGCTTCGTCGGACTTGCGAACGCGGGCGGCAGCGGCTCCATCATGACGTCGACAGACGGCATCTCCTGGTCCCCACATGATCCGCCAGCCAACACCTACAGGTTCTCCGACATCGCCTACGGGGGTGGCCGTTTCGTCGCGGTGGGATTCGACGGCACGAACCGAATCATGACCTCAACCGACGGCTTGAGCTGGACAGCAGTCGCCGCACCGGAACAGAACAGTTGGCGCTCCGTCACCTACGGCAACGGCCAGTTCGTGGCGGTGGCGTCTTCCGGAACCAACCGAGTCATCACATCGACGAATGGCACCTCATGGACGGCACGTGCGACGCCAGAACAGATGACTTGGAGCGATGTGTCCTACGGTAACGGTCGCTTCGTTGCCTTGGCGAGCTACCCCAGCACAAAGAACATCCTGACATCCACCGATGCCATCACGTGGACAGCAGCCACCGTGAACGACCAGAACAGCTGGAGCTCCATCACCTACGGAGATGACCGCTTTGTTGCAGTAGCGGGGGGCGGCGGCACGAACCGAATCATGACCTCGACCGACGGGAGTACCTGGACGACGGTCGCGGCACCCGAGCAGAACAGCTGGAGCTCCGTCGCCTACGGCAACGGCTGCTTCGTTGCCACGGCTTCGAACGGCACCAACCGCATTATGCGATCGTGCGAGTAGCAATCAAGACAGAGAACTCAATGTATGAAAGACACTTGTAGAAACCAACCCCGCAGCGGCTTCACCATCGTGGAGCTTTTGATCGTCATCGTGGTCATTGCGATTCTGGCGGCTATCACGATCGTGGGCTACAACGGCATCACGAAGCAGGCCGTCGAGGCATCGATGAAGTCCGATCTCCAGACCGCGGCGACAGCCCTCGGGACAGACCACGCCCTGGCCGGACGCTCGCTACCCAGATGACGCGACCTCAGCGAACGACGGACGTGGCCTCAAGAGCAGTGGTCAGAACGCGCTAACTTACCGCAAAACGTCCTACGGCTTCTGCATCGCCGTGGAGAACGCGTCCGTTCCGGCTTCACCATTAAAGCTCCGCAGTGACCGCGGAACGATCGAACCGCTCATCCGCGAGTCCTACCTCGCCTCGGGACGCGTTCCACCC
Organism: Rathayibacter sp. AY2B5; assembly: GCF_002931645.1. Lineage (NCBI taxonomy): Bacteria > Bacillati > Actinomycetota > Actinomycetes > Micrococcales > Microbacteriaceae > Rathayibacter > Rathayibacter sp. AY2B5. Next base: position 160,579 of record NZ_PSUE01000002.1, on the reverse strand, counting down.
GCGCAATTGCTCGTGCGAACCAACGTCCGCGTCGGCGGTGAGCACTTCACCGTCAACGTTCCGGCCGATTGGGACAGCGGCGACGAAGACGGCCTGATCGAACTACTCACCGATCTCCGACTGCCAGAGGACGAGGCCCTGCAGGCGTTTCTCATGCTCCCAGGCGTGAGCGTCGGGGCCGACAACATCATGGAGAGTTTCCACGAGAGTTACGTCAGCGCCTACCCATTCATCGAGGATGCGGTGCGCGACCTCGCCGAGATCGACAGCCTCGAACTCGCAAGCTACGAAGCCACCGAGTCCCGGTCGATCCCTGACAATGCCGTCACCATCGACTACTCCCTGATCGAAGATCACATCCGAGAAGGCTACGACCTCATTGAGTGGAAGGGACGCACCTATGTCTTCAACAAGTGAGGTGAGGGCCGCTTCGCAGACCGAGGAACGAGGTAGAAATTACGACGGTCATGCACCCCCGTTGCGGGGCGCTGAACCTGCCGTGGAAGCCACCGAAGGACTGGACTTCCTCGGCCGGAAGAGCGTTAATCCGGAGGACCCAGCCGAAGGAAGGAGCCCCATGTCGAACCAAACCAGCCATCCATCAGGTGTTTTCAGCGCCGCACCGCCACCGTTGAAGCCCATCGTCGTTGAACTCGACGAGAACGAGATCACGACGTACGGAACGCCCAACATCCTCGAAGGAGCTGACGCACCACCGGGCTCACGAGCCGTGACCTACCTGCGCGTCTCAAGCAAGGGACAGGTCAATACCGACTACGACCCCGAGGGGATCTCGATCCCTGCTCAGCGCACATCGTGCCAGCGGAAGGCTGAACAACTGGGGCTCACCATCGTTGCCGAGTATGTCGAACCGGGCCGATCCGCTACCGAGATGACCAAGCGCGTCGCGTTCCAGGAGATGCTCGAACGCATCCGCCGTGAGCGCGACGTCGACTACGTCATCGTCTACAAATTGTCCCGCTTCGCCCGAAACCGCACCGACGACGCCATCGTCATGGCCGACCTCCAGAAACGCGGCGTCACGCTCGTGTCAGCGACCGAGTCCATCGACGCCACACCAGTCGGGCAACTCATGCACGGCATCCTCGCCGCGTTCAACGAATACCGCTCCCGTGAAGACGGCGCGGACATCGCTTACAAGATGGCCGCGAAGGCCAAGAACGGTGGCACGCTCGGACGCGCGCCGCTCGGCTACCTCAACGTCACCGAAAACATCGACGGTCGCAAGATCAATACGGTGGCCATCGATGAGGAACGAGCGCCGTACGTCAAGCTCGCATTCGAGATGTTCGCAACCGGAAATTGCACGTACCAGGACATCGCCGACGAGCTCACCGAGCGTGGCCTCCTGACGCGACCTACGGCTCGTCGCCCAGCTTGGCCAGTATCTGACACCAAGATCCAACAGATGCTTCGCGATCGCTACTACCTCGGCGAAGTCACATACAAGGGCGAAACCTTTAAGGGCCGTCGTACCCCGTTGATCGACCCCGACCTCTTCGATCTCGTCCAGGGCATCCTCGATACGCGAGGAGTGTCCGGGGAACGGCGTCGTCGCTACACCCACTACCTCAAGGGCAGCCTCTGGTGCGGGCATTGCCGTCTCGAACGCAACGTCAACCGGCGCCTCATCCAACAGCGCAGCATCGGCAGACATGGCGGCGAGTACTGGTACTTCTTCTGCCGCGGCGTGCAGGACGGGACCTGCGATGCGCCCTTCGCAAACGTCGACAACATCGAGGCCGCCGTCGAGGAGCACTACAAGCAAGTCGAGTTGAGCCCGGACTTCATTCGCGTGGTCCGCGAACAACTCGAAGCAACCCTCCGCGATGAGGCCAAAGCCGAACACCTGCGTCGGACACAGCTCGAAGACCGGCTTGTCGCGCTACAGGCGATGGAAGACAACCTGCTTGACCTCGCGGCTGATGCCTCGCTGCCCCGTGAACGCATCCGCGAGCGACTGCGCGACCTGGCCCGCGAACGCGAAGCCCTTTAAGAGCATCTCAGCGTAGCGACCGCCGACCTGAACGCAGGCCGCGCTCACATCGACACCTTCCTCGAGCTACTCACGGACATCCGAGCGCTCTACATCGCATCTAGCGATGAGGTGCGCCGTGCGCTGAATCAGGCCATCTTCAACAACCTCTACGTCGCCAACGACGACGTGATCGGCGACGACATCAAACAGCCGCTACGCGAGCTTCTCGCGGCGCAGCGCGGCTGGATGACATACACCGCCGATCTGGGGCGCCCAGCCGCCGACACAAGCGCTCAAGCCGAGTCCACGCGCCGCGCAGGGCCGAAACCAAAAGAGACCGCCCGTGTGGGCGGTCTCTTGGGATTAGATCTGTCGGGACTTACTGAAGCAATCCTCACCGGCATCTACGAAGATGGTGATTCGAGTAAGACTCTTATGGTGGATCCGAGGGGATTCGAACCCCTGACCTCTTCATTGCGAACGAAGCGCGCTACCAACTGCGCCACGGACCCGTGCCTTCCGAGCCGTCACCAGCCCGAACAACTCGTCCACACTAGCACGGACGAGCAGTCGCCTCGCACTCGCGTCAGGCCCCGCGGCGGCGCTGCAGCGCCTGGTCGAGGTCGATCGCGTCGACGCCGTCCACGACGCCCATCGCGGCGAAGCGGGAGGAGGGACGCGGCGCCTCGGGAGCGGGAGCGGCGGCACGCGGGACGCGCAGCGGCGCCACCTCGGGAGCGGTCGCGGCGGCTCGCTGGGCGAGCTCCGCCTCCGCCGCGGCGGTGCGCAGGCGCTCCACGGCGTCGATCGACGCCATCGCGGAGGCGGCGACCGTGCCCCGGGAGAGGTAGAGCGGCTTGGGGAGCGGCTGCGGCGTCCAGCTCGCACGGTCCTCGGCGAGCTCCTCGGAGGCGTCGTCCGCCGCCTCCTCGGCGAGCTCGGCCTCGAAGACCTCGGCGCGCCGGCGCTCGGTCGCGGCGGCCGTCGTCGCTGTTGCGGCCGGAGCGGCGGCGCGGCCGCGACCCGGCGCCAGCAGTATCAGCGTGCCGAGCCCCGCGACGGCGAGGAGCAGGCCGACGAGCGGCACCGCACCCGTGCCGCCGAAGGGCAGCATCACGAGCCCGACCAGCGCGGCGACCGCCCCGACCAGCACGGCCAGCGCGGCGCCCTGGCGCCAGCGCAGGACCGAGGGCCCTGACCGCGTGCTCCGCCGTGCGCTCGCGGTCGCCCGTCGCAGCGCGTCGCGCGCCGCCTTCTCCGCCTGTGCCAGCTCCATCGCCTGTGCCTTCTCTTCGGCTCGTCGTCGTGTCTCGGTCACCCGGAGCCGGCGCTGCTGCAGCGCCACCTCGCGGGCCGTCGCCTCCGCACGCACGTGCTCGGGCACTTCCGCGGTCTCGGCGAGGATCCGCAGCGTCTGCTGCAGCCTCACCGCGTTGCGCTCGGTCGCGTTGTAGGACCGCCTGCGCATCCACGTGGGGATCAGGTAGGCGACCCACAGAACGGCGGCGAGCGCCCAGACGACGCCCCCGCCCAGCCAGTCGCTACTCATGCGGACAACGCTAGGAGCACCGGGCACTCCCGTCCGTCATTACGGGTAGGTGTGTCCGTGCGGATCGCGGATCAGCCGGGGCCCCGTCGGAGGGACACCGGCGCCGTCGGAGGGTCCGGAGAGACCCGAGCGGCGGGAGGCGCGGAGGTCCGCGTCGGTCGGCACGCCGACCTCCGACGGGACCTGCCCGTCGAGGTAGCGGCGGAGCACGCCGCGGGGCACCTCCTCCGCCACGAGGGCGAAGCAGAAGTGGTCGCGCCAGTCGCCGTTGATGTGGATGAAGCGCCGCCGCAGGCCCTCGTAGCGGAAGCCGAGCTTCTCGACCACGCGCAGGCTCGGCCGGTTCTCCGGGCGGATGCAGATCTCGATCCGGTGCAGGCCCAGGTCGAGGAAGGCGTGGTCGGCAGCGAGTGCCACGGCGATCGGAGTGATCCCCCGCCCGGCGTAGCGCTCGGACACCCAGTAGCCGATCGACCCGGAGGAGAGCGAGCCGTACCCGATGTTCGAGATGTTGAGCTGCCCGGCGAGCTCGCCGTCCCAGTCGATGAGGAACGGCACTCCCCCGCCGGCCCGCGCGTTCTGCTGCAGCGAGCGGATGCTGGCGCGCACGTCGAACGCGGCGCCTCCCCGGGGGTCGGACGCCTCCCACTGGCGCAGCCACGACCGGTTCGCGATCAGCTCCCGCTCGAGAGGGCGGGCGTCGCGCACGCGGATGGGGCGGACGGTGACACGACCCTCGGTGAGCGTCGGGATCGGGAGCGGCATGATGCGACCCTACTGCTCCGCCGCACTGCGGGAGGGGGACTGGACTCCGCGGCGTTCCGTGCTTCTGTGGAACGGAGGAACGGACGGGATCCCCCGCCTCAGCAGGGGGTCCCGTCCGTTCCGGAGGCGCGCTCGCCGGGGCTCAGAGGCCGGCGACGAAGTCCTTCAACCAGGGCTTGAGGTCCTTGCCGAGGTCGTCGCGGTCGGAGGCGAGCTGCACGATGGCCTTGATGTAGTCGAGCTTGTCGCCGGTGTCGTAGCGGCGGCCGCGGAACACGACGCCGTAGACGCCGCCGAACTCGGCCGGGTCCTGGGCCATGCGCTCCAGCGCGTCGGTCAGCTGGATCTCGCCGCCCTTGCCCGGAGCGGTGTGCTCGAGCACACCGAACACGTCGGGCTTCAGCACGTAGCGGCCGATGATCGCGAGGTTCGAGGGGGCGTCCTCCTTGGAGGGCTTCTCGACCAGGCCGGTGATCCGCACCACGTCGTCCTCGTCGGTCGCCTCGACCGCCGCGCAGCCGTAGAGGTGGATCTGGTCGGGGTCGACCTCGAGCAGCGCGACCACCGTGGTGTCGCGCTGCTCGGCGACGTCGATCATGCGGGAGAGCAGCGGGTCGCGGGCGTCGATCAGGTCGTCGCCGAGGAGCACGGCGAAGGGCTCGTCGCCGACGTGGCGCTGCGCGCGGGAGACCGCGTGGCCGAGGCCCTTCGGCTCGCCCTGACGGACGAAGTGCACGTCGGCGAGGTCGCTGGCGTACTTGACGTGCTCGAGCTTCTTGTCGTCCTTCTTCTGGGACAGGTTCTGCTCGAGCTCGGGCACCGAGTCGAAGTGGTTGGCGAGCGCGTTCTTGTTGCGACCGATGATCACGAGCACGTCCTGGAGGCCGGCGTCCGCCGCCTCCTCGACCACGTACTGGATCGCCGGCTTGTCGACGACCGGCAGCATCTCCTTGGGGATGGCCTTCGTCGCCGGCAGGAAGCGGGTGCCGAGACCTGCGGCGGGGATGACTGCTTTGCGGATTCGAGTGCCCATGGGGCGCCATCCTAGCGGCGGGGGAAGTCGCGGGAGTTTCGCGCCAGCACCGGCGACGGAAGGCGCCGAACCCCGTTCCGGGGCGGTCCGTGACGAGCGTCCCTCAGGGTCGTCCGCGCGGAGGCCGGCGCGGGGCCCGGTTCTAGACTGAGCGCATGCCAGCCGACATCACGCACGAGAAGCGGGCGCTGCGCGCCGAGCTGCGCGAGCGCCGCCGCACGCAGACCTCGACCGCTCGCGACCAGGCCGCGGAGCAGATCACCGCCCACCTGATCGAGCTCGCCACCCGCGTGGGGGCCCGCTCCCTCGCGTGCTACCTCTCCGCTCCGGACGAGCCGAGCACCCGGCCGTTCCTGGGCTGGGCCGAGAGCCACGGCATCCGCGTCCTCTTCCCCGTCTCGCGCCAGGACGGCCTGCTCGACTGGGCGGTCGGCGACGGCCACACCGAGACCCAGGGCCTGTTCGGCATGCCCGAGCCGGTCGGGCAGCTGCTCGGCCCCATCGCGATCAACGACGTCGACCTCATCGTCGTCCCGGCCGCCACCGTCGACCGGCAGGGGATGCGGATGGGCTGGGGGCGCGGCTACTTCGACAAGACCCTCGGCTCGATGGAGAAGTGCCCTCCGGTCTACGCCGTCGTCTTCGACAGCGAGCTCGTCGACCGGGTGCCCAGCGAGGTCCACGACCAGGCCGTCGACGGAGTCGTCACTCCCTCCGGCATCGTCGACCTGCGCCACTGACCCCGTCCTCCTTCTCCCCCACCCGCCTCCGAGGAGCCCCCTGTGCCCACCTACTCCTACCGCTGCACGCAGTGCGGCAACGCCTTCGACATCCAGCAGAAGTTCACCGACGACACGCTCACCGAGTGCCCGAGCTGCCAGGGGGCGCTGCGCAAGGTGTTCAGCGCGGTCGGCGTGACCTTCAACGGCTCGGGCTTCTACCGCACCGACTCCCGCTCCAGCGGGAAGTCGAGCGAGGGCGGCTCCTCCTCCTCGGGATCCGGCTCGTCCGGCTCGGGCGCATCCGGCTCCGGCTCATCCGACTCGTCGTCGGGCTCCTCGGGATCGGGCGGCTCCTCCTCCGGATCCTCGGGTTCATCGGGCTCGGGCGGCTCCTCGTCCGGCTCGGGGTCCTCGGGCTCCGGATCGTCCTCCTCCTCGTCGTCCTCGGGCTCCTCCGGGTCCTCCTCCTCGGGTTCCTCCTCAGGGAGCTGACCCGCCACCCACCGCTCACGGCAGAAACGGAACGATCATGATCAACGGCTTCAAAGAGTTCATCCTCCGCGGCAACGTCATCGACCTGGCTGTCGCCGTGGTCATCGGCGCCGCCTTCACGACCATCGTCAACGCGATCGTGACGGGGATCTTCAACCCGCTCATCGGCGTGATCTTCGACGCCTCCTCCCTCGAGGCCCTGGTCTGGCCCATCCGACCGGGAGAGAACGGCGAGGACCCGACCGTCATCGCCTACGGCTCGGTCGTCTCGGCCCTGATCCAGTTCGTGATCGTCGCCTTCGTCCTCTACTTCGCGTTCGTCCTGCCGATCAACCACCTCAAGAACGCCGCGTTCGCCAAGAAGGCCGCCGACGCCCCCGCCGCGGAGGACAAGGCCCCCACCGAGCTCGAGCTCCTCTCCGACATCCGCGACCTGCTCGCCAACAACGGCACCGCCACCACCGCGAACTCCGGCAAGCACGTCGACTGAGTTGTCCTGTCTTCTTCCGCCGGAGGCGGAAGAAGACCGCGGTCGGCTTCCCGATGGAGAGCGTTCCGTGGAGCGGTGTGCGAACAGTGCGTTCGAAACGCTGGCACGCGTTTCGGACGACACCTGCACCCTCGGCAGGTCGCCTATCGGGGCCTTCAGCGTCTCCGGCGGGGACTGATCGTTCCTGTGTCCACGCCTTCATCGGACATCGCCGGGCATGAGGCGGAAAGCGGTCGATCAGCTAGGCACCGGACGGACGCGATCGTCCGCAGGCACCGGACGGGGAGCAGCCGGTCACCGTCGCCGGGTCCGACGTGAGCGGTCGCCGGACAGCGGCGTGACGCGTTCGCTCGTCGAGGCGGGGCGCGGCGAGGTCCGAGGTCGTCGACGGGTCGAGAGCCGACTCGCGGATAACCGACCGGTCCGGCTGACGTCAGTAGTGCGGGGGGACGTCCTGGCGCAGGCGCGCGTCGTTCGGGCCGGTGTCGGGGCGCGCGGGCGGCGCGGAGGGGTCGGCGATCGGAGCGTCGTGCGGGGACGGATCGGTGCCGGGCTTCGCGGGGAGCGTCGCCCGCCGGCCGCCGCGGGTGCGCCGCAACGGGCGGTCGGCACCCGCGGGGGCGTCGGGATCCGGCGCCACGATCAGTCGCGCGGCAGCGGCTCGACGGGCTGCGTCTCCCCCGACGCCGGAGCGGCGGCGGCAGCAGGAGCGGCGGGAGCAGCAGCGGTGGGAGCAGGAGCCTCGCCGGCGGCGGGAGCAGGGGTCTGCTCCTCCCCCGCGGTCGCACCGATCAGCCCGGCCACCCGCGCGGCCACGGCCTCGGGGTCGGCGAACAGCTCGAAGTTGTGCACCCGCAGGTAGTGCCAGCCCAGCCGGCGCAGCAGCTCCGGACGCAGGCGCAGCGACACGCGCAGGCTCTGCGTGCTCACGTCGCGGTCGGTCTCGACCACCACAGCACGGGTCCCGTGCGCGGCGACGAGCGCCAGCTTGCCCTTGTGCCCGATGTTGACGCGGAGTCCGCGGCGCTCGAGGCGCGCGGCGAGATCCACCAGCATCGGCTCCGAGTAGTCGTCGCGGTCGCTCGGCTGGACGCGGTCCTCCGCCTCCTGCAGCACCTGCGCGAGCGCGACCATGCCGTAGCGCATGCGCGACTCGTCGATGTCGCCCGGGCGGAAGCACGAGACGATGTCCATCGAACGGCGGGCACGGGTCATCCCGACCGCCAGCAGGCGCTCTCCGCCCGGCTCCGCGAGAGCGCCGAAGTTCGACAGCAGGCGGCCGTGGGGCGTCCGGCCGTAGCCGATCGAGAAGATGACGCGGTCGCGGCTCTGCGCGACCGACTGCTCCAGCGTCACGACGGCGAAGGGCTCGGGTCGGTCGCCGAGGATGAAGTCGCTCAGATCGGTGCGCTTGGCGAAGGCCGTCAGCACCGCCTGCTGCACCCGCACGGCGTGGCGAGGACTCGCGGTGATGACCATCAGCGACTCGCGCGGACGGATCACCGCGTGCTCGAGCACCAGCTCGACCACCTTCGCGACCTCGGCGTCGACGGACTCGACGGCTCCGGAGTCGTTCTCGGGCATGCCGTGCCCGCTCGCGATGTAGTGGAAGCGGAGCGAGTCGTGTCCGAGGAACGAGCCGGCCCAGGGCAGCGAGTCGATGCGGCCGCCGTAGAAGCGGCGGTTGACCAGCTCGGCCAGGTCCTCGCCGCCCGCGCGGTAGCTGCGGGTGAGCGTGACGGTGTTGAGCAGCTCGCCGAGTCGGGCGAGCGCCGACTGGGCGTGCAGCGCCTCCACGTCGGTCCGCGAGGCGGTGGAGCCGAACTCCGGCGTCTCGTCGACGCGCAGGCCGAAGGGAGTGGGGGTCTGCGTGACCGGGTCGCCGAACGCGACGACCTGCTTCGCCCGGCGGATCGCTCCGACGTTCTCGGCCAGCGTGGTCGCCCCGGCGTCGACGAGGAACACCGCGTCGAAGGTCGTCTCGGTGCCGATGCGGTGCACCTCGTACGGCGAGGCGAGCCAGGCCGGAGCGAGCACGCGCGAGAGGTGCGGAGCGGCCTTCTGCAGCTCCTGAGGGGTCGTCGCCGCCTCGGTGCGCAGCAGCGCGCGCAGCGCGTCGCGCTCCTGCGGCCAGTCGACGAGCCCGATCTTCCAGGTCTCGGAGAGCTTCCAGGCCAGCAGCTCGGCGCTCGAGGCGGCGTGCGCCTCGTCGACGAGCTTGAAGTCGGCCTCGAGCCGGTCGAGCACGCTCGTGTTGCCGCCGAGCAGCGCACGCTCGTCGGTCAGCATGATCTCGAGCGCCGAGCGCCACCAGGCCAGGTCCAGCTCGCCCGCGACCAGCTCGGCCGGCACGTGGCGGCGCGAGAGGTCGGTGAGCAGCGGGTCCAGGCCCCAGTCGCGCAGGGTGGCGAGGAGGGTCGTCCGCTCCTGGAGGTTGGCCAGCACCTCGCTGTCCTCGGCGAGGCCGGACACCATCGAGGCCAGCTCGGCGAGAGGGAGCGAGGCGAGCTGCAGGTTCGTCCCGCGGCGGCCGAGCGGCTCGTCGAGACGGCTCAGCTGGTCGGTCACCTGCTGGTAGGCCACCTGCACGTCGGCGACGCCGACCGGGACCTCGGGGATCGTGCCGGCGACCGCGTAGCGCTGCCACAGCGTCCGCTGCTGCTGCACCCGGCGGAGCGCCGCGTTGAGGTCGGTGACGTGCGCGCCGGGACGCAGGTACTCGCGGGCGAGCTTCTTCAGGCGCCGGCGGTTGGTGGACGACATCTCGGCGGCCTCGCGGCGCGGCGAGGTGGCGACGATGAGGTCCTGGATCGAGCGGTCGAAGACGGCCGGCTGGAACTTGTCCAGCGTCTCGCGGACGTCCTGCAGCAGGCGCAGGTAGATGCCGAGCTCGGCGACCGACTCGAACGGGCGCATCCGCGTCTGGCCGATGACGTCCTGGGCGCGGTCGAGCAGGCGCGGCAGGTCGCGCAGGTGCAGGCGCTTGGCCAGCTCGTGGGCGATCTCGGCGTCGGCGGTGGAGTCGAACTGGGCCCCGTACCAGGGCGAGTCGCCCGGGCCGTAGCGGAACTCGCCCAGGCGCGCCGACTCGATCAGCATCCGGGTCGCCTCGGGGCGGCTGTGCGCGAGAGCGGTGACGGAGCGGCGGTCGAGGCGGGCGGCGGTCGACGGGGGCGTCCGCAGCTGCGAGAGGCGGGCGAGCTCCTCGAGGGCCTGCAGCGCCGAGACGCCGAAGCTCTCGTCGCGCCGGGAGAGCGCGCCGCGGTAGTCGAGCAGCACCTTCCGCAGCCGGAGCAGGGCGTCGTCGATCTCGCTGACGGAGGGGCGCGCCGCCTTCTCGTTGCGGCCGATCGACTGGATGAGGTCGCGGCGGAGCGTGCGGGGCCCGACCGCGATGCCGCCCAGGCCCGCCGAGAGCAGGCGCTGGTGGATGCTGTCGAGGCTCGACCTGCGGGCGCTGACGACCAGCACGCGCTTGTGCTGGGCGGCCAGGGCGCCGATCGCGTTGACGATGGTCTGGGTGCCGCCCGTGCCGGGGAGGGTCTTCACGACGAGCGAGTTGCCGGCCGCGATGTTCGCGATCACCTGCTCCTGCTCGGCGTCCGCGTCGAGGAGGAGGTTGTCGGTCGCCGGAGGACGCTCGTCCTGCGGGATGATCGACGCCACCTTCTGCGACTGCTGCAGCGCCCGCTTGGCGGCCGGGTTCCCGGCGACGGCGTCGAGGACGGGGTGCTCGAGCATCCGGGCGTCGCGGAGCATGTCGCCCGCCACGTCGGCGAAGCTCGAGACCACGAGGCGCGGGTGCACGGCGAACCACGGCAGGTGCGAGGTCAGGCCGCGCAGCTGGTCGATGACCGGCTGCGGCTTGAAGACGCCGTTCTGCACGGCCAGCTCGACGAACTGCTCGGGGTCGATCGTGATGCCGAACTGCTGCTTGAGGGCGCGCGCGAGCTGCGGATTGAAGTAGGGCTGGCCCTTGAGCTTGAGCTCGAAGTCGCGGCCGTAGCGGCGGATGGCGAGCGGGCGCAGGAGCACGGGTGCGGTGAACTCCGTGTCGCCGGCGCGCCACTGGGCGAGGCCGATGGCGAGGTGGACGCCCTCGATGCCGCGGACCGAGCGCAGCTCGATCCCCTTGTCGGTGATCGCACCCGCGGCGTTCTTCGCGGTGCGCAGGGCGAGCTCGTCGCGGATGAGCGAGGAGAGGAGCGTCGTCTTGCCCGAGATGAACGGGGGCAGCCCGCCGGGGTGCGTGGTCGAGAGCTCGATGCGCGTCCGGGGCGAGTCCACGAAGTGGAGCAGGGGCGACGGACCGCCGACCTTGGCGAGCTCGTCGCGCCACGACTGCCACACCGGATCGGCCACGTTGCCGCCCTGGTAGCCGGCCTCGCCGCTCGTCACCTGCACGGGAGAGGTCGCCGTCGGGGAGAGCCGATGCGCGGACGCCTCCCCCTGGTCACCGGATTCGGGTGAGGTCGCCACCGGTCCGGCTCCTGGGAAATCGTCGACTCGTTGCACACGGACACCCTAAACCGGGCACCTCCGAAAGGCCGTAGCGACGCGGGTCGGCGGCACGGCACCTCCGTACGGCTCACCGGGCCGGAGCATCGGAGGAACGCGGAGCCCAGGGTCGGATCGGCGAGCGCGCCCGCCCGATCGGGGCGGGCGGGGGTCAGGAGGGCCAGACGGCCAGGGGCGGCGCCGTCTCGACCCGGCGCTCGTCGCCGACCACGCGGATCCGGCTGCTCACGCGGTCGTGCCCGGCGGCCGCGGCGACCGCGGTCATGACGAGCCGGGCGTGGTCGCGCGTGAGATGCCCGAAGGCGCTCCGCAGATCGACGGGGCGGCCGGTAGCGAGCGACACGGCGATGCGGGCGACCGCCTCCTCCGAGAGGTCGAGGAGGCACGCCTGCTCGGCGAGGACGGCGAAGTCGATCCGCGGCGCGGCCTCCGTGGCGGCACCGGCCGCCCACGGGTGCTCGGGGCGGAGGCATCCGGCGCGGACGAGGAGCTGCTCCGCGGCTTCGAGGCCGGGCCCGGCGAGGACGGCGATCATGCCGCGGTCCGCTCGGCGCGGCGCCCGGAGGCGCGGACCCCGACGGACACGACGGCCGACAGCAGGCAGGCGACGCCGGCGATCAGCGGCGCGAGCCAGCCGAGGACGCTCACCTCGTCGACGTCCGTGCCGAAGTACTGCCAGTGCGCGATGGCGTAGACGAAGAGGGAGAAGAAGCAGAGCGCGACGCCCGTGAGCGCCGACACCAGGTCTGCCGGACGGACGAGGGGCTCGTGCTCCGCCGAGGCGGCCTGCTCGATCGCGGGCTCGGAGAGGGCGGCGGCCGGGACCTGCGGGAGGGTCGCGGTGGCGGGGTGCTGCGTCATGTCTCGAGGGAACCAGCCGCGCGGTGTCACGGTCGTCACTCGCTGGCATGACGTCCTGAGCCGAGCGGATGGTGGCGCGGTCGGCCGGTCAGGGAGCGACGGGGACGTCCGCTCGGGCCGGTCGGCGTCCGAGCGACGACTGGAACCGCAGCAGGTACCCGTCGGGATCGGCGACCACCAGCTGACGGACGCCCGCCTCCTCCGCTCCGACCCGGTACCAGCGGGTCTCGAGCGGCGAGAACAGCGGCGTCCCGGCCTCGGCGAGCGCCGCCGCCGTCCGGTCCGCGTCGTCGATGTGCAGCTGCAGGTTCATCCCCCGGCCGAACGGGCGCTCCAGCGGTGCCGCGATCCAGTTGCGGCCCCGCCCCGCCTCTTCGAGCATCACGTGCGCGGAGCCGAGGACCAGGTACGCGAAGCCCTCCTCGGGCCGGGCGTAGTGGATCCGGAACCCGCAGGGACCGCACCAGAACCCCAGGCTCCGGTCGAGGTCGGCGACGAGCAGCTCGGGGACGAGATCGGGATCGGCCATCCGCGCGGTCTACGCCTCGGCGCTCTCGGGGCGCTTCGTGCGGCCCGGGAGCAGGAGCAGGCCCGAGACGCCCACGACGATCAGCAGGATGGCCGCGACCGTGACGAAGGAGGCCAGCGCCAGCACGGGCATGATGATCGTCAGGACGCCCGCGATGACCGAGGCGATCCCTGCCGCGATCGGCAGCCACGCGGGGCCGGCGACGGTGCGGCCGCTGGTGATGCTCGAGACGCCGTCGAGGATCCAGCCCGCGCCGATCACGAGGCCCAGGACGCTCAGCGACTCGAACGGGTTCGACAGGCACAGGATGCCCGCGACCAGGATCAGGGCGCCGAGCAGGCCCGCGAGCCAGCGCACCCGGGCATCGAGCCGCGAGGCGGTGAAGGCCAGCAGCAGGCGGAAGACGCCCGCGGCGATCAGGTGGATGCCGAAGACGATGGCGACGGTCAGCAGCGTCGGACCGGGGATCAGGACGGCGATGACGCCGAGCACGATCGCGATCAGCGAGACGGCGATGATCCACCAGCGCTCGACGGAGGTGCGGGACATCGTGGGCGCGGCGGTCTCGGACATGGCGTTCCTTCGCGTCGGGGAGTGCGGACCCCTCGAACGTTAGGGCACCGGGGCGGGGTGGCGCGGGGCCTTGCGCCCGCCCGTGGACGCAGGTCAGTGGCGGGATCCGGTGCGCGCCGCGGCACGGTGCCGCCGCACGCGGCGCACCACGAGCGCGAGCAGCAGCACGCCGAACGCGCTGTAGATGATCGCGTCGAGCACGCCCGCGTACTGGTCGACGAGCTCGTACTGCGTGCCGAGGGCTGCGCCGAGGCCGATCAGCAGGCCGTTCCAGACGCCGGAGCCGAGGATCGTCAGTCCCGAGAACAGCAGCAGGTTCATCCGCTCGGCCCCCGCGGGGAGCGAGATGAGGCTGCGCACGCCCGGGATGAGGCGACCGAAGAGGACCGCCCAGGTGCCGTGCCGGCGGAACCAGCCGACCGCCTTCTCGAAGTCCTCGCGGTCGACCAGCGGGAGCTTGGAGAGCAGGCGGATCGAGCGCTCCGTGCCGATGCGGTGGCCGAGCGCGTAGAGGATCAGGCCGCCGAGGTAGGCGCCGAGGGTCGCCGTGATCACGACCAGCACCAGGTTCATCCGGCCCTGCTGGGCGAGGAAGCCGGCCAGCGGCAGCACGAGCTCGCTCGGGATCGGCGGGAACACCGTCTCGATCAGCGTCAGCAGGCCGACGCCCGCCTCTCCGAGCGCGGCGATCACCCGCGCGGCGACGCCGACGAGTCCGGAGAGCTCGTCGATGCTGTCGGAGGAGGAGGCGGTCGCCACGGAGGCGGGGGCGAGGGCGAGGGTCGCGATCGTCATGACTGAGAAGCTACTCAGTCCGCCGAGCGCGCACCTGGGAATCCGGCGGCCCGCTCAGGGGCGGCCGGTGAGCACGACGGTGTCCGATCCCTGCAGCCGCACCTCGACCGAGGCGATCTCGGAGAGCGGGAGCCCGGTGGCGAGGCTGGGCTCCATCGTCGTCCCCGGCGCGCTCGTCCACGATCCGACGGCCTCGGTGCCGCCCGAGGTGTCCGTGACGTAGAGGACGTAGCCGGCCGAGCCCGCGTACTGCTCGGCCGTGTCGGCCCAGCTGCAGTCCATGTCGATCCGCGTGCCCCACTGCTGCGGCACGAACCGTACGGAGGCCTCGACGGGGACGCCCGGAGCCGCGGCGAGCGAGACGGTCGAGCCGACGGTCTCGACGGGGGCGAGGGTCGGGCCGATCGCGAGCGGCAGGGCGACGGCGGCGGCGGCCGAGACGCCCGCGGCGGCGAGCACCAGGCCCGCGATGCGCAGCCGCGTCCGGCGGCGGACGGAGTCGGTGGCCGCGGCGAGGCGGGTCAGCAGTGCCGCCGGAGCCGGATCGCCGGCCGCCTCCGGCTCCTCGACCAGGCGCATCGCCTCGTCCTGGGGCAGGTGGGCCAGCAGGCCCGGCAGCGGGACGAACTCGGCGAGGGACTCGCGGCAGCCGGGGCAGGCGCGCAGGTGCAGCTCGTACTCGCGGCGGTCGGCAGCGGTCAGGGATCCGAGGAGGTACGCGGCGTCCCAGTCGCGGAAGGGGTCGTCGTGCCGGTCGTCGGAGGAGGGGTCGCGGCTCACAGCTCCGTCACCCCCCGCTCCTGCAGTGCGAGCTTGAGGGCCCGCATCCCGTAGTGCATCCGCGACTTGACGGTGCCCGGGGCGATCCCCAGCAGCGCGGCGATCTCGGTGACCGTGCGGCCGCCGTAGTAGGCGTGCACGATGACCGCGCGGTGGTCGTGGCTCAGTCCGCTGAGCGCGTCCGAGAGCAGCCAGGCGTCGAGCACCTGGTCGGTGCGGTCGGCGGTCGGGCGCTCGGGGACCTCGTCCGTGCCCAGCTCCCGGGCGTAGCGGGCGCTGCGGCGGTCGTCGATGACGAGGTTCCGGGCCACGGTGTAGAGCCAGGAGCGGGCGGCGGCCTCGCCCTGGGCGAGGATCTCGGGGTGCTTCCAGGCGCGCAGCAGCGCCTCCTGCACGACGTCCTCCGCCATCTGGCGGTCGCCGGTCAGGCGCAGCACGAACCGCCAGAGCGCGCTGGCGTGCTCGTCGTGCAGCGCACGCAGCATCTGGGCCTGATCCTCGGACATCTCCACCTCTTCCTGCACCAACGTAACGGGGGCCCGAACGGTTCAGCCGGTTCGCGCGAGCGGCCGCACTCTGGTACTCCGGAGTCGATGACCTTCCCCGATGCCGACGACGCTGCCCGCGTGCGCTCCTTCCTCCGCGACAACCGCTCGCGGATGCTCGACGACGTCCGGCACCTCGTGATGATCGAGAGCCCCAGCGACTCCCTCGAGGCGCTCGGCGAGCTGCACGCCTTCCTGGTGCACTGGGTGGGAGAGCGGCTCGGGCACGACGCCGACGTGCAGCACCGGCGTGCGCAGGACGCGCCGACCGCGACCAGCTGGACCGTCCCGGCGAGCGGTGGCGCAAGACCGCACCGGGGCACGCGTCCGTTCGTGGCGCTGCTCGGCCACTACGACACGGTGTGGCCCCTGGGCACGACCCGCTCCTGGCCCTTCGCCGTCGACGGCGACCGCCTGAGCGGCCCGGGCAGCTACGACATGAAGGCCGGGCTGGTGCAGATGGTGTGGCTGGTGGCCGCGCTCCGCCACGCCGGCGTCCCGCATCCGGCCGTCCGCCTGGTGATGAGCGGGGACGAGGAGATCGGCAGCGCCGCCTCCCGCCCGTTCCTGGAGCGGCAGTGCGCGGGCGCCGACGCGGTCCTGGTGTTCGAGGGCGCGATCGGCGACGCGGTCAAGACGGCGCGCAAGGGCATCGGGCGCTTCGTGATCGACGTGGTCGGGGTCGAGGCGCACGCCGGGGTCGAGCCGGAGAAGGGGGCGAGCGCGATCCACGAGCTCGGCTCGCTGATCCCGCGGGTGCTGGCGATCGCGCGGGAGGAGGAGGGCACCTCGGTCAACATCGGAGTGGTCTCCGGCGGCTCGCGGGTCAACGTGACGACGGCCCGCGTGCGCCTGGAGCTGGAGGCGCGGATCCGCGGATCCGCCGAGGCCGCCCGCGTCGAGGCCGAGCTCGACGCGCTCGCCGCCGCCGACCCGCGCATCCGGCTGGAGGTGCGCGGCTCCTGGGAGCGGCCCGTCTTCGAGCGGACCGCCTCCGTCGCCGCGCTCTACCGCAGGGCCGAGCGGGTCGCGAAGCGGATCGACGTCCCCCTCCGCGAGATCGCGGTCGGCGGGGCGAGCGACGGCAACCTCGTCGCCGCGCTGGGCCTGCCGGTCCTCGACGGGCTCGGCGCCCCGGGCGAGGGTGCGCACGCGCGCAGCGAGGCGATCGGCATCGAGGGCATGCTGGAGCGGACGGCGCTGGCCGCGCTGCTGGTCGCCAGCTTCGGCGACGAGCACTGACCGGCTGCAGAGGAAGGACGAGCGGATGACCCTGTACGAATCGCGCCCCGTGGGCGTCGTGATCGAGGCTCCGGCCGCGGAGGTGTACGCCTTCGTCTCCGACCCGGCGAACCTCCCGCGGTGGGCAGCGGGCCTCGCCTCCTCCGCGCTCGAGCAGGTCGACGGACGCTGGTTCGTCGACTCGCCGATGGGCCGGGTCGAGGTGCGCTTCGCCCCGCAGAACCCGTTCGGCGTCGCGGACCACGAGGTCACGCTCCCCGACGGGACGGTGGTGGACAATCCGCTCCGGGTGCTCGTGAACGGGGACGGCGCCGAGGTGGCCTTCACCGTGCGGCGGCGCCCCGGGATGAGCCTCGACGACTGGGACGAGGACTGCGCGCGGGTCGCGGACGACCTCGAATCGCTCCGGCTGCTGTTCGAGCGCGGGGCGCTGTAGGTTCGTCACAGCTCCGGCGCAGGGCCGGCACCCGTGAGAACGAGGACGCGATGACCTCCCCCGATCGTCCGAGCACCCGCCCCGCGAGCGGCATCGAGCTCAACGGCCTCGACACGATCCAGGAGTCGGAGCGGCACGGCCGCCCTCGCGACCTGTTCTGGCCGTGGTTCGCCGCGAACGTGTCCGTGCTCGGGCTGAGCTACGGCTCCTTCCTCCTCGGCTTCGGCCTCTCCTTCGGGCAGGCGACGCTCGTCAGCGTGATCGGGATCGTCGTCTCGTTCCTCTTCTGCGGTCTGGTCGCCGTCGCCGGCAAGCGCGGCTCCGCCCCGACGATGGTGCTCAGCCGGGCGGCCTTCGGGGTCGACGGCAACCGCCTCGTCTCGGTGATCTCCTGGCTGCTCACGGTGGGCTGGGAGACGGTGCTGGCCTCCCTCGCGGTGCTCGCGACGGCGACGGTGTTCGAGGAGTTCGGCTGGGACGGGGGCGTGCTCACCAAGGTGGTCGCGCTGATCGTGGTCGCCGCGCTCATCGTGATCGCCGGGATCGCGGGCTTCCGCCTGATCATGCGGCTCCAGCTCGCGATCACCGTCGCGACCGCCGTGCTGACCGTGGTCTACGTCGTGCTCGTCCTCGACCGGATCGACCTCGCCGCCGTCGGCGCCCTGCCCGCGGGCTCGGCCGCCGCGGTCATCGGCGGGCTCGTGTTCATGATGACCGGCTTCGGGCTGGGCTGGGTGAACGCCGCGGCCGACTACTCCCGCTACCTCCCCCGCGGTGCCCGCACGAGCGGAGTGATCGCGTGGACGACGATCGGCGGAGCGGTCGCGCCCGTCGTGCTGGTGGTGGTCGGCCTGCTGCTGGCCGGCTCCTCGCAGGAGCTCTCGGACGCGATCGCCGCGGACCCGATCGGAGCGCTCGCCGGGATCCTGCCGACCTGGTTCCTGCTCCCCTTCATCGTCGTCGCGCTGCTCGGCCTGATCGGCGGGGCCGTGATGGACATCTACTCCTCGGGCCTGGCACTGCTCAGCACGGGGCTCAAGGTCTCGCGGCCGGTGGCCGCAGGGATCGACGGCGTGCTGATGGTCCTCGGAGCGGTCTACGTCGTGTTCGTCGCGGGCGACTTCCTCGGCCCGTTCCAGGGCTTCCTGATCACCCTCGGCGTGCCGATCGCGGCCTGGCTCGGCGTCTTCCTCGCCGATCTCCTCCTCCGTCGGCGCGACTACGACCAGGAGGCTCTGTACGACTCCCGCGGCCGCTACGGCAGCGTCTCGGCGGTCCCCGTGGCCCTCGTGCTGATCGGCGCGGTCGTCGGCTGGGGCCTGGTGGTCAACTACTCCCCCGGGTTCGAGTGGGAGGGCTACCTCCTCGGCCCGCTCGGCGGCCGCGACGGCGACTGGGCCGGCGCCAATCTCGGCGTCCTCGTGGCGCTCGTGATCGGCTTCGCAGGGACGCTCGCGCTCTCGCGCGGGGCCGTCCGCCGCCAGGAGGCCTCGGCGTGAGCCTGCTCGTCGCGATCGACCTGCAGCACGTCTTCGCCGATGCGGAGTCGCCGTGGGGATCCGGCGGATTCGAGCGCGCGGCCGAGGGGACCCGCCGGCTCCTCCCGGCGTTCGGCGAGCGGGTCGTGACCACCCGCTTCGTCGCCCCGGAGCGGCCCGCCAGCGCTTGGATCCCCTACTACCGCGAATGGCCGTTCGCGCTCGTCCCCGAGAGCGACCGGCTCTACGAGCTCGTGGCCGGGTTCGAGGGCCACCGCACGATCACCGCCACGACCTTCGGCAAGTGGGGGCCCGAGCTCGAGGCCGAGCTCGACGACTCCCGCGAGCTCGTGCTCACCGGCGTCTCGACCGACTGCTGCGTGCTCTCGACGGCGCTGGCGGCCGCGGACGCCGGAGTGCGGGTCAGGGTCGCCGCGGACGCCTGCGCGGGCGCCTCCGAGGCCGACCACCAGCGCGCGCTCGACGCCATGTCCCTGTACGCGCCGCTGATCGAGATCACGACCGTGGACGCGGTGCTGGCGGACCTGCGCGCCCAGGGCTGAGACCGCGGTCGGGACGCGAGCCGCTCGCGCCGGTCGGCCCCGCGCGTCGCGGGGCGACCCCGTCACCCGGCATGATGTCGGCATGTCCTCCACCGACGAGCGCGTCAGCCCGGCTTCCCGCACCCTGGTCATCGGCGAGGCGCTGATCGACATCGTCGAGCGCGACGGCAGCGCCACGGAGCACGTCGGCGGCTCCCCGGCCAACGTCGCCCTCACGCTCGCCCGACTCGGGCGACCCGCGACCCTCGTCACCGACATCGCCGACGACGAGCGCGGCCGCCGCATCAGCGCCCACCTCGAGGCCTCCGGAGTGGAGGTCCGGCACGGCGACTCGGAGCGCACCAGCACCGCTCGGGCGGTCCTCGCCGCGGACGGGTCGGCCCGCTACGTCTTCGACCTCTCCTGGAACCCGCCGGCGGCGGACCCGGAGGGCGCCTCCCACGTCCACACCGGTTCCATCGCGATCTTCCTCGAGCCGGGCGGATCCGCCGTGCTCGAGCTCCTCGAGGCTCTGCCCGCCGGAGTGACGGCGAGCGTCGACGCGAACATCCGCCCGGCTCTGGTCGGCGCGCACGCCGAGGCGCTCGCGCGCTTCGAGCGGATCGCCGCCGCGTGCGAGGTCGTGAAGCTCAGCGACGAGGACGCGGAGTGGCTCTACCCGACGATGCAGCTCGACGAGGTCCTCAGCCGGCTGCTCTCCCTCGGGTCGCAGCTCGCGGTCGTCACCCGCGGCGCGGAGGGACTTCTGCTGGCCTCGGCCGTCACGCGGATGACCGTGCCCGCCGCCCGGATCGTGGTGGCGGACACGATCGGCGCCGGCGACTCCGCGATGGGCGCGATCCTCGACGAGGCGTTCCGCCAGGGCCTCGGCGCCGCGAACGGGATGCTGCTCGACGGCCCCGCCCTGCACGCGATCGGCCGCCACGCCGCGCACGTCGCCGGCATCACGACCTCCCGCTCCGGCGCGAACCCGCCCACCCGCGACGAGCTCTGAGGACCGGGGGCGGACCTTCTGCAGGACGCCCCTGGTGCTCGCGTCGGGACGCGGAGATACTGGGCGCACCTCGACGGAAAGGCGTGCCGTGCCCACTTCACTGAGCCCCTACATCGGCTTCGACGGCTCCGCGCAGGAGGCGATGGAGTTCTACCGGGACGTCCTCGGCGGCGAGCTCAGCTCCAGCCGCTTCGGCGACTTCGGGATGAGCGCGGATCCGGCCGACCAGGACCGGATCATGCACGCCCAGCTCGTCACGCCGAGCGGGATGATCCTGATGGGCTCCGACTCCCCCTCCTCGAGCCCGGCCGAGAGCGGCGCCCGCATCACGATCGCGCTCTTCGGCGACGACGACGCCGAGCTGAGCGGCTACTGGGACGGCCTGGCCGAGGGCGGCACGGTCGTCGAGCCGCTGGTCGCCTCGCCCTGGGGCGACCGCTTCGGGATGCTGGTCGACCGCTACGGCGTCGGCTGGATGGTGAACATCGCCGCTCCGCCGGCCTGACGCTCCTCCCCAGCGCGGGATCGGGGCACGCCTCCCCCGGGTGCGTCCACCCGTCCCGCCGGGCGCCGCGGCAGGCGCAGAATGGAGGGGCCGCTCCCGCTCCGGGAGCCGTCCCACCTCTCACGAAGGCTGCAGATGACGATCACGCTCGGGTACAAGGCATCGGCGGAGCAGTTCGGCGCCCGGGAGCTCGTCGAGCTCGCGGTCGGCGCCGAGCGGCACGGCTTCGAGACCGCGGTCGTCTCGGACCACTTCCAGCCGTGGCGGCACACGGGCGGGCACGCGCCGTTCTCCCTCGCCTGGCTCGCCGCGGCCGGTGAGCGCACCTCCACCATCACCCTCGGCACCTCCGTCATGACCCCGCACTACCGCTACAACCCCGCCGTCATCGCCCAGGCGTTCGGCACGCTCGGCGTGCTCTACCCCGAGCGGATCATGCTCGGCGTCGGCACCGGCGAGGCGCTGAACGAGGTCGCCACCGGCTATCAGGGCGCGGGCGAGCAGACCTGGCCCGACTTCAAGGAGCGCTTCGCCCGCCTGCGCGAGGCCGTGCGGCTGATGCGCGCGCTGTGGGCGGGCGACCGCGTCACCTTCGACGGCGAGTACTACTCCACGCACGAGGCGTCGATCTACGACAAGCCCGAGAGCGGCGTGCCGGTCTACATCGCGGCGGGCGGCCCCGTCGTCGCCAAGTACGCCGGCCGGGCGGGCGACGGCTTCATCTGCACGTCGGGCAAGGGCATGGAGCTCTACACCGAGAAGCTGCTCCCCGCCGTCGAGGCGGGCGCCGCGGCGGCCGATCGCGACTCCTCGACCATCGACCGCATGATCGAGATCAAGCTCTCCTACGATCCCGATCCGGCGCTCGCGCTCGAGAACACGCGCTTCTGGGCGCCGCTCTCGCTGTCGCCCGAGCAGAAGCACTCGCTGACCGATCCGGTCGACATGGAGCGCGCCGCCGACGAGCTGCCGATCGAGCAGGTCGCGAAGCGCTGGATCGTCGGCTCCGACCCCGAGGAGACGGTCGCGCAGATCAAGCCCTACGTCGACGCGGGCTTCACCCACCTGGTCTTCCACGCCCCGGGCGACGACCAGCAGCGCTTCTTCGACGCCTTCGAGCGCGACCTCGCGCCGCGGCTGCGCGCGCTCTGACCTCCCGCCTCCGCCACGACCCCCTTCGGAAGGGCCGCTCCCGCATGACCACGGCCACCCTGCTCGCCCGGCTCGACCGCGGCGAGGCGTTGACGCGCGTGACCGCCGAGGAGCTCCTCGGCGTGCGCGGCGACGACCTCGACCTGCTGCTGGAGGCCGCCGGCCGCCTGCGCGACGACGGACTCGCCCGCCGCGGACGGCCCGGCGTCGTCACCTACTCGCGGAAGGTCTTCGTCCCGCTGACCAAGCTCTGCCGCGACCGGTGCCACTACTGCGTCTTCGTGGAGACACCGGGCGGGCTCGCGGCCAAGCGCGAGTCGACCTTCATGGAGCCGGAGGAGATCCTCGAGGTCGCCCGCGCCGGTGCCGAGCTCGGCTGCAAGGAGGCCCTGTTCACGCTCGGCGACCGCCCGGAGGACCGGTGGCCGGTCGCCCGCGCCTGGCTGGCCGAGCACGGCTACGCCTCGACGCTCGAGTACGTGCGCGCGATGGCCGTCCTGGTCATGAGCGAGACGGGCATGGTCACGCACCTGAACCCCGGCGTGATGTCGTGGGCCGAGCTGCAGCGGCTCCGCCCGGTCGCGCCCTCGATGGGCATGATGCTCGAGACGACCGCCGAGCGCCTCTGGTCCGAGAAGGGCGGCGTGCACTACGGCTCCCCGGACAAGGACCCGGCGTTGCGCCTGCGCGTGCTCGAGGACGCGGGACGCAGCCGCATCCCCTTCACCACCGGCGTGCTGCTGGGCATCGGCGAGAACGCGGCGGAGCGGGCGGACGCCCTCTTCGCGATCCGCGAGTCCCACGAGCGGTGGGGCCACGTGCAGGAGTGCATCGTCCAGAACTTCCGCGCGAAGCCGCGGACGGCCATGCAGAACGAGGTCGACCTCGAGCTGCAGGAGTACGTGGCCAACGTCGCGGTCGCGCGCCTCGTGCTGGGCGCCGAGGCGACGATCCAAGCGCCGCCGAACCTCACCGACGAGCAGGAGCTCGGGCTGCTGCTGCGCGCCGGGGTCGACGACTGGGGCGGTGTCAGCCCGCTCACGGCGGATCACGTGAATCCGGAGCGCCCCTGGCCGAACATCGACGACCTCGCGCGGCTCACCGCGGCGGCCGGCTACCGGCTGCACGAGCGGCTGACCGCCCACCCGCAGTACCTCCGCGACTCGGCCACCTGGATCGATCCGCGCGTCGCTCCCTACGTCGAGGCACTCGCCGACCGCGGGACCTGGCTCGCCGACGAGGCGGCGGCGGTCCTCCCCCGGCCCTACCGCGACTCGCTCGACCCCCTGCCCCGACCGGTCGCGCCCGCCCTCGGCGCCGTGCTCGCCCGGGCGGAGACGGACCCCGCCGGTCTCGAGGACGCCGACTACCTCGCCCTGCTCGCAGCCGACGGCGACGACCTCGACGCCCTCTCCGCTCTGGCGGACGACCTGCGGCACGACGCCGCCGGCGACGAGGTCTCGGTCGTCGTGAACCGCAACATCGACACCTCGCTCTGGGGAGTCGGCGATCTGACCGTCGAGCGGCTGGAGGAGCTCGCCGACGAGGCGGTCGCGCTCGGCGCCACCGAGCTCTGCCTCCAGGGCGCGATCGGACCGGAGCACCCGGGCGACGATCTGCTGCTGATCGTCCGCACGCTGAAGCAGCGGCAGCCCTCGCTGCACCTGCACGCCTACCGGCCCGGCGAGATCCTCGAGGTCGCCCGGCGTACGGGCCGAACCCTGCCCGAGATGCTCGACGCTCTGCGCGAGGCCGGCGTGGACTCCGTCCCGGGGACCGCCGCCCGCATCCTCGACGACGACGTCCGCGCCGTCCTGAGCGAGGGGACGGACCCGACCGTGGCCGAGTGGCGGGAGGCGATCACGGCCGCGCACCGCAGCGGCCTCCGCTCCACCTCGACCATGGTCTACGGACACGTCGAGACCCCCGAGCAGCAGCTCGCGCACCTGCGCACGCTCGCGGCGATCCAGGACGAGACGGGCGGCTTCACCGAGTTCATCGCGATGCCCTTCGTCCCGGCGGAGGCGCCTCCCGCCGTGGTGCGCGCGAGCCGGGGCGGGCCGACCCTCCGCGAGACCCGCGCCGTGCACGCCGTCGCACGGCTCGTCCTCCACGGCCGGATCGCCCACGTGCAGACCGCCTGGACCAAGCTCGGACTGCACGCGGCGCAGGTCCTCCTCCGCGGCGGGGCGGACGACCTCGGCGGCCTGCTGCTCGACGGCGCCCTGCGGCCCGAGGCCGGAGCGGAGGCCTACCGCTCGCTCGACATCGCGACCGTCGCCCGGCTGAGCGGCGAGATCGGCCGCGGCTGGCGCCAGCGCACCACGACGTACGGCGTGGTCGCGCCGGAGAGGGCGCTGCGGGCGGAGCCCGTCGCAGCGGCGGGTCCTCAGCGGATGCGCCTCCCGGTCCGCGGGACCCGCCGGGCGTCATGACCCGCTCCGAGTACCTGCGGCGCCAGGCCGAGCTGGTCCGGGAGGAGCGGATCGAGTCGGACAGCGCCACCGTGCGGCTGCTGACCGCGGGCGCCGAGAGCCCGCGCGCGGTCCTGCTGCTGACCGGCGTCGGCCGGGGCGCGCGGAGCGATACCGGGCTGCTGCTGCCGATGCTGGCGCGGCGCCACCGCGTCGCCGCGCTCGAGCTCGCCGATCTCGGCGACCCCTGGCTCGACGGACCCGCCGCGGTCCGCGCCTCCCTGGACGCGCTCGGCGCCGAGGAGGCCGTCCTGATCGGCCACTCGCTCGGAGCCGCCGTGGCCCTCGCCGCGGGCGATCGGCGGGTGCGCGCCCTCGCCCTCGTGGCCGGATGGCTGCGCCCGACGGAGCGCCTCCTCCGCATGGCGCGCCTCTGGCCGATGCTGCCGCCCGACGCGCAGGAGGAGGCCGCTCGGCTCCTCGCCGTCCGCTCGGCCACCGCCTCCTCCCCGTGGGGCGCCGACGTCGCGCGGATGCTCGCCGCCTCCGCCCGGGCCGACGTCGCTGCGGCTGCCTCGGACTGCCGGGTTCCCGCCCTCGTGGTCGGCTGCTCCGCCGACGCCGTCGCCGGCGTCGAGGGCGCCGAGGCCCTGCTCGGCGCGATCGACGACGCCCGCTACGCCGTCCTCGACGCCGGTCACGCGGTGCTCGCCGAGCGGCCCGCCGAGCTCCTCGCCGTCCTCGAGCACTTCCTCGCCGATCCGCACCGCGACCCGGCGGGCAGCGTCCTGGCGAGGACGACGGTCTGATGGACGTCGACGTCGTCGTGATCGGCGCCGGGTTCGCCGGGCTCGGAGCCGCGGTCCGCCTGGAGCGCCGCGGCGGGACCTCGTTCGTCGTGCTGGAGCGCGCCGAGCGGATCGGCGGGACCTGGCGGGACAACGTCTACCCCGGAGTCTCCTGCGACATCCCCTCGCACCTCTACTCCTACTCCTTCGCCCCCGAGGCCGACTGGTCGGCGTTCTACGCCCCCGGGGCCGAGATCCAGTCCTACCTCGAGCGCGTCGTCGAGAAGGAGGGCCTGGCGCCCCGACTCCGGCTGGGGACCGAGGTGCTCGAGGCGGTCTTCGACGAGGAGGCGCACCGCTGGCGGGTGCGCACCTCCCGGGGCGACTACTCCGCCGCGGTCCTCCTCGTCTGCGCGGGGCGCCTCTCCGAGCCCCGCCTCCCGGCCGTCCCGGGCCTGGATTCGTTCGCGGGTCCCGCCTTCCACTCCGCCCGCTGGAGGGACGACGTCGACCTCGACGGGAAGCGCGTCGGCATCGTCGGCTCGGGAGCCTCCGCCGTGCAGATCGTGCCGCACCTCGCCGAGCGCGCCGCCGAGGTGGTGCTCTTCCAGCGCTCAGCCCCGTACGTCGTCCCCCGCCGGAACCGCCCGTACCCGCCGGAGGAGCGCCGAACCCTCTCCCGCGCGCCCGGGGCCCTGGCGAGGCTCCGCGAGGAGCTGTTCTGGCGCGCCGAGCTCGGCTTCGCCGGCCGCGTCGCCGTGCCCGAGGCCATCGACCGGCTGCGGGCGGAGGCGCTCGGCCACCTCGAGTCGCAGATCATCGATCCCGCACTCCGCACCGTGCTGACTCCGGACTACGAGATCGGCTGCAAGCGCGTGCTCCTCTCGGACGACTACTACCCCGCTCTCGCGCAGCCGCACGTCCGCGTCGTCCCCGGTCCGCTCCGGCGCCTCGAGGAGGGGGCCGCGCTCGGCGACGACGGCGTCCCGCACGGGGTCGACGTGCTCGTCTTCGCGACCGGCTTCCACTCCACGCGGCCGCCCTTCGCCCGGCGCATCCGCGGCCGCGGCGGCGTCCTCCTCGCCGACCGCTGGGCCGACGGCATGGTCGCGTACGAGTCGACCGCGGTCCACGGCTTCCCGAGCCTCTTCGTCGTCAACGGCCCCAACGCGAGCCTCGGCCACAACTCCGCGGTGCACATGATCGAGACGCAGATCGCCTACGTGCTCGCCGCGCTCGACCACCTCGCGGTCTCCGGCGCCGACCGGCTCGAGGTCACCGCCGAGGCCGAGGCCGCCTCCGTCGCCCGCCTCGACGCCCTCAGCGCCGACACCGTCTGGACCAACGGCGGCTGCGAGAGCTGGTACCTGGACGACAACCGGCGACTCACCCTGCTCTGGCCCGACTTCGCCTTCGCCTTCCGCGAGGAGCTCGGCCGGTTCGACCCCTCGGCCTACACGACCTGACCGCGGCTCGCTATCGTGACCGCATGACCGACCGCGTGCTCGCTCCCGAACCGCCCGCCGACGGTGCGAAGCCGAAGGGACCGGCCTCGTACTTCCCGAGCATCGAGAAGACCTACGACCGTCCCGTCCAGGACTGGCTGGACCTCGCCGACGAGCGTCTGCGCTCCGAGCCGCACATGCAGGTCGTCACCTGGCTGAAGACCGAGCACGGCCTGGGCCACGGCCACGCCAACGCGATCGTCGCCTACGTCCGGGCCGCCCGCGCCTGACCGGTCCGCCCGTCGTCCGCACAGGCTAGGCCCGCCGGCCTCCCCGGACCACCCGTCGTCGGCGCCCGCGCCGTCCGGGGATAATCGGGGCATGCGCGAAGACGACGATGTCGATCTGGTGATCGACGCGTGGGCCGGGGCCCTGCCCGACCTCGATTTCGCGCCTCTGGACGTCGTCTCCCGCCTCCGCCGGCTCAGCCCGCGCGTGCAGGAGGTGCGGCGGCAGTCCTTCGCCGTCAGCGATCTCGCCCCGTGGGAGTTCGAGCTCCTCTCGCTGCTGCGGCAGCGCGGGGAGGGCGGGATGACGCCCTCGGCCCTGGCCACGCACCTCGCGCTGTCCAGCGGCAACCTCGCCAGCCGCGTCGACCGCCTCGGGGCCCGCGGGCTCGTGGTCCGCGAGCAGAACGCCGCCGACTCGCGCAGCAAGATCGTCTCGCTCACCCCGCGGGGCACGAAGCGGGTCGACGAGGCGATGCGCAATCTCGTCGCCGCCGAGGGCGAGGTGCTCGCCGACCTGGACGCCGCGCAGGTGTCGGTCCTCATCGAGTGCCTGCGGCGGATCAGCGACACCCTCGACCGACTGCAATGAGGCACTACGCCCGACGAGCCTGAGAGGTCAAGCCCGTTCGGAGAGACGGGCACCGGACGTAGCGTGAAGCGTGCACGGTCGAGGCGTCAGCCACCCGTGCGGATGATCGCGAAAGCGGAGAGCACCATGACACAGATTTCTTCTATCCAACCCGCGCGATGGAGCCGGAACGGAGTCAGGATCGTCGTCGTTCCCGGGGCGGAGCTGCCCCGGTTCCGACTCGAGATCGACGCCCGACTGACCACCGCGCCCTCCCTCGTCCCCACCGGACCCTTCTCGACCGTCGAGGAGGCCGAGCGGGCCGCCGAGGTCGCCGCCGGCCTGCTGGGGGCGAAGATCCCGGCCTGAGCGCACACCCGTCGAGACGGCCGGATCAGCCCGCGAGCTCCGCGAGCGATCCGGTCGGGACCGCGATCCACCCCTCGGCCTCCGCCGCCTCCTGCAGTTCGGGAGGCACCGGCAGGGTCGCGCCCAGGGCGTGGGCGCGGGCGTTGAGAGCGGCGACGACGGCGTCGAACGCGTCGTCGGAGCGGCTCATCAGCGCGAGCGCGGGCGCCGGCACATCGAGCCAGGGTGCGGCCCGTCGCAGCGACTCCGCGGCGAGCGCCACGGCCTCCGGTCGCGTCTTGTAGCCCGTGGTGTCCACTCCCCAGAGCCGCAGCGCCGCCGCCGGGTACGCCTCGACGAGCCGTCCGCGCCCGGAGCGGTCGACGTCCTCCCCGCTCGCGGCGAAGGCGTCGAGCAGCTCCGCGCAGCGCATCGCGGTCATCCCGAGCCGGTCGGTCGAGACGCTGAGCGGCCAGCGGCCCGTGACCTCGCGCGCCACCCGGTCCGTCTCGCGGTACGCGAGGCGGCGGCGCCAGTCGCGTCCCGCGAGCGTCCGCGGCGAGACCTCCCGTCGCGTGTGCGCGGAGACGAACGCCGCGAACTCCACCGGCCAGCCGAACGCGCAGTCGATCCCGATGACCGCCGCGTCCCGTGACGCCTCGACGATCGTCGCGTCCTCGGCGCCGAGTACGAGCGAGCGGACGACGGCCCGGCCGCCGGAGAACTCGAGGGCGGCGAGAGCGGTGCGCACCGGCTCCGCAGCGAGGTCGACACCGATCGTGAGCACGGGGACAGGGTAGGCGCTCCGGCGCTCCGCTCGAGCGATGACGCCGCCCGCTCCCTCCTCCCGGGCGGAGTCGGCCCGCGTGCCGGTCGCGCTCCTCCGCCTCCTCGTGGCCGCCGCCGTTCTGGTGGCCGTGATCGCGACGGCCGTCGACACCGCCTCTCGGACGCCGCTGAACCCGTTCAACTTCTTCGGCTTCTTCACCATCCAGAGCAACATCGTGCTGGCCGTCGTGCTCGGAGCCACCGCCGTGCTCGCGCTCCGCCCCAGCCCCGCGCCCAGCGGGCTCCTACTGGTGCGGGGTGCCTTCACCGGGTACATCATCGTCGTCGGCCTCGTGTACAACACCCTCCTCACCGATGTGGCGGGCGGAGTGGCGCTGCCGTGGGCCAACACCGTCATGCACGTGCTGTTCCCCGTCTACGGACTGCTCGACTGGCTGCTGCTCGCGGATCGCCCTCCGCTGCCGTGGCGCAGGCTCTGGCTGGTCGTGGTCTACCCGATCGTCTGGCTCGTCGTGGTGCTGATCCGCGGAGCGACGGACGGCTGGGTGCCCTATCCGTTCCTGGATCCCGCGACCGGGTACGGGCAGGTGTCGGTGTTCGTCGTCGGGATCGCGGTCGCGTTCCTCGCGTCGGGGGCGCTGGTCTGGGCGATGAGCCGGCTGCGGATCGTGCCGGTGGCGGGAGGCTGAGAGGACGCTCGCCTTCCAGACGGTTCCGCCCGCCGGACGACCGGATCCGCTGCCGTCGCGCACATCCGGCCCGTTCTGGGGTCACCCGTTCGGGGTCATCCGGGGCGCCGCTCCCCTAGCGTCAGCACCGACGGCTTCCCCACCGTCCTCCCCCTCGAGAACGGTCCCCCATGAGCCTCTCCCTCTCCCGCCCGCCGACCCCGAGCCGCCGCGTCCGCGCCCTCGCCGTCGGAGCCGCGCTCGCCCTCGCCGCCGCGCTGCTCCCGGCGCAGGCCGCCGCCGCCGCCACTCCCGCCACCCTCTCGGTGCTGAGCCTCGGCGACTCCATCACCCAGGCCTACGGGACCTGCGGCTCCTTCGCGGACTGCCCCCGCAACAACTGGTCCACCGGCACCAGCTCCTCGGTGAACTCCTTCGCCTCGCGCCTGCGGACCGCGCGCCCCGGCACCACGGTCACGACCGCGAACTTCGCCACCACCGGCGACGTCGTCGCGCAGGTCCCCTCGCGGATCGACGCCGCGGTCGCCGCCGGCGTGCGGCCGGACGTCGTCACCCTGCTCATCGGCGGCAACGACCTCTGCTCTCCCGACAACCGCGTCGCCTCCGACGGCTACACGATGACGCCGGCGAGCACGTTCCGCACCGGAGCCTCCGCCGCGATCACGAAGATCCGCACCACGTGGCCCTCCGCCCGCATCGTCCTCTCGTCGATGCCGAACGTGGCCTCCGAGTGGTCGGTCGTGAAGACCGGAGTCGGCGCGCTCGTCTGGGCGGGCGGCGACCTCTGCCGGACCACGCGCGGCGTCAGCTCCACCGGCCGCAGGCTCAGCAGCACCGCCGCGGCCGCCTCGGCCGCTGCCGCGAAGACGCGGACGACGCAGTACAACACCGCGCTGCAGACGGCGTGCAGCGCCGCCGGTCAGCTCTGCGACTGGGACGGCGGAGCGCTCACCGCGACCCCCGTCACCAAGGGCCTGATCGGGACCACCGACTACTTCCACCCGAGCGTCGCGGGTCAGGCGAAGATCGCCTCGATCCAGTGGGCGGCGTCGAACTTCTCGAAGTAGCGGCCTCCGAAGCGGCCGCTCACGCGTCGAGCGGCCGCTCACCCTCGCGGCGGCGACGCTGCTCCTCGGCGAGCCGCGCGTAGTGCGCCTCCTCGCGCTCGAGGTCGGCGAGCTGCTCCTCGGTGCTCTTCGGAGCGGGCCGCACCACCATCGGCGGCGGCGCCTGCTTCCGGCGGCGGGGCACTCGGCCGCCCGGCACGAAGGATCCGCCGTCGCCGCGCTTCCAGTCGTGCCCGAGCAGGAACCACAGCGAGACGCCGATGAGCGGGAGGAAGAAGATCAGCAGAATCCACACGATCTTGGGCAGGTTCTTGATGATGTTGTCCGGCTGCCGTACGACGTCGACCAGCGCGAGCACGGTCAGGACGATGATCACCAGCGAGAAGACGAACCCCATGCAGTCGAGGGTACGACGCCGAGGGCTCCCCGTCGCCGCGGTGCCGGCCGACGTCTTTGGCGCCTGCGGTCGAGGAGCGGCTCCGACGCATCCGCCCCGTGCCTCCGCGCTGTTCGGCGCCGATCCCGGGCACACGCCTGCTCCCCACGAACGCGTGCCACCATCGGACGATGACCGAGACGCCGCCCGCCCCCGCCTCGACGCCGGCGAGGAAGCGCCTGACCGCCGCGCGTCTCGCCCTGCTCGCCGGCCTCGTCCTCGCCGTCGCCGGACTCGCGGCCCTCGCGCTCGTGCCTCTGCAGTTCGCGAACATCGACCGTCAGGGCTTCGACTACGTGTGCAGCGTCAGCCTGGGCGGCGTCCCGCCCGAGGCAGGCGACCTGGTCCGCGGCTTCTGGTCGTGGCGGCCGCTGGGCGCGGCCTGCGAATGGACGCTGCTCGACGGCACGACGGTGGTCGACCTCCCCGACTGGTCGACGACCGCCGTCGCGATCGTGGGGGCCGTGCTGCTCGTCGTCGGCGCGGCACTCGCGATCGCGTCGCCGCTCCTCCGCCGGCGCGCTCCGGTCCCGTCCGTCTAGCGGTCGAAGAGGTTCCCGAGGTCGCCGAGCCCCGGCAGCTGGAAGTCGGAGCCGAACTCCGACACCTGCTCCCCCAGCCCGGACACGTGCTCACCCGCACCGGAGACGAACTCTCCCGCGCCGCCCGTGATGTCACCGAAGTCGCCCAGATCGCCGAACCCGCCGGCGAGGTTCTCGAAGTCCACGCCGAGGCCGGACGCCTGCGCGAGCAGCGGACCGGCGACGCTGCTGATCACGGCGCCGCCCGCGACCGCCGCGAGCAGTCCGCCCGCCGCGCCGAGCCCGATACCCGCCGCCGCTCCGACGCCGGCACCCGCGAGGGCGCCGCGGGTCCCCGGCTTCGAGAACATCTTCTTGAGGAACCCCGGATCGTTCGCCTCGCCGCGCGTCGCCGCGCGCGCCAGGTCCTCGGGGGCGGAGGACCGCGGCTGCTCGTTCGCGGGCAGCTCGTCGCGGAGGCGCGCCTCGACCTGGGTGCGCTGCGCCGTCGTCAGCTTCGCGAACGCGTCCCGGTGCACCTGCTCGAGCTGCTCGGGGTCGGCGGTGCGGAGGAGGTAGTCGTAGCGCGCGATCGCTGCGCGGTCCTCCTGCGTGACCACCGGCTGCTGCCCGGGCCGGGCGTCCTGCGGGCGCGCGGAGGGTCGCCGCGGTGAGCCGTACTGCTGAGGCGGCTGGGCCTGCCCGCTCCGCGAGTCGCCTGTCACCTTGTCGGCGGCGGTGCGCACGAGGTCGCGCCAATCGGTCGTCCCGCTCGAGGACGACCCCGAGCCGCTCTTCGAATCGAGCGCCTTCGACGCCATGCCGAGAACGCGCTTGAACATGCTCACAGAGAACCTTCCGTCGAGTACCAGCCTCGATCATGGCGGCGCCGCCTGAGCGAAGGCCCGCGAGACGCCCTCAGAAGGCCGTGAGCGCTCGGAGCCTTGGGCGTCGCTCCGAGAGCGCATCCGTGCTCTCCGCCTGATCGAGGAGCTCGCGCACGTACCGCGGGCGGAGGACGGCCCGCCACATCCCGCCGAGAAGGGGGTCTCGGATACCGCCGGCCACCGCCTGCGGACGGCCGCCATGCGACCGGCTATCGCGAGCAGCGCACTGAAACCCGCGCGCCGTCTGTCCGCGAACGTGTCCCGCTGGATGGAGAGGCTCAGGACGAGGACGGCCGAGAACCCGCGAAGGAGCTCCTCGGTCGTGCGTCCCTGCCGCCGAGGAGTCCCCACCCGGGCAGGACCATCGAGGGCTCGGACCGTCGTCGCCTCGACGAGCAGAGCTCGGAGTACTGGGCGGGGGGCGGACGCTGGCGTCAGACGGAGCGAAAGCGGCGGTCGTCCGATGGACTGATCCCGATTGCGGATCGTGGTGCCCCTGGAGGGACTCGAACTCTCTCGACCCAGCGAACGCGAAGCTACCCGTAGACGCCTCACTGCCCGCGCAGTGAGGCTGACAGTGTCGCGGCCTGCCATGAAGGAACGTCAGAGTACGTGGACGACCGTCTCCGGAAGCACACGAGTTAGCACACGGCACTCGAACGGGCATCTGCCGCCGGCTACTCCGAATACAACTGCGCCATCCCAAATTCTTGGTCGTGCCGCTTCGGGGCACCGCTAGCCGTAGACCAGGACACTCGGTCACGGATGTAGTGGCGGGCTCGGGCGAGCGGGTCGACCATGATGCCTGGATATCCGTCGACACGGGACGTACGCCTCCGCTCATCCTCACCCTCTTCTCGCCGCCACGCACGATGCGCACCGGGGAACTCAAGGTCGAGATACCCGCCGCCGGGGACCTCTGGCGCCTCGAGCTCCACCAGCTCCTCGTCAACCTGAATCTGCACACGGACGCCGACTGCGGTATTCCGACCCTCGTTGGGCACGCGGTACCGACCTGGATCGACCCAGCTGCAGCCCCAAGTAACGTCATGGACCTCGGTTGCTCGCGCTTCGCCAGCCTTCGCGATCGCGTTGGCCTCTGCGGACACCTGGTTCGCACCGATCGAGATGTCATTTGCTGCGCGTGAGATTGAGTTCGCGTCGTGCGCGGCCCGCAGCGCGTCCTTCGCGATTCGGTTGGCGTCCTCTGCAGCGGTGCGAGCACGACGGGCTTGCACCAATCCAACGATGCCAAAGACCAAGCCGGCAATGCCCACGAGCCCCGCAACCCACACGCCGCCAACCGTCGCCGCTGCTGTCAAATCCTCCGCCCTCATGGTCGCGATCGTAGTCAACGCCGCCGCGATCCTCGACGAGATCTCACGCTCTTCAGCCCAGGTGCAACCGACCCCGATCACGACTGTCGGAGGGGACCAAGCGGAGTTAGTGCACCTATCTCTAGAGCTTGCTCCGCACGGGCCGCCCGACTTGGGGGCCTAAGTCGACAGCTTGCTGCGCGACGGCAGCGCGGACTTACCGGCGGTAAACCGACAGCTTGCTGCGCGTCGAGGGCGCGCTACGGGCTGGCCGCAGGTCACTCGTACAGCTCCGAAACTTGCTCCATGGCGGCTCGCAGACGCGCTACGGAGGGGCCTGACTTGTAGCTGCGGGTCATGCGGTTGGTGGAGTGTCCAAGAAGCTCGACGATGGCATCCTCAGCAACGCCGGCCTCGTAGAGCATGTCGACCGCGGCGTGACGAAGGCCGTGCAGCCGGACGTTGCCCGTGATGCCCAGTTCCTTGCGCAGGGTGGTCCAACGGTGGGACATCCAGTCGGGGTCGATCGGGTTGCCGAGCTCGTTGACGAACACGAGCCCGTTGCGCGGGATAGGGCTACTGCGGATGTGCTTGAGCAAGATCCCCCGGAGGGTCTCGACGAGGGGAACGAGACGCACGCCGGCTACTGATTTCGGCCGAGTGAGATACAGCGCTCCGTAAATGTGACGGTGCTCAAAGGTTGCGGGAAAGTCGACGTGCCGCTCGAGGCAGTCCGTTCCTCGTCGCGCGGTTCTGCAAGTGCGGGACTCACAGCCGTGAAGCCAGGGGAAGCGCTGCAACTGCCACGACAGCTCGAGCACCTCCCCCACTCGGCCGAGCTCGAGGCCGAGCACTTCACCGCGGCGGGCCCCCGTAAGAAGGGACGTCAGCCACAGCGCTCCATCAGGACGAGCGCTGAGTTCGTGGAAGACTCGGCGGGCCTCGCGTGTAGTCAGGGCCGCAAGAGACCCCGGCGCCTTTCGCGGGGGACGCATACGTTCAGTTGGGTTGCGCTCCAACATCTCCTCACGGACTGCGTCACCGAAGCAGATAGCGAGCACCCGGTGCGTGTGGAGCGCGCTGCTAGACGAAAGTCCACGGTCGAGCATCACCGTCTCGACCCGCCGAAGGTGGGA
Organism: Rathayibacter sp. AY2B5; assembly: GCF_002931645.1. Taxonomy (NCBI): domain Bacteria; kingdom Bacillati; phylum Actinomycetota; class Actinomycetes; order Micrococcales; family Microbacteriaceae; genus Rathayibacter; species Rathayibacter sp. AY2B5. Next base: position 125,864 of record NZ_PSUE01000002.1, on the reverse strand, counting down.
GGGCGCCACGGCCGCGAGAGGGACGTCCCCGATCACGGGGACCACATGCAGCCGGATGGCACTCTCGTAGGCGGAGTACGTCATCGGCTTTATACGGCGTCCGGCGATCGACCGGAGCCAGTGCGCGGACCACGTTGCGACAGTCCAGGGCAGGTCCGTTGCGGCGACGGCCGCCCGCGCTGCAGCTAGCTTCCGGGCGAGGCGATCGGACGCGATCTGCTCCGACATGACGCGGAGCGCCTCCCTGGCGACCGCCTCGTTCTTGCTGCGCACGGTCTTCCTGCGTCGCTTGCCGTCCACTGGCGGAAGGTCCACAGTCGCCGTCCAGAGCCCACTCGTTCGTGCGAAGTGCACTGACCCGTAAAGGCATGGGGTTCCGACATCTAAGCGCTCACTCTCAGTCACCTGTAGAGCATGGCTGATCGAACCTTGAGTCAGGAGTTGGAAAAGAGGCCGCCCTCTCCACATGGGCGTATTATCTGCCCGCACGGATAGAAACATGTTCATAAGCGGCCGGAATTAGTCCAGATATGGCTCATCTGGTTTCCTTAGCAACGCAGACGAGCACTTACGTTCTGCCGCGCTTCCACGTCAGGAACGCCTCTGCAGCGTCTCGGAGTGTGTCCCCGCACCCGACGATCCACTCGTCCTGCGTGACGCACACGAAAGTCGGTTGGCCCTGGTACTCGACGAGACGAATCCAACCGAGCTCCTCGCGCTTGTCGCCCATGCGCCACTCGTGGGGGCGAACGGAGCGGGAGACCATCGAGAGGGGCGTCCAGTGGTGCGACATGCGCTGATGGTCGCCGGGACTACTGACACGCGCCGGATCGATACGGTGAGGGGGTGACCGACACTCCTCTTCCGCCGCCGACCTCGAGGTCGACTCCGCAATCGCGTTTTAGTTGGCCGTCCCTGTGGATCGGAGCCGGAGCGGGCTTCGCGCTCGGCGGCTTGCTCGTCGGCGGGATTGTTGCCGGCATCGCTGCATCGAGCGAGGCGAAGCAGGACGAAGCGTCTGCAGCGGCATCCACCGAGGCGCAGTCAGAAGCCGACGCGATCCTCGCGACGGCGTTCCGCGCTTGCGTCAGGAACCCAGAGGGGGCCGAGCTCTCAGACGGAGATCAGACGCTGACGATCGACAGCCAGGGCGAAGACGACCTCGCTGGCCTCACATACTCCGAGCTCGAGTGCATCCTGAGCGCGACGAAAGCCCCACAAGCGGTCATCTCTCACCTTGAGCAGACCACATCGATGGACGGGCGCCAGAGTGACGAGTGGGACAACCTCGAGACGTCGTGGTCGTACCACCCGGACCGCGGCACGGACGGCGTCCTCACTGTCGTCGATTGAGAGGAATCGGGTGCCCTGTCCTAGTAGTGCATCGGCGCCACTGGGGCAGGTAACTGATCGCGCCAGACTCGACGTCTTGTTCTACCTAGAACTCGCTCGGTCCATTCGACAACCAAAGGACCAGGGGCCGACTGGGGGAAGATGAGGACGTCGATCTGCACGGCCTCACCGGGGCTCACGACTCGATCTCCGATGTTTTCAAGGACGGTGTAGCCCCTAGGGGCGGAGACCCTTACTGCAGTCACGCTGCGGAGCATGAGGTTCCGCAGCAGGTAGGAGCTTCTGTCTGACGTCTGCGGCTCGAACCGCTACTTGCCCCGGAGGATTTGCGCCTCACGGCTGTTGCGGTGAGCTCGCCACGTGCCGTATAGGCCCGTTACCGCACCAACGCCGCCGGAAACGTACGGGGCCCACCCCCACCCTGTTGCCGTGCCCGTGATCGTATGGGACGGAGCGATCCATCGCCGCCAGGCACCCCGCCCACGCTGGTCGTTCCCGTAAACGTGCCGCTGGGTCACGGGGTTGATCATCTCCTCGCCGCCCCGCCACGCCAGCAGCCAGGGCGCCTCGTCGCCGTGATCGCGGTAGGCCTGCTCGTAGACGGTCACGGCTCGAGGGCGGGCGGGGTGGTCGGGTCGAAGCGGGTTCCCATTCGCCGATGGTCGCCGAGACCACTGACACCTACGTCATCCGCGCAAGTTGGAAGGTACGCCAGCTAAACCTAGTCGCAATCTAAGCGGCTAGACCGTCCACAGGTCATCGTACAGGTCTGCGTACTCTCTTCGTTCGACCGCTTGGTTGATTGAAGCCGACGACGCCTTAAGGCATTCTGCTGCCGAATCCTCCGATATAAGCCCAAGCTCAACGGCGCGCACGATAACCGCAGCAAAACGACCCGCGCGCATAGGACGGTCCAACAGCTCTACTATTGGGGAATAGCTGGCGGTGTACTTTTCACCACCCTCCCAATCCTGCTCGCGAAGCGGCTCAAAGCGTTGTGCAAAAGGTGAACCGTTGCGCGAGAACGTGTTCCACGCCTGGTATTGCATTAGCGTGACGCTGACACCAAAGTGATTTGTGAGATCCTCGAACGAGTCCAGGTCTCGAGAAGAAACGAGTACGGATCGCGGTGCTAAAAGTTCCGCGGCGAAGGCATTTGCACGCTTCTCGACGTCATCGTTTTCTTTGATGTAATCCCGGTTGTCCAATTTGTCGACCCGGAGAGTTTCTAGATCCACTTCCGGATCGTAAAGAAGGTGACACAACTCGTGGGCAGTGGTGGCGCGCCTGACAGCAACTTTTCCGTTCGGCCCACTCTCATTCAAGACAATTACTCGGCGCCCGCCGACATCAAGCGTGGCACCAGCTATGTCGGGCTGTAGGGTGGCGTGAATAACGGTGATTCCGAGAATATCCTCTGCCAGGGCTCGCATTGACTCAATTGGCGCATCGCCCAGTCCAAAATCTCGACGGAACTTCCTCGCCAGTTCCAACCCATGCTCGAAAGCTGGGTACGAAACAGGGACGGGCTCGCGGAAACTGTCTGGACCCTTCTCCATGGCTTTCTCTAGCCTGTCTTGGGTGCCGACGATCCACGCGATCTCGGCCAGCGAAGCTACGCTTCCCTGACCCAGGCTTCCCTCGGCAAGCGTCAACGTACGTAAGCGCGTGCCGAGCTTGGATTCCGACGCTGAAAGTTCGCCGTCGTAAAGGCTTGACGTAGGCATACCAAGTACTTGAGCTACGTGCTCGTAATCGCGGATCGAACGGTGGCGAGAGGCTTCGATGTCGGTGAGGACTGCAACACTCACCTTCGACCGTCTTGCTACTAAATCCAGTTCGAGACCAAGAGCAAGGCGCCTATCGCGCAACGCGTTCCCTGCAACAGACCCCGAGGTCGAAACATAGGCCATGCCTTCCGCTTCGACCTCACGCAAGATTTCCTCGCCGAATAGCCCTCGCGCTTCTTGATCGGTCATCCGCCTGCCGCGTGCTGCTGGACGAGAGTCGATGACAATCGAATCCAGTCCTCTGACTAGCATCATCGCACCCTCACCCCCTGAACCATCTTGCTGGCGCGTCGGTGTCTTCATCCCATCCGGCACTTTGAACAGGAGTGTGATATTGCTCGAATACAGTAACCGCGTCGTCTAACTCCTGCTGACTCCGCGCGGAGTACCTACCCGAGCCACCGTTGACGTGTAGGGTGATATTGTCGTCGTCCACTAGCCGGGCCTCCCCGCCGCATCGAGCTTTTTCCCCGCCGCTTAAGTTCGTGTGCTTAGCCTTTGTGAGTTCTCTTAGCGGAGCGTGCTCAGCCACGACAGCCAGGTCGTCGTCCCTTATGAGCCACAGATACGCGGTCTCCGGGTTTGCAACGAAGGGTGGATTGCTATTGGGATCGGCAGCCGTGAGTACCATGTTTTCGATGCAGGGCATGAGCATCAGTCCGTCGGCTTCAGTGAGTTGGACGTACGCATCTGGGTGGTCCTTCTGCTTCGGGCCCGGCTTCGTAAACGGTTGCAACTCGTGCGTCTCGCAGAACGTCCCCAGGTCCATCGCGCGAGCCTAGCAGGCGTTTGCTCGGACCATTGATCAATGCACCTTCGCTGGAGGCAGATCCGTCGTCTCGCTTCAGCATCGGGGCGTCCCAGAGGGCCCAGTTCCCGGCGCGACCTTCGTGCCGGATGCTCCGTGTGTGAAAACGGGCAGTACCCGGAGGTCCGGGGCGGGCACGCGAGGGAGCACCCGCCCCACCCCTCAGAACGGGCCAGACAGCACCAGCGCACGCTGCATTTGGCGCCGCTGCTCCTTGGCAATCTCCGTGGGGTCGTAACCGTAGAACGTGTTGCCCGACCCGAGCGAGACAGTCGGCGCCACCGTCTTGCTGTTGTCGACCGTGGTTGTTGAGTCGTACGTCGACATCGGCGAGTAGGCGCGCGGGTCGAACCTCTGCTGCTCCTGGTACACCTTCGCCCGCTCGTAATTAGTCATGCCTCCATCCGCGAACGCCGTCCCGGACGCGGCTAGGCGGGCATAGAGCGGGGCGGAAAACGCCCCGAGACGCTCCCCCGCTTCTTCCCAGATCGCGAGGTTGCGTGCCTCCTGCCCGGGCTTTCCGGAGATGTACGCCTCCCAGCGCGTCTCCGGCTCGGCGAACTTGTGGATCGCGCCAGGACGGCCGGCGTAGATCCCCGGAGCGAAGCCGCCGTTCGCGTAAGCGACTAGGTTCCGTTCGCGGAGGTGATGCCGCCCGCCGAATTGAAGCCTGCGACTCGCTCCTTCAGCACCGTGTTGACGGTAATCGTTCGGCCGGAGTTGCGGTCGATGAACGTCTCAAGCTGGGCCTGAGCTGCCGCCGTCTGCGCGGTCACCTTCCAGTCGGTCTCGGATGGGATTGCCGCGATGTTGTCCGCGAGGGCTTGCGCGGCGTCTGCGTTCCCGGTGAGAGCAAGCGCGCGGTCGTAGACAGCCTGGCGGCTGGCCTCGAGAGCGGCCCGATATCCCTCGGTGCTGCCGGTCGCGTCGAACTGAGCCTTCGCTGCTGCCTGTCCGTTCTTCGCGAGCTCGAGCAGCATGCTGGTGTTGTCGCGGCCGGTCTGGGTGTTCGTGTCGAGCCCGAGTGAGTAGCCCTCCACGCCGGCGCGCGCCTTCTCGATCTGCGCATCGACGTCGGACAGAGACTGCTGGTAGGCAATGTTCTGCGAGACCGCGTCCTGGTTCACGCCGTTTGCGGCGTTCACGGCGTCGAGCAGCTCAGTCATACGGCTGACGAGCTGGTCGACCGAGTCAGCCTCTGTGATGTAGGCCTCGGCCGCCGCCCCCGCCGACTCAGCGCTCCCTTCGGAAGCCTCGGTGAGCCCCTCGTTCGCTTCCTTCGCGTTTCGGTAGCCCTCGAGGGACTTGTCGAGTGACTTCTCGACCTCGCCGATTGCGGCGGAGGCGTTGCCTGCTGCGATGCCCGTGCCGTCGAAGAAGCTGAAGAAAGTGTTCTCCGCGGACAGCTTCTTCTGCACGGTCTCGAGAGCGTCGCCGCCCTCAAGAATCGCGTCGGTGAGTTCCCGCTGCGAGATCCCTGCCGCCCGAGCTGCGTCACCGTAGGCGCCCTTCTGCTGAAGGATGTTGACGACCATCGCACGGGTGCTATCGGTGAATGCTCCCGTCTGCTGATCGAGCGTGCCCGTCAGTGCCTCGGCGTTGGCGGACACGTCGGCGTAGTACTGCCCGATGCCCGACAGCGCCAGCGACGCAGCAGTGATCGCTCCTCCTGCGACTGCGACTCCGCGTGCCAGCTTCCCGGCGCTCAGGTTCGCATCAGCCATCGCCACCTTCATCGCCGCGTACTTCGGCACCGCCAGGAGAGCGGCACCGCCAGCGAGGCTCGTGGCAGCGGCGACGGCACCAAGGGTGAAGACCGTCCCCTGCACCGAGGCGGGCAGGTCGTTGTACATGTTCGTCAGGCCCGTGCCGGTCTGCACCAGGCTTCGCAGCACATCGTTGGCCGTCGACCCACTCTTGATGAGTCCGGTCTCGAGAGCGCCGCCGAGCGCGTCGACATCGCCTTTCAGGTTGTCCAGAGCAATGCGGGCTTGCTCAGCCGCGAAGCCGCTGTCATCGACGGCGGAGGTCCACTCCGCCACCCCCTCGGCGCCGCCCTGGTAGAGCAGCGTGGCAGCGGTGATCGACTCCGCGCCGAAGATGGTTCCAAGGCTCGCCTGCCGGGAAGCGTCGTCCATTCCGCGGTAGGCCTCCGAGAGCTCGCCCGCGGTGGCCTCCATGCCGACGAACTTGCCGTTCGCGTCGAACAGCGTGATGCCGAGACGCTCGATCTCCTTGCTGGCAGCCGCAGACGGCGATGTGAGAGCCGAAAGGACGCTCCGGAGAGAAGTACCCGCCTGCTCCCCCAAGATGCCTGCCTGCGCGAACAGGGCGAGCGTGCCGGTGGTCTCCTCGATCGAGATCCCCATCGACGCGGCCACCGGTCCTACGAACTTGAGCCCGTTCGCGAGGTCATCGACCGAGCCGAGAGCCTTTCCTGCGCCCGCTGCGAGCACGTCAGCAACATGCGCAGCATCGGAGCCCTTGAGGCCGAACTGTGACAGCGAAATGGCCGAAATCTCAGCAGCACGAGCGACGCTGAGCTGCCCTGCCGCAGCGAGGCTGAGCGCACCCGTCAGGCCGCCCGACAGGATCTGCTCCGTCGACAGGCCCGCCTTAGCGAGCTCATCAATCGCGTTCGCAGCTTCGGTCGCCGAGAACGCCGTATTCGCACCCGCATCGAGTGCCGCGTCGCGCAGCAGCGCCATGTTGCTGGTGCTCTCACGAGTAGACGCCTGCACCTGCGACATCGCTGCATCGAAGTCCGCGAACTTCGCGATGCTGAGCGCCACCGATGCTGCGGAGACCGCCCCGAACGCTGTCGCCGCTCCCCCGAGCTCCTGGTACGCGGCGCGCTGATCCTCGAGCGACGCCTTGCCGTCAGCCGCGGTCTCTCGCGTCTTGCGTCGCATCTGCTCAAGACCAGCGATGTACTGTTGCGCCTGAAGGATGGCCGTGACCTTGACTGTTCTGTCCATTTCTGAATCCTTTGATGTCGTGTGATTTCGTATGGTTGGTAGATGGCAGAGACGACCTACAACGGCATGGCATTCCGAGCGAAGCCCTACGGCGAACGCGACGATGATGGTCTAATCACTTGGCTCGTTGAGTACAAGCAGGCTCCCAAGCTGGACTGGGGTCCTCGAGGGGCCTTCTACGAACGCGATGGCGTGTTTCTGGTGCACGGCCGCGAGTATCCCGACGCCGTTAGCGCGTTGTGGCAGCACGCTCACTTCTCGTGGCACCCGCCGAGGTAGACCGTCCCCGGCTACGTGATCGCTATTCGTGGCGAAGGCACGCGATGAGCTTTCTCCGTCGACCGTCATACCGAATGCTTAGATTTAGCGAACCTGCGCGCTCGAGTAGCCTGGCGGCTCGTCGGTAGGACGCAGACTCCACGCGACCCGCCCCCACGGGCACGACGTAGATCGCTGTACCAGCGGGAAGCTCCTTTAGCGCCGCGAGCAATGAGGCCTGCACAGCCCCAGGACCGCGGGACATAGACATCTCCTAAGTGTTGCGAGGACGTGGAAAAATGCCGGGGATAGATATCGCCTGAGCCCCGAGGTCTTTGGCATCGCCGCTAGGGGGGTACCCGCCCACCCGTCAGCCAAGGGAATGCGACCGTCGGACGCTCGGGTCGTGGGGTCGCGCGCCCTTCTTGGCGTTGCACTCTCTGTGAGCTGCTGCTCCGTTCTCGGGCCTGTCTGCTCCTCCGGCGGACAAGGGCACACGATGGTCCACGACGAAGGATTGCGAATCAGTGTGCGGCAACTCGTAGTTGATGTCGTGCCCACACAGGTGACATGCGGCTCGCGTCTTCGCTATCCGTTCGCGCATCTTGTCGCGCGTTGCGGTGCTGCGCTTCGGCTGGTCCGGTCTGGTCATGGTCCTCCTCGTCACGCACGAACGGCGCTCAACTCGGTGGTGGGGTTGAGCGCCGTTCGTGGGCTTGTCTCGTGTGTTCAGCCGAAGAGTCCGTAGGCCATGGCCCGTCTGAGTCCTTCCTCGTTGAGGAAGCGCTGAAGCTGCGCGAGCTCGGTGACGGTGGTGCCTGCGATCGGATGCTCTTCGAGGAACTGAGCGCGAACGCTGTTCCAGTTCTTCTCGAGGCCGGTGCGGAAGATGGCCGATGCGAGGCTCTTGTCGTTGTTGCGCAGGGCCTGAGCGAGCATGCGCTGGGCGTAGTCCTGGTTCTCGATGCCCTTCGTGCTTGGAAGAGCCTGCGCGGGTCGATCTCGCTCGACTTCGCCCGTGGGGATGCGTTCATCTTCGGCGGCGACTCGGGCGAGGTGATCAACCCGAACCGCGCAACGATGCGCTGGTCAGTGCGGGTCGCCGCAGCCCATCGGCGCCTGGGCGAAGACGCGATTCCGGTGATGGGGCTTCACGGACTGCGCCACACCCACGCGACGCTGCTCCTCGGCGCCGGCATCCACCCCAAGGTCGTGCAGGAACGCCTGGGCCACAGCGACATCTCGATCACGATGTCCGTCTACTCGCACGGCACCGAGACGATGCAGAGAGACGCCGTTGATCGGCTCGCAGCCATCATGGCGGGCGCTTAGGCACACCGTTCGGCACAAACCTGAGTTAGGGCCCCCTGATGCCGAGACGAAAAGGCTGGTCAGAGGACTTTTAGTGGTGGTGCCCCTGGAGGGACTCGAACCCCCAACCTGCTCCTTAGGACGGAGTCGCTCTTCCATTGAGCTACAGAGGCTGGCCGAGCCAGTGTACCCGCCGTGCCCCGCCCCCCGCGAAGCGACGACAGGGCCCCACCACAACGCCAGCGAAGCACGCCACGGCCCTCGTCGCGGCGACTGCGCGGCACACCCCTCTTGACACGAAGGCCTCCCGCCTTCATGGTTAGTTACAACACCAATTAACCATCCAACCCAGCACTGAAGGAGCCCGCGTGGACGACTCCCGCCCGCTCTTCCTGCAGATCGCCGAGCAGATCGAGAACGACATCATCGACGGCGCGCTGCCGGAGGAGTCGCAGGTCCCGTCGACCAACGAGTTCGCCGCGTTCCACCGCATCAATCCGGCCACCGCCGGCAAGGGCGTGAACCTGCTCGTCGACGACGGGGTGCTCTACAAGAAGAGGGGGATCGGCATGTTCGTCGCCGAGGGGGCGCGCGACCGACTGGTCGAGAAGCGCCGCACGCAGTTCCGCGACCAGTTCGTCGCTCCGCTGCTCGCCGAGGCCGCCAAGCTCGGCCTCAGCACCGAGCAGCTCTCCGACATGATCTTAGAAGGGGGATCGCGATGAGCGCGGTCATCGAGGTCCACGACCTCACCAAGCACTACGGACGCATGCGCGCCGTCGACGGCATCGGCTTCGCGCTGGAGGAGAACCGCATCCACGGCCTCCTCGGCCGCAACGGCGCGGGCAAGACGACGCTGATGTCGCTGCTCACCGGCCAGGAGTTCGCCAGCTCGGGCGAGATCCGCGTCTTCGGGCAGTCACCTGTGGAGAACGCCGCCGTCCTCTCCCGCACCTGCTTCATCAAGGAGAGCCAGAAGTACCCCGACGACTTCAAGGTGAAGCACGTCCTGCGCAGCGCTCCCTGGTTCTTCGACGGCTGGGACGAGGCGTTCGCCCGCGAGCTCGTCGAGGACTTCCGCCTCCCGGTCGACCGCAAGATCAAGAAGCTCTCCCGCGGACAGCTCTCGGCGATCGGAGTGATCGTCGGTCTCGCCTCCCGCGCCCCGCTCACGTTCTTCGACGAGCCGTACCTGGGGCTGGACGCCGTCGCCCGGCAGCTGTTCTACGACCGCCTCCTCCAGGACTTCGCCGAGCACCCGCGCACGGTCGTCCTCTCCACCCACCTCATCGACGAGGTCAGCAGCCTGCTCGAGCACGTCCTCGTCATCGATCAGGGCCGCCTCGTCGTGGACAGCGACGCGGAGGAGCTGCGGGGTGCTGCGGCAACGGTCATCGGATCCCGGCAGGCCGTCGAGTCGTTCACCGCCGGACGCGAGGTCATCGCCCGCTCCGCTCTCGGCAGCCGTGCCTCGGCCACGCTCCCCCGCCTCGACGACGCCGGCCGCGCCTCCGCCGCCCGCCACGGGCTCGAGCTCGAGTCCGTCCCTCTCCAGCAGCTCGTCGTCCAGCTCACCACCGGGAAGGCCTCGGAATGACCGCCCTCACCGGCGCCCCCGCGCGCCACGACACCGCCGCCGGCCGCCTCGGCAGCATCGTCCGCCTGCACTTCGCGAACCCCGCCACCATCCTCTACACGCCGCTGATCATCACGGCCGTCATCCTGGCGGGCAACCTGGTCGTCTGGTGGCTGATCCTCCGCGGGCTCGACTCCGGCGAGCGCCTCGAGGCGCAGGAGGGGATGACCTACTCCGGCGCGTCCTTCTTCCTCTTCGTCTACATGATGGTCGTGGCCGTCCAGTCGGTGAACGTCACCTTCGGCCTCGCCCTCGGCTACGGCGCCACCCGCCGCGACTTCTCCCTCGGCACGGCCCTCACCTTCGTCGCCCTCTCGGTCTTCTACACCGGCGTCTTCGTGGTCCTCGGGATCGTGGAGCGGGCGACCGACGGCTGGGGCTTCGGCGGCAGCTTCTTCCGCTCGATCTACTTCGGCGGGGACTCCGTGGGCGAGCAGGCTGTCGCGGTGCTCTGCGCCCTGCTCTTCTTCTTCTTCATCGGAGCGGCGACGGCGGCGGTCTACGTACGCTGGCGCCAGCGCGGGATGCTGCTCTTCTTCGGGATCCTCGGCGCCCTCCTGCTGGCCGTGATCACCCTCCTCACGCTCACCGAGAACTGGCCCGCCGTCGGCTCCTTCTTCGGCAGCGTCGGATACGCGGGCGGCTACGCCCTCTCGCTCATCCCGACCGCGATCGCCGGAGTCGCGGGCTGGGCGATCCTCCGCCGCGCCACCCCGCGCAGCAGCTGACACCACCGCCCCCGATCCGAGAGGACCGACCATGACCGCCCCCGCCCGCCGCTCCGCCTCCTCGCGGAGGATCCTCTCCGTTCTGAGGCTCCACCTCGCCCACCCCGGGACGGTCCTCGGCTGGCCGCTGCTCGTCCTGCTCGCCGTCCTCGCCGGCAACCTCGTGATCTGGTGGCTCGTCCTCCGCGGGATCGGGGCCGAGCGGGGCGGCGGCGACTCCGGCATCCTCCTCGTGGGGCCGGGGATGCTGATCGTCGTCTTCCTCTTCATCGGCTCCATCCAGGCCACGACGGCCACCTTCGGGCTGGCCCTGAGCTACGGAGCGACCCGGCGCGACCACGTCCTCGGCAGCGCCCTCGCCTTCGCGGCACTGTCCGTGCTCTGGTCGGCGATCGTCGTGGTCCTCGGGGCGATCGAGGAGGCGACCGGGGGCTGGTGGCTGGGCGGCGCGCTCTTCCTCGCCTCTCCCCTCGACGGCCCGTGGCTCGAGCGCTTCGTCGTCCTGCTCTGCTCGCTCCTCGCCGCCTTCGCCCTCGGCGGAGCAGCGGGAGCGGTCTTCCTCCGCTGGCGTGAGCGCGGAGTGACGGCCTTCCTCCTCGCCCTCGGAGCGGTGGCACTCGCGGTGGTCGTCGTCGTCGCTCTCGCCGGGGGCCGGCCGGTCGTGGCGGACGTCCTCGAGAGCGCGGGCACCGCCGGAGCCGCCGCTCTGCTCCTCGTCCCCGCCGCGCTCCTGACGGCGGTCGGCTCGCTGGTCCTCCGCCGGGCGACGCCGCGCGGCTGACCCCCTCCGGAGCCGGGCCTGCAAGGCCCTTCCGCCCCGGGCGTCCGGATGCCAGCGTGGGCACATGGCCGACTCCCCCGCTCCGTCTCTCCTGCCCGTCCCCGAGCACAGCTGGATCGCGCGACCCGCCGACGCCGAGCTGACCCAGGACACTCTCGACACGGTCGACGCCTGGTGGCGCGCCGCGAACTACCTCGCGGTCGGGCAGATCTACCTGCTCGCGAACCCGCTCCTGAAGACCCCGTTGAGCCGCGAGGACATCAAGCCCCGCCTGCTCGGCCACTGGGGCACCACCCCCGGCCTCAACCTGATCTACGCGCACCTGAACCGCGCGATCCGCGAGCGCCGCCAGCCGACCCTCTACATCACCGGTCCCGGCCACGGCGGACCGGGCATGGTCGCCAACGCCTACCTCGACGGCACCTACAGCGAGATCTACTCCCACATCGACGAGTCGGAGGAGGGGCTGCGCCGCCTCTTCCGCCAGTTCAGCTTCCCCGGGGGCATCCCCAGCCACGCCGCCCCCGAGACTCCGGGCAGCATCCACGAGGGCGGAGAGCTCGGGTACGCGCTGAACCACGCGTACGGAGCGGCCTTCGACAACCCGGACCTCCTGGTCGCGGCGGTCGTCGGCGACGGCGAGGCTGAAACCGGCCCGCTCGCCACCAGCTGGCACTCCAACAAGTTCGTGAACCCGCTCACCGACGGCGTCGTCCTGCCGATCCTGCACCTCAACGGCTGGAAGATCGCGAACCCGACCGTCCTCGCCCGCATCCCGCAGGAGGAGCTCGACAGCCTCCTCCGCGGGTACGGCCACGAGCCGTTCCTCGTCGAGGGCGGCTTCGACGGCGAGGACCCGATGCGCGTGCACGAGCGGTTCGCCGACGTCCTGGACACGGTGCTCGACCGCATCGCGGCGATCAAGGAGCGCGCCGCAGCCGGCGACCTCTCACGCCCGGCCTGGCCGATGATCGTGCTGAAGACCCCGAAGGGCTGGACCTGCCCGACCGAGATCGACGGCGTCCAGGTGGAGGGCACCTACCGCTCGCACCAGGTCCCGCTGCCCAACGCCCGCGACACCGAGGCGCACACCCGGCTCCTCGAGGACTGGCTCCGCTCCTACCGGCCCGAGGAGCTCTTCACCGAGGAGGGCGGCGTGGTCGACCGCGTCCGCTCGCTGGCCCCCGAGGGCGAGCTGCGGATGAGCGCGACCCCGCACGCGAACGGCGGGCTGCTGCGGCAGACCCTCGACCTGCCCGACTTCCGCCGCTACGAGGTCGTCGTGGAGCAGCCGGGTGGCACCGTCGCGGAGGCGACGAAGGTGCTCGGCGAATGGCTCGCCGACGTCATCCGCGCCAACCCGACCAACTTCCGCCTCTTCGGGCCGGACGAGGTCGCGAGCAACCGGCTGCAGTCCGTCTACGCCGCCACCGACAAGCAGTGGGACGCCGAGCTCAGCCCCCTCGACGACCACCTGGCTCGCGCCGGGCGGGTCATGGAGGTGCTCTCGGAGCACCAGTGCCAGGGCTGGCTGGAGGGCTACCTGCTCACCGGCCGCCACGGGCTCTTCACCTGCTATGAGGCGTTCATCCACATCATCGACTCGATGTTCAACCAGCACGCGAAGTGGCTGGACGGCACCCGCGACATCGAGTGGCGCCGCCCGATCGCGAGCCTCAACTACCTGCTCTCGAGCCACGTCTGGCGCCAGGACCACAACGGCTTCAGCCACCAGGACCCGGGCTTCATCGACCACGTCGTCAACAAGAAGCCCGAGGTCGTGCGCGTCTACCTGCCCTTCGACGCGAACACGCTCCTCTCGACCTACGACCACTGCCTCCGGAGCGTCGACTACGTCAACGTGGTCGTCGCCGGGAAGCAGCCCTCGCCCCAGTGGCTCACGATGGCGGAGGCGGTCGCCCACTGCACGCGCGGACTCGGCATCCTGGAGTGGGCGAGCAGCGAGCGGCAGGGCGAGTCCCCGGACGTCGTGCTCGCCTGCGCGGGCGACGTGCCGACCCTCGAGACCCTCGCGGCGGTGAGCATCCTCCGCGAGAAGCTGCCGGACCTCGCGATCCGCACGGTCAACGTGGTCGATCTGATGCGCCTGATGTCGGAGTCGGAGCACCCGCACGGCCTCTCCGACCGCGAGTTCGACGCCATCTTCACTCCCGACCGCCCGATCGTGTTCGCGTACCACGGCTATCCGTGGCTCATCCACCGCCTGACCTACAAGCGGACCGGCCACGGCAACCTGCACGTGCGCGGGTACAAGGAGAACGGCACCACCACCACTCCGTTCAACATGGTGATGCTCAACGACCTCGACCGCTACTCGCTGGTGATCGACGTCATCGACCGGACCCCCGGCCTCGGCGCCCGCGCCGCCGGTCTCCGCCAGGAGATGCAGGACGCCCGCATCCGCGCCCGCGCCTACACCCGCGAGCACGGCGAGGACATCCCCGAGGTCGCGAACTGGACCTGGGCCGGCGAGCGCTCCGGCAACGCCAGCCAGAGCACCGGCAACGACAACGAATAGCGCCGGGTCGCGCACCACGCCCTCCACTGACGGGTCGCGGTCGTGTCGCTGGCAAGGCGGAGGAGGAAGCGATACCGGCGGTATCGCGCCCGACGACAACGCCGCCAGCGGCGCGACCGCGGCCCGTCAGGCGGCGGGAGCCAGGTAGTCGTCCCAGTCGGGCTGCGTCCGCTCCGCGCCGCGCACGAGCCAGGAGCCGGCGCGCGGCATCCGGGGGACGGTGCGCAGACGCCATCCCATCTCGTGCGGGGTGCGGTCGCTCTTGACGTTGTTGCAGCGCTGGCAGCAGGCGACGAGGTTCTCCCACGTGTCCCGGCCCCCGCGCGACTTGGGCTGGATGTGGTCGATCGTCGCCGCGTGCTGACCGCAGTATCCGCAGCGGTGGTTGTCCCGGCGGAGCACGCCCCGGCGCGATACCGGCACACTCCGGCCGCTCGGGATGCGCACGTACCGGGTCAGCACGATCACCGAGGGCCGCACGTGGTCGCCGTGCGCGCTGTGCACCGGATTGCCCTCGTCCGCGGCGATCACGGTCGCCTTCTCCGTCATCAGCAGGACCAGGGCCCGCTTGAACGACACCACCGCGAGCGGCTCGTAGCCGGCGTTGAGAACCAGAGTGCGCATCAGTGACCTCCGTGCTGTCGCACGCCGTCGCGCGAAGGCGCCGCGACCACGAGCAAGGGCGCCGTCGTGACGACGGCGCCCTGCGAGGCCGCGGCGGAGTGACGCGCGATGACGTGGAGTCGTATCCGCGTGTCGGAGGAGTGCACCGCCGCGGTGAGGACCCGCGCGCGCATCGAATCGGCCGGCCGCACGCGCGAGCGCAGCCCCACGCTGTGGCGCCCGCTCCGCTCGGCCATCCCGGCACTCCGTCCCTCGACGAATCGATCCGCTCGCCACGCGAGCGGACTGGGGTTCAGGTTAACCCTTCACGCCCGGAACACCAGGGGTCGGTCCGGATTCGTCACTCGGCGTTCACACGGCGGGACGACGAGAGCCCGCCCCCTCCAGGAGGGGACGGGCTCTCGAGCGGATCGACCGGATCAGCCGTTGATGCGCACGATCCGGTAGTCGGAGGTCCACAGCGGCTGCACGCGGACGCTCGCGCCCTCGTACGGCGCGTGCAGGATGTTGCCGTTGCCCGCGTAGAAGCCGTCGTGGCCGTCCATGATGACGAGGTCGCCGGGCTGGGCGTCGGCGAGCGAGACGGGGGTGCCCATGGCGCCCTGGCCCGCGGCCGAGTGGGGCATCGAGATGCCGTACTGGGCGAAGACGTACATCACGAAGCCGGAGCAGTCGAAGCCGCTCGGGTCGGCTCCACCGAAGACGTAGGGCACGCCCTGGTACTGCATCGCCGTGTCGAACACCGCCGAGAGGCTGTAGCTGGTGGTCGGGGCGGCGGCCGCGATCTCGCTGGCCGAGGCGCCGGAGTAGGAGTTGAACTCCTCGGCGGTCTCGGCGCGCGCCTCGGCGACGTCGCTCGTGTCGACAACGGGCTCGGCGACCACGACGGGCTCGGGCTCCGGTGCGGGCGGCGGGGGCGCCGCCTCGGCCGAGAAGCCGTCTCGGGCGATCGCGGCCTGCACCACTCCGCCGTCGACGGCGACGGTCTGCGCGGAGCCCTGGCGGAGGAGGTCGGCTCGCGATGCCGCGAACAGGCCGTCGTCCTGGCTGCCCGGAGTGAAGGCGTAGGCGGGGAGCGCCATCGTCGCGACCAGCGCGCCGGCGAAGCCGACCATCGCGACCTTGCCGACGACACGGCCCCTGCGCTTGCGCGGGGTCCCGGCCGGCGACGGCACGAAGTCGGTGATGTCCGCGCGGCGGGCAGGAGCTGCGGGAACGGCGCGACGGGAGACGGGTGCGTCCCCGTGGATCCGGGCGCGGATGACCGGGGGCCGGTTCTCGAAGGTCGCGTCGCCGGAGCGGTCGGGGTGGTTGGAGCGGAACCGGTCGGGTGAGCCGGCGTCCTCGTTCGGGGTGAGGGGGTTCTGGGGCAAGGGGGA
This sequence comes from Rathayibacter sp. AY2B5, assembly GCF_002931645.1. Lineage (NCBI taxonomy): Bacteria > Bacillati > Actinomycetota > Actinomycetes > Micrococcales > Microbacteriaceae > Rathayibacter > Rathayibacter sp. AY2B5. The sequence goes on along the minus strand of NZ_PSUE01000002.1, from coordinate 109,679 downwards.
GATCCTCCGACGTCCCCTCAGCCCAGGCAGCTGTCCCGTCTCATGCACGAAGCATCGGTGTGCACAGGATCCGAGACGGGTGTGGGGGCGTCGGATCCCGCGCCCTGGGACCGAGGCTCGGCCGCAGGGCTCCACAGAGCGTAAGCGACCGTTACCGATTTGTCACCTTCTCGGCGGGAAGAGACCGCTCTCCCGTTCGCCTCCGGTCACCGGATGCGGTAAGGGCCCGTACGGGCCGCTCCCAGGGAGGCGCGGGTCAGACGACGAGGAAGATGTGCGCCGCGACCTCGTTGGGCAGCTCGATGCCCGCCTCGGCTCCGTCGATGCGAGCGAGCACGTAGCCGTTGAGGGCCGAGAACTCGCCCTCGGCACCGGGGACGACCCCGGCCTGCTTGAGTTGGAGGAGGAGCTCCGGATCGACCTGCGCCGGCTCGCCGAGGCGTCGGACGACGCCGCGGCGGGGCTCGCTCGACCCGGCGACGAAGCGCGGCAGGCTGATGACGCCGTCGGCGAAGCGGGAGGCGGGGGTGTCGCCGAGCTCGTCCAGGCCCGGGATCGGGTTGCCGTAGGGCGACTCGGTCGGGTGGTCGAGCATCTCGAGGAGGCGGCGCTCGACCTGCTCGCTCATCACGTGCTCCCAGCGGCAGGCCTCCTCGTGCACGAACTCCCAGTCGAGCTTGATGACGTCGTGGAGGAGCCGCTCGGCGAGGCGGTGCTTGCGCATGACGTGGATCGCCTTGCGGCGGCCGTCGGAGGTGAGCTCGAGGTGGCGGTCGCCCGAGACGACGACGAGGCCGTCGCGCTCCATGCGACCGACGGTCTGCGACACGGTCGGCCCGGAGTGGCTGAGCCGCTCCGAGATGCGCGCGCGCAGCGGGATGATGTTCTCCTCCTCGAGCTCGAGGATGGTGCGCAGGTACATCTCGGTGGTGTCGATCAGATCCGTCATCTCAGCCTTCCCGTCTCGGCGCGCTCCACCCTAGTGGTCGCCACGACGCAGCATCGGCGCTGCGGCGCGACGCAGGCCTCCGTCGCTCGGAGGAGGGGGTGCGGGCCGGGGACCCTAGTATTAACGCATGCCGGACCTCACCATTCCTCGCGAGCTGCTCCCCCACGACGGACGGTTCGGCTGCGGCCCGTCCAAGGTGCGGCACGACCAGCTCGCCCACCTCGCGACGCAGGGCGCGCACCTCCTCGGGACCTCGCACCGCCAGGCGCCCGTCAAGGACCTCGTCGGGCGCGTGCGGGAGCACCTCGCCACGCTGTTCCGCATCCCCGAGGGCTACGAGGTCCTGCTGGGCAACGGCGGCTCGACCGCCTTCTGGGACGCCGCGGCCTTCTCCCTCATCGAGCGCCGCGCCGAGAACCTCACGTTCGGCGAGTTCGGCCAGAAGTTCGCGGCCGCCGCCTCCGCGCCGTTCCTCGAGCCGGCCCACGTCGTCTCCGCCCCCGCGGGGTCCCGGAGCGAGGTCGAGGTCGTCGAGGGGATCGACGTGTACGCGTGGCCCCACAACGAGACGAGCACCGGAGTGATGGCCTCCGTCCGCCGGGTCCGCGGCGACGAGGGCGCGCTCACCGTCATCGATGCCACCAGCGCGGCGGGCGGCATCGACGTCGACATCGCCGAGGCCGACGTCTACTACTTCGCCCCGCAGAAGAACTTCGCCTCCGACGGCGGACTCTGGTTCGGCCTCTTCTCCCCCGCCGCGATCGAGCGGATCGAGCGCATCGCGGCGAGCGGCCGCTACATCCCCGAGTTCCTGAGCCTCAAGAACGCCGTCGACAACTCGCGCCTGAACCAGACGCTGAACACTCCGGCGCTCTCGACCCTCCTGCTGATGGAGTCGCAGCTCGAGTGGATGAACGCCTCGGGCGGCCTGGCCTGGGCGTCGGCGCGCACGGCCGAGTCCTCCTCCACGATCTACGACTGGGCCGAGGCCTCGAGCCTCGCCACCCCGTTCGTCGAGGTGCCCGAGCACCGCTCCCAGGTCGTCGCGACCGTCGACTTCGACGCCTCCGTCGATGCCGCTCTCGTCGCGAAGATCCTCCGCGCGAACGGGATCGTCGACACGGAGCCGTACCGCAAGCTCGGCCGCAACCAGCTGCGCGTGGCGACGTTCGTCGCGATCGAGCCGGACGACGTCCGCTCGCTGCTCGGCTGCATCGACCACGTCCTCGAGCGCCTGGCGGTCTGATGCACGCCATGCGGCTGTGGCTGCGCGAGGAGGAGCGGCGGCCCGCGCCGCCGCCCTACGCGAGCGACGACGCGACGGCTCTGCTGGTCGGGTGCGCCGTCTGGGCCGTCGCCCTCGTGGCCGTGCTCGTGGCTGCGGCCGTCGGAGCCGTCGTCGAGCCGGTCGTCCTGTCGACCGTCGTGATCGGACTGGTCCTCGGCACGATCGGGCTGTTCTACAGCCGCAACCGCCGCTAGACCGCGTCGGTCTCCATCCGGAGCCCGGTGCCGTCGGCCTCGGGCTCGAGACGGACGCGCAGGCCGGCGAACTCGCCGAGGCGCTCGACGTGGGTGCCGCCGCACGCGATCGCGGCGTCCCCCGCGGGGAGGGTGCAGCGCCATGTCCGCCGCGTGCTGAGGAGGTCGTCGTCGCGCTCGATGCGCACCTCCGCGTCCGAGGCGATCCACTCGGCGAGAAGGGCGTTCACCCGCTCCTGCACCTCGAGGATCTCCGCCAGCAGGCGGGCGGTGTCCATCCCGCTGCGTCGGAGGGACTTGCCGAGGCGGTAGACGTCGGTGGAGCCGGACTCGCGGATCCGCGAGGTCTGGATCGCGGCCTGGTCGAAGTCCGGGTTCCCGAGAGCGTCGGTGCGCGCCGGCTTCGACCAGAACGAGGCCAGAGCGGCGTTGAGGGCGAGGGAGGCGAGGTGGCAGGCGGTGTGCCCGCGGGAGAGCTCGTGCCGGTGCTCCTGCTCGACCTCGACGCCGACCTCGTCGTCCACGTGGAGTGAGGAGGCGTCGTCGACGATGTGGACGACGACGAAGCTCCACTCCGGAGTACCGAGCCGCGCCGGGAGCCGCTCGCCGACGTGCAGCTCGCCGCCCTGCCACGCCCCGATGAGGCAGTCGATGAGGGGAAGCCGCTCCCCCGCCACGACCAGCGCACCGCGGTCGGGCCCCTGGTCGGGCCAGGTCGGGTCGACGGGGTGAGCGGAGGTCGCATCGAGGACGACCGCCCAACGGCCGTCCTGCAGCCGGCCCACGTGCTGCACGCGCCCGGAGGAGCGCACGGCGCCGTCGGGATAGGCGATGCGGGTGTCGGAGTCGATGCTCATCGGGCGGCGCCGGACCGGATCAGCGGCGACGGCGACGGCGACGGCGACGGGTGGTCGGGGCGGGAGCGGGTTCGGGCTCGACGTCGTCGGAGTCCTCGTCGTCCGAGTCGTCGTCCGGGTCGTCGTCGTCGTCGGAGTCGTCCTCGTCCGAGTCCTCGTCGTCCGAGTCTTCGTCGTCATCCGAGTCGTCGCCCGAGTCCTCGTCCTCGTCCGAGTCCTCGTCCTCGTCCTCGTCGGAGTCGTCGTCCGACTCGTCGTCGAGGTCGTCTTCCTCGGCGTCCTCGAGCTCGTCGTCGTCCGCGTCCTCGACCTCCTCGCCGAGCGCGTCCTGCGCGGTCTGGTAGTCGGCCAGACGCACGGACCACGGCACCCAGTCCGGAGCGAGGACCGCGCCCTCACCCGGCAGCAGCTCGACCTCCAGGACGTTCACGTCCTCGTTCTCGTCGATCCGGGAGAGCGTCGCCGTCCACAGCCAACCCGGGTACCCGCGCATGAGGTTCGCGAACTGCAGCGACACGACGTGCTCGCCCTGCGCCAGAGTCGTGACCAGCTCGCCGATCGTCCCCTCGGGGGCGATCTCGGCGAGCGCGGCGCGCGCGACATCGAGAGACCCGGCAAGCACGGCGTCCGCCTCGTAGACGGGCTCGGGAGCCTCGTCCGCGGCGGTCTGGTCCGCCTCCCCCGGGGAAGCGTCGTCGTCGGCTGACGTCGCGTCCGCCGCCGGTGCGCCATCGGCGTCGGAAGGTTCGTCCATGACGAGGGCGGAATCCTCAGCAGAAGTCGCATCCTCAGCAGGAGTCAAGTCGTCAGCAGGAGCCATGTCCTGAGCAGGAGCCGAGTCCTCAGATGTTCCCGCGTCGTCAGCAGGAACCGCATCGTCAGCAGTGGCCGCGTCCTCAGCAGGAGCCGGCACTGCAGCAGAAGCCGTGTCCGCGCCGGGAGCCCCCGCCTCAGCGGCGACATCGTCGGCCGGAGGAGTCTTCTCCGCAGAGGCGGAGTCCTCGCCAGGAGCCTCGGTCACCGGAGGGGCGGCGTCGCTCTCACCCTCGCCGGAGGGAGCCTCGTCGACAGGAGCCGCCTCGTCAGCGGCGATCTCCTCGTCGGCTCCGCTCGCGTCCTCGGCGGAGGAGTCAGAATCGGCGGGAGTCGCGTCAGGCTCGGCGCCGGAGTCTCCCTCTCCCGAGGACTGCTCCACGCGAGCGTCCTCCGTGGTCGGAGCGGCGACGGTCTCCTCGACCGGGCCCTGCTCGTCGGTCGTGCCGTCGGCGTCAGGCATCCAGCTCGTCCGCAACCCGGCGCAGGAGCGCCGCGATCGTGCGCCCGTGCGCCTTGTCGGGGTAGCGGCCGCGCTTGAGCCCCGCGCCGATGCCGTCGAGCAGCTTGACCGTGTCCTCCACGATCACGGACATGTCGTCCGCGGACTTCCGGTTGAGCTTCACCAGGCTCGGCGGGGCGTCGAGGACGCGCGCCGAGAGCGCCTGCGCCCCGCGCTTGCCGTCGGCGATGCCGAACTCGAGTCGGGTGCCGGCCTTGACCGCGGTCCCGGAGGGCAGCGCGGAAGCGTGCAGGAAGACCTCCTGGCCGTCATCAGTGCTGATGAAGCCGAAGCCCTTCTCCTCGTCGTAGAACTTGACCTTGCCGGTAGGCATGCAGACCCCTCCTGGAAATGAAGCAGCCATCAGTTTAGTCGACCGGGGCCGCCCTATCCTTGACGGGTGAAGCCACAGGAGCCGGCGGGCGTCGGACGCGCGGAGCGCACGCTCGCCTACATGTTCATCGCGATCATCGTCGTGACGGTCCTCGCGTTCCTCGCGATCCTGGTCGCCCCCGCGCTCGGGATCCGCGAGTACGCCGGCCCGTTCTGGCAGTTCGTCTTCGCTGTGCCGCTGGTGGGCCTGCCCATCGCGTTCCTCATGATGATCGCGATGCTCATCGTGGGTGTCCGGCGCCGCCGCGCGCAGCCCTGATCGGACGCGCTCTCCTCCTGCCGCACCGCCTCCGATCCGGCGTTCCCCGCCGCCGAGCCTGCACCGAGCGCCCGGACAACCGACTCCCAGACTTCGTACAGCCGACGGCCAGATACTGTCCTGCATGGACGGACCCCGCATTCTCATCGTCGACGACGAGCCCAACATCAGAGACCTGCTCACCACGAGCCTCCGCTTCGCCGGCTTCGCCGTGCGTGCGGTCGGCAACGGGGCCCAGGCCATCTCGGCAGTCCTCGAGGAGGAGCCGGACCTGATCATCCTCGACGTGATGCTCCCCGACATGAACGGGTTCGGCGTGACCAAGCGCCTCCGCTCGGCCGGGTACACCTCCCCCATCCTCTTCCTCACGGCGAAGGACGACACCGAGGACAAGATCACGGGCCTCACCGTCGGCGGTGACGACTACGTCACGAAGCCGTTCAGCCTCGACGAGATCGTCGCGCGCATCAAGGCGATCCTCCGCCGCACCATGCACGCCGAGGAGGACGCGGTCATCCGGGCCGGCGAGCTGACGATGGACCAGGACACGCACGAGGTCCTCGTCGGCGACGAGCCGGTGGAGCTCAGCCCCACCGAGTTCAAGCTGCTCCGCTACCTGATGCTCAACCCGAACCGGGTGCTCAGCAAGGCGCAGATCCTCGACCACGTCTGGGAGTACGACTTCAACGGCGATGCGGGCATCGTCGAGTCCTACATCTCGTACCTGCGACGTAAGCTCGACACGCATTCGGAGGAATCGCTCATCCAGACCAAGCGAGGATTCGGATACATGCTGAAGGTCGCGAAGGCCTAGCCTCCGCCACCTCGGCGCCACCTCCCGCCGGAGGCGCGGCGCCCGCCGATCCCGAGGGAGTTCCACCGCCATGCACCAGGGTCTGGCCGAGCGGTGGAACTCGATTTCGTTGCGCACCAAGATCACCGCGGTCACGGTCCTCCTGCTCACGCTGGGACTCCTCGTCTCCGGGATCGGGACGATGACGATGCTGAAGCCGCAGCTCGTCGCCCAGCTCGACGCGCAGCTGGCCGACCAGGTCCAGCGGACGGCGAGCGACCTCTCCGTCAACGACCTCGCCGCGATCGACGAGTCCAAGGCCGACTTCGGCGCCGTCTACGACCAGTACGGCACGCTCGACAACACGAACGCGTCCGGCGCGGCCGACCCCGCCTTCCCGCAGACCTTCACCCTCGAGCAGGCGCTGCAGGGCGGCGACAAGCCGATGGAGATCTGGAGCTCCAACGGCAAGGTCGAGTACCACGTCATGTCGACGGTGTTCACGAGGGGCACCGAGTACCAGACGCTCCTGCTCGCGGTGTCGACCCGCAGCGTCGACGTCATCATGACGACGTACCTCACGATCTTCCTCGGCTTCGGAGTCGCGATCGTCGTGATCGGCGCACTCCTCACCCGCCTGCTGGTCACCACCACCTTCGCCCCGCTGCGCGAGGTCGAGCAGACCGCCGCCGCCATCGCCGACGGCGACTTCAGCCAGCGCCTGGACGGCACGACACCCAACACCGAGGTCGGACGCCTCAACCGCTCCCTGAACGCGATGCTCGGGCGGATCGACTCCGCCTTCCGCGACCGCGCCCGCACGATCGACCAGATGCGCCGCTTCGTCGGCGACGCCAGCCACGAGCTGCGCACCCCGCTGGTCTCCGTCCGCGGCTACGCCGAGCTGTACCGGATGGGCGCTCTGCAGACGCCCGAGGCCGTCGGCCAGGCGATGGAGCGCATCGAGAAGGAGGCGATCCGGATGGGCGGCCTGGTCGAGGACCTCCTCGAGCTCGCCCGCCTCGACGAGACGAAGCCTCTCGCACTCGCGCCCGTCGATCTGATGCCGCTCGCCCGCGACGCCGCGATGGACGCGATGGCCTCCTGGCCCGACCGCGACTTCGGCGTCGAGACCCGCGACGACACCCCCGTGGAGACGCCCGCGCTCGAGCCCGACGAGGCCGGCGCCTCCGCCACTCAGACCATGGAGCTGACGAACCCCGGGCTCACCGGCCCGATCGCCGCGGCAGGAGCGAGGCTCGCCCGATTCCGCCGGCGTCCGCGCCGGGTCAACGCCGAGGAGATCGCCGCCGGCACCGCCACCGCCCCCGAGGAGCCGGGCGTGCCCGCGATGGTGATGGCGGAGGAGAACAAGATCCGCCAGGTCCTGACGAACCTGATCGGCAACGCCGTCCGCTACACGCCCGAGGACACTCCGATCGAGATCGGCGTCGCCGTCGACCGCTCCCGCCGCCTCGCCCTGCTGGAGGTCATCGACCACGGCGAGGGCATCCCGCCGCAGATCCGCGAGAAGATCTTCCAGCGCTTCTGGCGCGCGGACACGTCGCGGACCCGCGAGACCGGCGGCAGCGGCCTCGGACTGGCGATCGTGTCCTCGATCGTCGCCGCGCACAAGGGCCGCGTGGACGTCGTCGAGACGCCGGGCGGAGGCGCGACCTTCCGCGTCGCGCTGCCGCTGCTCACGGTCGGCCAGAACGGCGAGACCTCCCCCGCCTCGGTCTGATCCGCACCGCGGTCCGTCCTTCCTCGGGGGCCCCTTCGGTCCGAGCTCTCCCGTCGACGTCCGCGAGCGGCACAGATCGATCCGCCCGAGCGACCGTGACCTCGCCCACCCGGCCCGCACGGCCGCGCACGGCCGCGCACGGCTCACTCTCTCCTCTTGGGGACCAACGGGCGGCGAGCCCGCCCGGACCGCTGGAGATGACACCCGACGCTCGACGGATGCCGCGTCGCCGGCTCTTGCAGAGTCGCCGTCCGCATCCGTTCGGCCGACGACATCTCCGCCCCGACCCCGTACGTCGCGACCCGCACCGGCGCACCCCACGCGCTTCTGGTGCCGGTGTCCGCTGAGGAGACCGAGGCGGCGCGGAGTGCGGTGCCACCGCAGGAGGACCGCCGTTGTGGTCGCGGAGCGGATTCAGAACCACCTGCCGGTTCGGTCGCCTGCTGCTCGCTCAGATGCCTCCGGAAACGCCGAAGGCGGCTCCCCCGGAGGGGAACCGCCTTCTGCGTGGTGGGGGGACGGACTAGAAGTCCATGCCTCCGGTGGGGTCGCCGCCCGCGGCGACCGGGTTCTTCTCGGGCTTGTCGGCGACGACGGCCTCCGTGGTGAGGAAGAGACCGGCGATCGACGCCGCGTTCTGCAGAGCGGAGCGCGTGACCTTGACCGGGTCGATGATGCCCGCGGCGATGAGGTCGACGTACTCGCCGGTCGCGGCGTTGAGGCCGTGTCCGGTGGGCAGCTCGCGGACCTTCGCAGCGACGACGCCGGGCTCCATGCCCGCGTTGAGGGCGATCTGCTTGAGCGGGGCGTCGATGGCGACCTTGACGATGTTCGCGCCGGTCGCCTCGTCTCCGACGAGCTCGAGCTTCTCGAAGGCGAGCTTGCCGGCCTGGATGAGGGCGACGCCACCACCGGCGACGATGCCCTCCTCGACGGCGGCCTTCGCGTTGCGGACGGCGTCCTCGATGCGGTGCTTGCGCTCCTTGAGCTCGACCTCGGTCGCCGCTCCGGCCTTGATGACCGCGACGCCGCCGGCGAGCTTCGCGAGGCGCTCCTGGAGCTTCTCGCGGTCGTAGTCGCTGTCGGTGTTCTCGATCTCGCCGCGGATCTGCGCGACGCGGCCGGCGATGGCCTCGGCGTCGCCGGCACCCTCGACGATCGTGGTCTCGTCCTTGGTGATGACGACCTTGCGGGCCGAGCCGAGCAGGTCGAGGGTGACGTTCTCGAGCTTGAGGCCGACCTCCTCGGAGATGACCTGGCCGCCGGTGAGGATCGCGATGTCCTGGAGCTGCGCCTTGCGACGGTCGCCGAAGCCGGGGGCCTTGACGGCGACCGACTTGAAGATGCCGCGGATCTTGTTGACGACCAGGGTCGCCAGCGCCTCGCCGTCGACGTCCTCGGCGATGATCAGCAGCTGCTTGCCCGCCTGGATCACCTTGTCGACGACCGGGAGCAGGTCCTTGATGTTCGAGACCTTGGAGTTGACGATGAGGATGTAGGGGTCCTCGAACACCGCCTCCTGACGGTCGGGGTCGGTCACGAAGTACTGCGACAGGTAGCCCTTGTCGAAGCGCATGCCCTCGGTGAGCTCGAGCTCGGTGCCGAAGGTGTTCGACTCCTCGACGGTGACGACGCCCTCCTTGCCGACCTTGTCGATCGCCTCGGCGATGATCGCGCCGATCTCGGGGTCCGCGGCGGAGATGGAGGCGGTCGCCGCGATCTCCTCCTTGGTCTCGATCGCCTTCGCGCCGGCGATGAGCTCGGCGGTGACGGCCTTGACGGCCTTCTCGATGCCCTTCTTGAGGCTGATCGGGTCGGCGCCGGCCGCGACGTTGCGCAGGCCCTCGCGGACGAGCGCCTGAGCGAGGACGGTCGCGGTGGTGGTTCCGTCGCCGGCGACGTCGTCGGTCTTCTTGGCGACCTCCTTGACGAGCTCGGCGCCGATCTTCTCGTACGGCTCGTCGAGCTCGATCTCCTTGGCGATGGAGACGCCGTCGTTCGTGATGGTGGGAGCGCCCCACTTCTTCTCGAGGACGACGTTGCGGCCGCGCGGGCCGAGGGTCACCTTGACCGCGTCGGCCAGAGTGTTGAGTCCACGCTCGAGGCCGCGGCGGGCTTCTTCGTCAAAAGCAATGATCTTGGCCATGTGTGTTTCTCGTCCCTCCCGGACGTCGTGAAATGTCTGTGCTGGCACTCGACCGGAGCGAGTGCCAAGGTCGATTCTGGCACTCGCGGTGGACGAGTGCAAGCGACCGGCACGCGCTCCGACACGAAGGAGCCGCCGCCCGCACGAGGCGGACGACGGCTCCCGGGAGGCTCGGCGGTCAGGCCGGGCGGACCGCTTCGGCCTGGGGGCCCTTCGACCCCGTGCCGACCTCGAACGCGACCTGCTGCCCCTCCTCGAGGACCTTGTACCCCGACATGTCGATCGCGGAGTAGTGGACGAAGACGTCCTGTCCGCCGCCGTCGACCGTGATGAAGCCGTAGCCCTTCTCAGCGTTGAACCACTTGACGGTTCCGTTCGCCATCTCTGTACTCCCCAGTGCTGTGATGCCCGCGGCACGAGCGATGTGCTGGTGCCTGGTCAGGAATACTAATCCGGCTGTCGGCCCCGGGAGGGGCTGGAAAGGGCCTCGCGGGGAAGAGTTGCCCGGGATTCAACACGGAGGAAACGTGCCCGTAACAGAGGGCCCCGATCAGCCCTGCTCGGACGCGTAATCGGCCCCCAGGACCACGACGACGGAGCCCGTCTCGACGAAGTCCTGCGAGAGCAGGACGGTCCCCGTTCCGAGCGAGTCGACGAGACCGAGGGCCGCTCCCTCGAGCGCCGGGTCGGTGAAGTAGACGGTCGTGGCGGCGATGTCCTCGGTGTTCGCGTTCGCGACGGTCGGGACGCTCCAGCCGGCCGTCGTCAGGGCGTCGCCGGCGCTGGCGGCGAGTCCGACGGTGGCGGTGCCGTTGAGGATGGCGACGGCGAGCTCGGGATCGAGCGTCGCGGCAGCGGTCGGAGTCGCCTCCGCGGTCGCGGTGGGCGGAGTGAACACGTCTGTGAACTGCACCCGGTCGTCGATGACCAGCAGCCCGATGAAGCCGAGCAGGACGATGACTCCGGTGGCGAGCGCGGCCCAGGCGAGGGCGACGGCGCGGGCGTGAGGGGCCGGCGGCCGGCGGTGGGCGCCGACGCGCGCCTCCGTCGCCGGGACCTCGTCGAAGCGGTCTCTCGGGTGCGTGTTCGACATCGGGGGTACGGCCGGCCTTCCGTTGGTGGACTCGAGCAGCTCGTCTACTCGAGGCGCCCGAGGCGTCGCGAGGCGCGGGCGCCGGCGCGCTGGTCGCGGATGCGCTGCAGCCGCGTGACGAGCATCGGGTCGTGCGCGAGGGCGGCCGGAGAGGCGAGCACCGCGCTGAGCACCTGATAATAGCGGGCGGCCGACAGTCCGAACTGGGAGCGGATGGCGTCGTCCTTGTCCCCGGAGCGGGCCGTCCACTCGCGCTCGAAGGCGAGCACGCGCAGCTCGCACTCGGACAGACCGGTGCCCGGCCTCGGGTCCGTCGTCCTGCTCATCCCCCCAGGGTAGGCAGGCGCGATGCCACCGCAGGGGAGGCGCTCCGAACGGCTCGTGACCGCGTCGCGGCGTGCCGGCGGGGAGTCTCCTCCAGAGCCCGTGGAGGCGGAATGGAGCCGTCGTCCCGGGGGTTGGACCAGGTGGAGGGGCGCGACCGCCCCCGTACACTGACGAGGATTCCGAGGGAGACCCATGTCGTCGTATTCCGTGAACAAGTCCGACGCCGAGTGGCGCGAGGAGCTCGACCGCGACCAGTACGCGGTCCTGCGCGAAGCGGCCACCGAGCGCCCGTGGACCGGCGAGCTGCTCGACGAGCACCGCTCCGGCCTCTACACCTGTGCCGCCTGCAGCGCCGAGCTCTTCAAGAGCGGCACCAAGTTCGACTCCGGCTGCGGCTGGCCGAGCTTCTACGAGTCCGTGAACCCGGACGCGGTCCAGCTGATCGAGGACAGCACCCTCGGCATGGTCCGCACCGAGGTCCGCTGCGCGAACTGCGGATCCCACCTGGGACACGTCTTCCCCGACGGCTTCGGCACGCCCACCGGCGACCGCTACTGCATGAACTCGATCGCCCTGAACTTCCAGGCCGAGGGCGAGTGACCGTGTCCTCCTCCCCCGTGCTCGAGGCCGTCCTCGCGCGCCGATCGCGCTCGAAGGTGACGCCGGAGGCTCCGGGGCACGACGAGATCGCGGCGTTCGTCTCGGCGGCGTCGCGTCTCGCCGATCACAGCTCGCTGCGCCCGTGGCGGGTCATCGAGATCCGCGGCGCCGCCCGCGACCGGGTCGGCCGCAGCTTCGCGGTCGCCTCGGGGGCGAAGAAGGACCCGCGGAAGTACATCGAGAAGACGCACCGCGCCTCCCTGCTGCTGGCCGTCGTGGTCAGCGTCAAGAAGTCGAAGGTGCCGGCCTGGGAGCAGGAGGCCGTCGCCTCGGGCGTCGCCCACCTCCTGAGCCTGCTGCTGGACGAGGCGGGCTGGGGTGTCTTCTGGCGCACCGGCTCCTACACGCGCGACAAGGCCGTGCGGAAGGCGCATCGCCTCGAGAAGGGCGAGGAGCTGCTCGGCTGGCTCTACGTCGGCCGTCCCGACGGGAAGATCGGCGGCCCCAAGCGTCCCGCTCCCGCCGAGCGGCACCTCAGCATCCTCGAACCGTGAGACGCGGCGGGCCCCGATCCGGGCGGATCCGGGGCCCGCGATAGGGTGGCCGGGCGCGCGAGCGCACCTGCCGACGTGGCGCAATTGGTAGCGCACCCGACTTGTAATCGGGCGGTTACGGGTTCAAGTCCCGTCGTCGGCTCAGGAGAGAAGAAGGCCCCGACCGCTGTGTGCGGTCGGGGCCTTCTGCATGCGCGGGGTTCTTGCGCGTCCGGGGCTCAGCCCGCGGCGGCCGGAGTGGGCTCGGAGGAGGCCGGAGCCTCGGTGGAGACCGGGGCGTCGCTGGGAGCGGGGGTCTCGGTCGACGCGGGGGCCTCGGTCGAGGCGGGCGTGTCGCTCGGCGCCGGGGTCTCGGAGGAGGTGGGCGCGGGAGTCGCCGACGAGTAGGAGTCGGCGGCGGCCGAGAGCACGAAGGAGCTGAAGGCGTCCGGGTCGGTCAGCGAGCCCGAGTACGCCTCGCCGTTGACCAGGACGGTCGGGGTGCCCGTGACTGCGGGCACGTCCGTGCCGGGCAGCGGACCCGACGTGGCGCGCTCGGTCGCGGCGCGGACCCAGCTCACGAAGCTCTGGTCGTCGATGCAGGTGTTCACGGCCGCCGTGTCCTCGACGCCGGCCTGCGAGGCGTAGTCCTTCAACTGGTCGTCCGAGAGTCCGTCGGTCCCCTCCGCCGGCTGGTTGGCGAACAGCAGGGAGTTGAAGTCGAAGAACGAGTCGGGCGAGCGGTCCGCGACGCACGCGGCGGCGTTGGCCGAGCGCTCCGAGTACTTGGTGCCGTTGGAGCGGGTCGTGAGGATGGCGATCGGGTGGATCTCGACCGTCGCGGCACCGCTGGTCACCCACTCCTTGATCTGGTCGCCGTTGGTCTTCTCGAACTGGCCGCAGTAGGGGCAGAGGTAGTCGAGGTAGACCCGGATGTCGACCGTGCCGGCCGAGGTGTCGAGCGCGCTGGGGGTGGGCGTCCCGTCGGCGGCGACGGCGCCGCTCGTCTGCGCGACCATGTTCTCGCCGATGACGACACCGTCGCTCGCCATGTTCGCCGGGCCCGGGCCCGCGGGGCGGATGCTCGAGGTGACGGCGAAGACCACGATCACGACGACCGCGATCACGACGGCGGCGAGCCCGCCCTGCAGGGCGAAGCGGCTCACGCGGTCGCGGCGCTTCTGCTGCTCGCGCAGGCGGCGCGCCTTCTCTCGGGCGGCCTCTCGTCGCTGGTTCTTCGAGAGACGGTCATTGGCTCCGCCGGTGGTCATGACAAGAACGCTCCGAATGAGAGAGGGGGAAGAAGGGGGTCGCCGGGCGCGACTCGCCGGAATCCTACGCGCGAGCCCTGGGAAACCTCCAAACGACGGATACGCGGTGCCCGACCGACGACTGTCGGCCCCGTGGCATACTGTGACGGTTGGTCGGAGTCGCCCACGCGATGATGACCATCACTTCCATTCACTCGGATCGTCCGGCACGTACCTGCCGGTGAAGGAGCAAGAACAATGGCGTCCGTAACTTTCGACCACGCGTCCCGCGTCTACCCCGGGGCCACTCGCGCCTCCGTCGACAAGCTCAACCTCGAGGTGGGCGACGGCGAGTTCCTCGTCCTCGTCGGCCCCTCCGGCTGCGGCAAGTCCACCTCGCTGCGCATGCTCGCCGGCCTCGAAGAGGTCAACGAGGGCCGCATCCTCATCGGCGACCGCAACGTCACGGACGTTCCGCCGAAGGACCGCGACATCGCGATGGTCTTCCAGAACTACGCGCTGTACCCGCACATGTCGGTCGCCGAGAACATGGGCTTCGCGCTCAAGATCGCCGGCGTCAACAAGGACGAGCGCGCCGCGCGGGTCCTCGAGGCCGCGAAGATGCTCGACCTCGAGCCCTACCTGAATCGCAAGCCGAAGGCGCTCTCCGGTGGCCAGCGCCAGCGCGTCGCGATGGGCCGCGCCATCGTCCGCAAGCCCCAGGTCTTCCTCATGGACGAGCCGCTGTCGAACCTCGACGCCAAGCTCCGCGTGTCCACCCGCACCCAGATCGGCACGCTGCAGCGCCGCCTGGGCATCACCACGGTCTACGTCACCCACGACCAGACCGAGGCGCTCACCATGGGCGACCGCATCGCGGTCCTCAAGGACGGCCTCCTCCAGCAGGTCGGCTCGCCCCGCGACCTGTACGAGAACCCGAACAACGTCTTCGTGGCCGGCTTCATCGGCTCGCCCGCGATGAACCTGTTCCACGCGGACGTCACCGACGGCGGCGTCAAGTTCGGCGACACCGTCCTCCCGATCGCCCGCGAGGCGCTCGCGAAGACGAGCCAGAAGGTCGTCACGCTCGGCGTGCGACCCGAGGACGTCACCGTCTCGACCCAGCCCGGCGGACTGCCGATCGAGGTCGACCTCATCGAGGAGCTCGGCTCGGACGGCTACCTCTACGGCCACACCGAGGTCGAGGGCCGCCGCACCGACATCGTCGCGCGCGTCGACGGCCGCGTGCACCCGACCGCGGGCGACCGCGTGTACGTGACCGCGAACCACCGCGTGCACATCTTCGACGCGGAGTCGGGCGAGCGCCTCTCCTGAGCCTCCTCCTGCACCGCACGCTGCCGCCGTCCCCTCCAGGGCGGCGGCAGCGTCGTCTGCGGCTCCCCCACCGTCCGACACGCGACACGAACGGCGCACCATGTCCGGCTCCCTGAACATCACCTCGGCCACCGTCGACCCGGCCCTGCTCGACCTGCCGTGGAACCTGCGGCTCGACGACTGGCCCGACGAGTACATCGCCGCCCTGCCGAAGGGCATCTCGCGGCACACGGTCCGCTTCGCCCACCTCTCCGGTCACGTCGTCGCCGTCAAGGAGACGACCGCCGAGATGTCGCGGCGCGAGTACGAGATGCTGAAGACGCTGCAGCGCCTCGACGTGCCGTGCGTGGTGCCGGGCGCCGTGATCACGAACCGCACCGACGACGAGGGCGAGGCCCTGCCCGCCGTGCTGGTCACCCGTCACCTCAAGTTCTCGCTCCCCTACCGGGCGCTCTTCTCGCAGACGCTGCGGCCCGACACGGCGACCCGTCTGGTCGACGCGCTGGCGCTCCTCCTGGTCCGCCTGCACGTGATCGGCTTCTTCTGGGGCGACGTCTCGCTCTCGAACACTCTCTTCCGGCGCGATGCCGGCGCCTTCGCCGCCTACCTGGTCGATGCGGAGACCGGGCAGCTCTACTCGGGCGGCCTCTCGAACGGCCAGCGCGAGAACGATCTGGAGATCGCCCGCGTCAACATCGCCGGCGAGCTGCTCGACCTCGAGGCCGGCGGTCGCGTCGACGACGACCTCGACCCGATCACGGTCTCCGACGGCATCGTCGCGGCGTACCGCAGCCTCTGGAAGGAGCTGACCGGTGCCGAGTCGTTCGCGACGTCGGAGCGCTGGCGGATCAACGACCGCGTGAACCGGCTGAACGAGCTGGGCTTCGACATCGAGGAGCTCGCGATCAAGACCGACGAGGCCGGGTCGACGGTGCGCATCCAGCCGAAGGTGGTCGACGCCGGCCACCACCAGCGGCGGCTGCTCCGTCTCACCGGGCTGGACGCGCAGGAGAACCAGGCGCGACGCCTGCTCAACGACCTCGACTCGTACACGGCGACCTACGACAAGCAGGGCCTGGACGAGGAGATGGTGGCGCACGAGTGGCTGGCGCAGGTGTTCGAGCCGGTCATCCGCTCGATCCCCCGTGATCTCAAGGGCCGCCTGGAGCCGGCCGAGATGTTCCACCAGCTGCTCGAGCACCGCTGGTTCATGTCGCAGCAGCAGGCGCGCGACGTCCCCCTGGCGGAGGCGGTCACCGCCTACGTGAACGACATCCTGCGTCATCGCCGCGACGAGGCGACGGTCATCGCTCCTCCCACCGAGGCGCTGACCCTCCCGAACCTCGTCCTCGACGAGTCCGGCGACGCCGAGCTCACCGACGAGGACGCCGACGTCGACTGGACGAAGAACGTCTGACCCCTCCCACCGCCGCAAGAGGGCCCGCGCTGTCAGCACGGGCCCTCTCCGCATCCCCCCGGCTCGCTCGCCGCAGGCGGCGCACTCGGTCCGCTCGCCGCAGGCGGCGCACTCGGTCCGCTCGCCGCAGGCGGCGCCCCTGTCCGCTCGCCGAAGGCGGCGCCCCTGACATCCAGACCTGGAGCGCGGGTGCCGGCGCGGTGAGCTGCAAGGCGGAGGAGGAAGCGATACCGGCGGTATCGCGCCCGACGACAACGCCGCAGATCGCCGTGCCGGCGCTCGCGCTGTGAGCTGGAAGGCGGAGGAGGAAGCGATACCGGCGGTATCGCGCCCGACGACAACGCCGCAGATCGCCGTGCCGGTGCCCGCGCTACTCGGAGGCGGAGCGGAGTTTGGAGATCTCGTAGAGCGCGACCGACGCCGCGATCCCGGCGTTGAGGGATTCGGTGGCGGAGCTGATCGGGATGGAGACGACGGCGTCGCACTGCTCGGTGACGAGGCGGGAGAGGCCCTTGCCCTCGCTGCCGACGACGACGAGGAGCGGCCGGTCGGCGAGTTCGAGGCCGGGCAGCATTACGTCGCCGTCGCCGTCGAGTCCGATGACGAAGACGCCGGCGCGCTTGAAGTCCTTGATCATGGCGGTGAGGTTGGACGCCATCGCGACGGGGATGCGCGCGGCGGCTCCGGCGGAGGTCTTCCAGGCGGCGGAGTTGAGGCCCACGGAGCGGCGCTGCGGGACGATGACGCCCTGGCCGCCGAACGCGGCGACGGAGCGGATGATCGCTCCGAGGTTGCGCGGGTCGGTGATGCCGTCGAGGGCGACGAGGAGGGGGACCGCTCCGCGGGAGACGCTGCGCTCGAGCAGGTCGCTCGGGTGGGCGTACTCGTAGGGCGGCACCTTCAGCACGAGGCCCTGGTGCACGGAGTCGGGGCCGGCGAGGCGGTCGAGCTCCGGGCGCATGACCTCGAGCACGGGGAGGCCGCGGGCGGTGGCGATCTTGAGCGCCTCCTTGACCCGGTCGTCCATCTCGATGCGGGTCGCGAGGTACAGGGTGGTGGCCGGGATGCTGGCGCGCAGCGCCTCGAGGACCGAGTTCCGGCCCGTCACCATCTCGAAGTCGTCGCCGCTCTTGGGCTTGCGCGACGGGGCGGGGCGCCCCTGTCCGCGGGCGGCCGCGGAGAGGGTTCCGCCGGGGCGGCCCTTGCCGCCTGCGGCGACGAAGCGCTCGCGCGCGAGCTTCGCCTTGCCTGCGGGGTGGTAGGGCCGGTCCTCGGCCTTGGGCGTGGGCTTCTTGCCCTCGAGGGCCTGACGGCCCTGACCGCCGGAACCGACGGCCTTGCCCTTGCTCTTCTTTCGGACCGCTCCGGGGCGGCCGGGCTTATTCGCCATCGAGACTCCAATGCGCACCCGTCTGGGTGTCTTCGATCGTGATTCCCGCCGCGGCGAGATCGGTTCGGATGCGGTCGGCGCTCGCCCAGTCGCGCTGCTCGCGCGCGGTCTGGCGTTCGGCGACCAGGCGGTCGACCAGCACGCTGAGCGCGCGGTACGAGGGTTCGTCGTCGGAGCGCGCCCACTCGGGCGCCTCCGGGTCGATGCCGAGCACGGCCGCCATCGCGAGCACCTGGGTGCGCAGGGCCGAGACGGAGCCGAGGTCCTCGGCGTCGAGGGCGGCGTTGCCGGCGCGCACGGTCTCGTGCAGGACGCCGATGGCCTGCGGGACGGACAGGTCGTCGTCCATCGCCTCGGCGAACTCCTCCGGAACCACCGGCTCGCCGAGCGCGGCGAACCGCGTGCCGTCGAGGCGGCGGCGGGAGCGCTCGAGGAAGCCCTCGATCCGCTCCAGCGCCGCTTCGGCCTCCTCGAGGGCCCCGTCGTGGAACTCGAGGGTGGAGCGGTAGTGGGCCGAGCCGAGGTAGTAGCGGACGACGAGCGGGCGGGCCGCTTCGAGCATCTCGGAGGCGAACACCGAGTTGCCGAGCGACTTGCTCATCTTCTGGCCGGTGACGGACACGAGGCCGTTGTGCAGCCAGTAGCTGGCGAAGGCGTGGCCGGCGGCGCTGGACTGGGCGAGCTCGTTCTCGTGGTGGGGGAAGCGCAGGTCGAGCCCGCCGCCGTGGATGTCGAACTGGGTGCCGAGGTACTTCGTCGACATCGCGGAGCACTCGATGTGCCAGCCGGGGCGGCCGGCGCCCCACGGCGAGGCCCAGGCGGCCGACTCGGGCTCCTCCGGCTTGGCGCCCTTCCAGAGAGCGAAGTCGTGCGGGTCGCGCTTGCCGCGCGGGTCGGCGTCGGTCGCCGCCTCCATGCTCTCGAGGCGCTGGTGGGTGAGTGAGCCGTAGTCCGGCCAGGACCGCGTGTCGAAGTAGACGTCGCCGGAGTCGTCGGGCGCCGGGTAGGCGTGACCGCGCTCGATCAGGGTCTGGATGAGGGTGATCATCTCGGCGATGCTCGCGGTCGCGCGCGGCTCGTAGGTCGGCGGGAGGATGCCGAGGGCCGTGTACGCGGCGGTGAACTCGAGCTCGACGCGGTAGGCGAGCGCCCACCACTGCTCGACCGGCGCGCCCTCGGGCGCCCGACGCCGCGCGTCCTCGGCGATGGCGAGGATCTTGTCGTCGATGTCGGTGACGTTGCGCACCAGGGTGACCTGGAAGCCGCGGTACGCCAGCCAGCGGCGCAGCTGGTCGTAGGCGAGGGCGGAGCGCAGGTGCCCGATGTGGGGCGAGGACTGCACGGTGGGTCCGCAGACGTACATCCCGACCTCGTTCTCGCGGAGGGGGACGAAATCGACGAGGGCCTGGGCCTTCGAGTCATGCAGTCGCAGAGTCACGCGGGCGAGTTTACCGGGCGGACCGCTCCCGGCCGGGTCGGCGGCTCCGCCCGGGGACTACCGGGCGACAGCGGGGGTGGGGAGGACGAGTGCCGTCGCGGTCGCGGCGACCCCTTCGCCCCGGCCGGTGAAGCCCAGCGCGTCCGAGGTGGTGGCGGCGACGCTGACCGGTGCGCCGAGCAGCTCCGAGAGCAGCCTCTGCGCCTCTTCGCGCCGCGGCGAGAACTTCGGGCGGTTGCCGATGAGCTGCACCGAGACGTTGCCGATGGCGAAGCCGGCGGCCTCCACCAGCTCGCGGGTCGCGCGGAGGAAGACCTCGCCGTGGGCGTCCGCGAAGCGCGGGTCGGCCGTGCCGAAGCGGGAGCCGATGTCGCCGAGACCCGCCGCCCCCAGGAGCGCGTCGCAGATCGCGTGGGCGACCGGGTCGCCGTCGCTGTGCCCGGACAGGCCCCGCTCCCCCGGCCAGTGCAGCCCGGCGAGCCAGAGCGGCGACGCGTCGTCGAACGCGTGCACGTCCGTGCCGATGCCGACGCGCGGCACGACGACGGCGGGCGGCGGTGCGAGCACCTGCTCGGCGCGGGCCAGGTCCCAGGGGGTGGTGATCTTGAAGGCGAGCGGGTCGCCGGCGACGACGATCGAGGGACTGCCGCGCGAGGCGAGGAGCGCCGCGTCGTCGGTGAAGTCCTCCTCCGCCGAGGCGTAGGCCTCGTCGAGGAGCGCGCGCGGGAAGCCCTGCGGCGTCTGCACCGCGGCGAGCTCGGAGCGGTCCACCGTGCCGAGGATCCCGCCGTCGGCGCGGATGCGCTTGATCGTGTCGGTGACCGGCAGACCCGGGATCACTCCGCCGCCCGTCTCCCGGACCGCCGCGATCACCCGCTCGAACTGGTCGACGGGCGTGAGGGCGCGGGCGGCGTCGTGCACGAGCACCGTCTCGACGGCCGGACCGAGCGCCCGGAGCCCTCGAGCGACCGACTCCTGGCGGCTGGCGCCTCCGGCGACGACGCTGACGGAGCCGTCCGGGGCTCCGGCGGCGTGCGTCAGAGCGGCCGTCTCCTCGAGGAGGGCGGCGGGAGCCACGACGACGATCTGGACCGGCTCCGCGAGCAGCAGCACCGTGCGCAGGCTGCGCTCGAGGATCGTCCTCCCCGCGCAGTCGACGTAGGCCTTGGGGCGCTCGCGGCCGAGCCTCGTGCCGCTGCCGGCGGCGACGACGACGACGGCCGCGGTCGGCGCGCCGGCCGGACCGTTCAGGATGCGAGGACCTCGTCGAGGAGCACGGAGGCGGCGTCCTCGTCGGTCTTCTCGGCCAGGGCGAGCTCGGAGACGAGGATCTGGCGGGCCTTGGCGAGCATGCTCTTCTCCCCCGCCGAGAGGCCGCGGTCGCGGTCGCGGCGGGTGAGGTCGCGGACGACCTCGGAGACCTTGACGACGTCTCCGGACCCGAGCTTCTCGAGGTTGGCCTTGTAGCGGCGCGACCAGTTGGTCGGCTCCTCGACGACCTCGGCGCGCAGGACCTCGAACACGCGCTCGACGCCATCGCGGCCGATGACGTCGCGGACGCCGACCAGGTCGACGTTGTCGGCGGGCACCTCGATGACGAGGTCGCCCTGCGCGACGCGGAGCTTCAGGTACGTCTTCTCCTGGCCCTTGATCGTCCGGGTCTTCACCTCGGCGATCGTGGCGGCTCCGTGATGGGGGTAGACGACCGTCTCTCCGACCTCGAACTGCATGCGACGTCCTTTCAGCGGCGAACAGAGTACCATGCGCGCCGAGCGGGACGGGAGTCCGGGCGGGCGGAGCCGCGGTGCTCGCTACGCTAGCCTGGTGTCGGCTCGTGCACAGTGAAGTCGCCCTGTCCGGGGCGAGCGGGGCCGACGATCTGGAGGTTCCTGTGAAGGCGCGTATCGCTGCATCCGTCGTTCTCGCGGTCGGCGTCGCCCTCGCTACCGCCGGCTGCAACCTCGTCGCCCCGCAGGCGACGCGCAAGATCTACGACCCGAGCGACGGAGTCGGCGCGACGATCGGCGATCTCGCCATCCGCAACGCGATGATCGTCTCGGACGACGGCGAGGCCGGCACCCTGATCGTGACGCTCGTGAACTCCACCGATGAGGCGCTGAGCGTCGAGGTGCAGTACGAGGGCTCCGCGGGCCGCACCAGCGACACCGTCGACGCCGTTCCCGGCCGTACCGAGGTCCGCCCCGACAGCACCGAGGCCGTCCAGATGGACGACATCGACACGATCCCCGGCGGCCTGCTCCCCGTGTACTTCCAGTACGGCTCCGAGCAGGGCAAGGAGCTCCTCGTCCCCGTCCTGACGAACGCGCTCGAGGCCTACTCGACGCTGACCCCCGCGCCCTCCGCGACGCCGACCGTCACCCCGACGGCCGACCCCGCCCGGACCGCGCTCCCCACTCCGACCGCCGAGCCCGGCGTCGACGCTCCCGCCGCGGAGTAGCCCCCTCCGCCCTCGAGGGCCGTCCACCCCGGTGGGCGGCCCTTCGTCGTCCCCGCAGTTCTCGACACACCCGCTCCGCCGGCTACTCGACCACCAGGCGGGCGACGTCCGGCTGCGCGGGTCTTGATACGCCGACCACTCGAGCACCACGCCCTGAGCGACACCCCTGCCCGGCTCGTCGCGCAGCGACGGCCCACCCCACCTGGCTCGTCGCGCAGCGACGGCCTCGTCCCCCACCCCTCCAGTACAGGGTTGATCGCGGGTCCTGGCGGGGTGAGCTGCAAGGCGGAGGAGGACGCGATACCAGCGGTATCGCAACCGACGACAACGCCGCAGATCGCCCCGCCAGGGCCCGCGATCAAGCGTCGAAGCGGTAGCCGAGGCCGCGGACAGTAACCAGGAGCACCGGCTCCTTCGGCGTCTTCTCGATCTTCGAGCGGATTCGCTTGACGTGGACGTCGAGGGTCTTCGTGTCGCCGAAGTAGTCGCTCCCCCAGACGCGGTCGATGAGCTGGCCGCGGGTGAGGACGCGGCCCGCGTTGCGGAGGAGCATCTCGAGGAGCTCGAACTCCTTGAGGGGCATCGGGGTCTCGACGCCGTCGACTTCGACCGTGTGGCGTTCGATGTCCATGCGGACGGGGCCGGCGACGACGATCCGCTCCTCGCCGGGCTCCTCGGTGCGGCGTCGGAGGACGGCGCGGATGCGGGCGAGCAGTTCGCGGGTGGAGTAGGGCTTGGTGACGTAGTCGTCGGCGCCGAGCTCCAGGCCGACGACGATGTCCACTTCGGAGTCCTTGGCGGTGACCATGATGATCGGGACGGAGGAGCGGGTGCGGATCTCGCGGCAGACCTCGGTGCCGGGCATGCCGGGCAGCATGAGGTCGAGGAGGATCAGGTCGTAGTCGCCCTCGTCGAAGGCGGCGACGGCGCGGTTGCCGTCCTCGGCGACGGTGACGTCGTAGCCCTCGCGTTCGAGCAGGTAGCTGAGGGGCTCGCTGAGGGCGCTCTCGTCCTCGACGAGCAGGATGCTGGTCACGCGTGTTCTCCTATCGGGGCGGTCGCCGCGAAGGGCGTCCGGGCGGGGTCGGCTTCGGGGAGCCGGATGGTGAAGGTGGAGCCGCGGCCGGGCTTGGACCAGACGCGGACGTCGCCGCCGTGGTTCTGCACGGCGTGCTTGACGATGCTGAGGCCGAGGCCGGTGCCGCCGGTGTGGCGGGAGCGGGCCTGGTCGACGCGGTAGAAGCGCTCGAACACCCGGTCGAGGTCCTCCTCCGGGATGCCGATGCCCTGGTCGGTGACGGCGATCTCGACGACGCCGCCGGTGGAGCGGACGCCGATGCCCACGCGGGAGCCGGCGGGCGAGTACTGGATGGCGTTGGCGAGGAGGTTGTGCAGCGCCGAGACGAGCATCTTCTCCTGCCCCACGACGTAGGCCTTCTTCATCCCGCCCTTGACCAGGGTGACGTCGTGCGACTCCGCCATGACGTGGGTGGTCTCGAGCGCCGCCGTGACGACGTCGTCGACGCGGATGATCTCGGCGGAGCCGGCGACGTCGGCGGCCTGGAGGCGGGAGAGCTCGATGATCTCGCGGGTGATCTTCGCGAGGCGGTGCGACTCCTGGGTCAGCCGGTGCGCGAAGCGGCGCACCTGCTGGGGGTCGTCGGCGGCGGAGTCGAGGGCCTCGGCGAGCAGGCCGACGGCGCCGATCGGGGTCTTCAGCTCGTGGGAGATGTTGGCGACGAAGTCCCGGCGGACGGCCTCGAGCCGGCGCGCCTCGGTGTGGTCCTCGGCGATGACGAGGACGTAGCGGGAGCCCAGGCGGGTCGCGTGGACGACGAGCGTCACGGCGGCGTCGGAGAGCGGGCTGGTCGCGAGCTCGAGGTCTTGGACGATGTCGTCGCCGAAGCGGCGGACGCGGTCGACGATGGCGGCGAGGTCGGGGTGGAGCAGCGTGTCCTGCGAGACCAGGCCGAGCGCGACGGCGCGGGTGGACGCCTTCAGCACGTTGTGCGACGGGTCGGTCACGAAGGCGGGCGAGCCGACGGCGTCGATGATCGCCTCGATCCCCTCGGGGAGCCCGACCGAGATCACGTCCTGCGCGATGCGGCCCTGGCGGGCGGCGAGCGTGAGCACGGTCGTCAGTAGGATCCCGATCGCGACACCGAGAACGAGCGACAGAACCACGATCAAGCCCGAATCCACGGACCCAGGCTAACCATCCACCGGGCGTCCCCCTACCGGACGCCCGTCGATCCTCCGGGGGTCGAGTACTGTTCAAACGCCCGGCACCGTCCGTTAACCTGCCGTGGTCATCATGACTGCGCCTGCGCCCACGGAGTGCAGTCGCAGCGGCGTGCGAGGTGCTCGCCGCAGATCCGGCGCCGTCGTCCGCGCGCGCCGTAGAGAGGGTCGAACACAGATGCGCGAAGTTTTCCAGCAGGAGCTGGCCGAGGTCCAGGAACGACTCGTCGAGATCTCCGGACTCGTCGAGATCGCCATCGAGAAGGCGACCCAGGCGTTCAACCACTCCGACGTCACCCTCGCGGAGGAGGTCATCGCGAGCGACGCGCGCATCGACGAGCTGGCCATCAGCCTCGACGAGCTCGCGATCGACATCCTCGCCCGGCAGAACCCGGTCGCCCGCGACCTGCGGATCGTCGTCTCGGCGCTGCGCATCAGCGCGTCGCTCGAGCGGATGGGCGACATCGCCGAGCACATCGCCCAGCTCTCGCGCTACCGCTTCCCCGACAAGGTGGTCCCCAAGAGCCTGCGTCCGACGTTCGTCGAGATGGGCCGCCTCGACGTGGTCGTCGCGCACAAGCTGACCGACCTGCTCCGCTCGCAGGATCCGCGCATCGCCGAGGAGATCCGCGACGAGGACGACAAGATCGACGAGCTGCACGTCAGCGTCTTCGACAAGGTGCTCAGCGAGGCGTGGAAGGGCCAGGCAGCGGACACCGTCGACGCGACCCTCGCCAGCCGCTACCACGAGCGCTTCGCCGACCACGCCGTGTCGATCGCCAAGAAGGTCCAGTACCTGATCTCGGGCGACTACTCCTAGTCGACACCTCGGGCTCCGGCCCGTCTCACCGTCCGGCCCGCAGGAACGATCGTCTCCTGCGGGCCGGACGTGTCCGTGCCGTCCCCGTCGGAGCTGCGGACGGGAACGGCCCGCCGGAGTCGAGGACTCGGGCGGGCCGTTCGCGCGTGCGGGGCGGTGCTACTTCTTGGCGCCCTGGGCGGCGACGGCGGCGGCACCGGCGGCCGCGGCCTCGGGGTCGAGGTAGCGCGCCTCCCCGATGGGCTCGAAGTCCTCGTTCAGCTCGTAGACGAGCGGGATCCCGGTCGGGATGTTGAGCTCCGCGATGTCCGAGTCCGAGATGCCGTCGAGCGTCTTCACCAGCGCGCGGAGGGAGTTGCCGTGCGCGGTGATCATGACGGTCTTGCCCGAGGCGAGGTCCGGCTTGATGTCGGACTCCCAGTAGGGCAGCATCCGCTCGATCACGAGCTTCAGCGACTCGGTGCGGGGCAGGGCGTCGCCGAGGTCGGCGTAGCGCTCGTCGTGCGCCTGCGAGTACTGGTCGTCGTCGTCGAGTGGGGGCGGCGGCACGTCGAAGGAGCGGCGCCAGGTCTGGAACTGCTCGGGGCCGTACTCGGCGAGGGTCTGCGCCTTGTCCTTGCCCTGCAGGGCGCCGTAGTGGCGCTCGTTGAGGCGCCAGGAGCGCTTGACGTCGATCCACAGGCGGTCGGCGACCTCGAGGGCGATGTTGGCGGTCTGGATCGCACGGGTCTGGCGCGACGTGTAGACGATGTCGGGGTGCAGGCCCGCCTCGGTCAGCAGCTCGCCGGCGCGGGTGGCCTCCGCGACTCCCTGCTCGGTCAGGCGCACGTCAACCCAGCCGGTGAAGAGGTTCTTCTGGTTCCACTCGCTGTTGCCGTGGCGCACGAGGATGAGGGTGTAGGTCTCGGACATGCGTCCAGCTTAGAGGCGGCCCCCTCGCCCGCGGATACGCTGGAGAGCATGCCCATCGGAGCCGTCACCCGCGGAACGACGGGCACGAACCGCCTCCGCCGGGTCGACCGCCGGCTCGCCGAGCTGCCCGTCCTGCGCAGCACCGCCTCCCCGCTCGTCGTCGATCTCGGCTTCGGGGCGAGCGCGGTCACCACGCTCGAGCTGCACCGCCGGCTCGTCCGGGCCGCGCCCGACGTCGAGGTGCTCGGCCTCGAGATCGAGCCCGCCCGGGTCGACACCGCTCGACGCCAGCTCGCCCGGGTGAGGGAGGGCGGCACGCCGTTCCCCGCGGACGCGCGCGTGCGCTTCGAGCGCGGCGGCTTCGAGGTGCCCCTGCCCGCGGGGCGGCGGGCGGACGTCATCCGCGCCTTCAACGTGCTCCGCCAGTACGACGAGGACGCGGTGCAGTCAGCCTGGGCGACGATGACGGACCGCCTGCAGCCCGACGGCGTCCTGGTCGAGGGCACCTGCGACGAGATCGGCCGCATCTGCACCTGGGTCGAGGTCGGCCGGGAGGGCCCGCGCTCGCTGACCCTCTCGCTCCGGCTCGCGACGATCCCCTCGCCGATGACGGCGGCCGAGCGCCTGCCGAAGGCCCTCATCCACCGCAACGTGCCCGGCGAGGGCGTGCACGCCTTCCTCTCCGCCCTCGAGCGGGCGTGGACGCTGAACGCCCCTCTCGCCGTCTACGGTCCGGGTCAGCGGTGGATCGCGACGGTCCGGGACCTCCGGCCGGAGTGGCCGGTCCTCGGCGGGCCGCGGCGCTGGCGCCTGGGCGAGGTGACGGTCGCGTGGGAGGCGGTCGCCCCCTCCTCCTGAGCGCCGGGCCTGAGCACCGGGACTGAGCACCGGGCCTCCTGAGCCCTAGGCGAGCGGGGGCAGGGCGGCCCGAGCCTCGGCGGGAGCGGCGCCGGTCGCCGTGAGCAGGTCGACGACGAGCGGGCGGAGCAGGACGAGCACCGTCTTCTCGGCGAGGCGCGCCTCCGGGATCAGCCGCTGGGGGTCGAGCGTGGTCGCGAGCAGCACGAGGTCCTGACGCGCCAGGGCGAGCACCGACGGATCGGCGACCGCGCGGTCGAGCAGCGCGATGCCCGGGCCGAGGGCGGCGACCGCTCCGGCGAGCGCCGGCCGCGGGGCGCCGTCCCCGACGAGGAAGTCGGTGCGGCGCGCGACGATGCGCAGATTCCGGGTCGCGAGGTCCAGCGCGGACAGCATCACGGCCTGGCGGGAGAGCTCGCCGCGGTGCCGACGGACGAACGGCGAGATCCGGGCGACGCCGGTCGCGGAGTCGAGCGCCGCGGTCCAGCCGTCGATGACCGGCTGCGTCCCGCGGATCCGCTCGAGGGCTGCGGTGGACGCCGAGGAGTCGCCCCGGCGGAGCGCCTCGGCCAGCTCCTCCACGGTCCGGCTGAGCGCGGTGAGGAGCCGATGCGCCTCGGCCCGCGCCGTGCGCAGCGGCGGGCGGGGCACGATCGCCGTGCAGAGCAGCGCCGCGAGCCCGCCGATCAGGCCGTCGACGCTCCGGGTGAAGACGCCTCCGTCCGGCGCAGGGAGGACCATCACCAGCATCGCCTGGGTCCCGGCGGCCACGGCGAACCCCGGCGAGGGCGAGAGGGCCCGGCCGAGCGTGAAGACGATCGCGAGGACGACGGCGAGCTGCCAGACGCCGCTCCCCCACAGCAGGAGCAGGACCTCGCTGGCCGTGATGCCGATGAGCATCCCCGTCGCTGTCTCGGCCACCTGCTTGGGGCGGGTGTCGCGCGCGATGCCGAGGCTCGAGATCGTGGCCGTCAGCGCCAGCACCGGCGCGGGGTGCCCGAGGAGGAAGTGCGCGACGGAGTAGGCGAGGGTCGCCGCGAGCACGATCTGCAGCACGGCGGGGAGCGACGCCCCCGCGCGGGCGAGGGCGCGCGCGGGACTCAGCTCGGGGGTCCGGACGAGACCGCGCAGCCGCTCGGCCGCCCGGCCCCGCTCGGCGGGACGTGCGGCCACCACGGCGTGGCCTACCTGGTCGTCGCCCCGAGGCGGGGCAGGCGGGGCACTCCCGCCTCCGCTCCGGCTCCGGGAGGGACCACGACCTCCTGGGCCGCGGCCACGCGCGAGTCGCCGGCCAGCACGGTCAGCTCGAGGTCCACCGGGACGCTCCGCTTGACGACCGCGAGGGCGACCGGTCCGTCCTCGTAGTGCCAGGCGCTGGAGGTGACCGTGCCGACCTCGACCGGCTCGCCGCCCTTGAGCGCCGTGACGACGTCGCCGTGGGCGGGGAGGACCGAGTCGGAGCCGTCGAGCTGCAGCAGGACCAGGCGCCGCGGCGGGTGCCCGAGGTTGTGCACCTTCGCCACCGTCTCCTGGCCCCGGTAGCAGCCCTTGGCGAGATGTACGCTCGAGCGGAGGAGGTCGAGCTCGTGCGGGATGGACCGCTCGTCGACCTCCGTCGCGTGGCGCGGGCGCCAGGCGGCGATGCGCAGGGCCTCGAGGGCGTCGACCCCGGCGAGGGCCACTCCCACCCCGACGGCCGTCTCCGCGAGGGCCTCGAGGGCCGCTCGCGGGACCAGGACCTCGCGGAGCTCCCAGGAGGCCCCGGGGTGCTCTGTGGTCAGCGCGTACTGCCAGCCGCCCGGCTGGACCTGCGACCACGGGTCGCTCCAGACGACGGGCTCCTCGGCCAGGGACAGGGCGAGCGTCAGGGCCGGCCCGTCGCCGAGGGCGGCGAGGGTCGCGAAGTCGTCGGTGCGGTCGGCGACCTCGACGCGGAGCATGAAGCGCATCCGGTCGAGCCAGGCGGCCAGGCCGGCCGTCTCGTCGCGGTCGAGCAGGAGCCAGGCGGTCTCGCCGTCGTCGACGAGGCGGATGACGTGCTCGATCCGGCCGGTCGGGTCGAGCAGGAGCGTCTCGGCGGACGCGCCGGGAGCGAGGCGCGAGACGGCCTGGCTGGTGAGCGAGTCGATCCAGGTGAGGCGGTCCGGCCCCGTGACGGTCACGACGCCGCGGCCGGAGAGGTCGACGAGCGCGGTGCCCGCGGCGAGAGCGCGCTGCTCGCGGAAGGGCTCGCCGTAGTGGGCGGCGACGCCGGGCTCGGCGGCGCTCGTCGTCGCGACGGCGCCCGGGGCGGCCAGGAGCGGGGAGGGCGCGTCAGTCGACACGGGCGAGCCGTCCGGAGGAGTGGGTCCGCAGGCCCTGGCCGAGCGCGGCGATGTCCCACGCCCACAGCAGGTGGTCGTCGACCAGGCCGTAGAGGCGCGTGGCGGCGGCGTAGTCCTTCGCCGCGGCAGTGCGCATCACCGCGTCGGTCGCGAGGTCGATCCGCGGCCCCTTGACCTGACCGAGGTAGAGCTCGCTGACCCCGTCCGGGTGCACGAGCGAGACCTCGATGTCGAAGCCGCCGGCGGCGTTGCGCAGCGTCTCGACGGACTCCGCGTCGGGGAAGGCGGGTGCGCCGCGGCCGGGCAGCATTCCCGGGCCGGCGTCGGAGTCGGTCAGAGCGCGGCTGAGGCGCCAGTAGCCCGTCTCGGTGACCAGGGGCCGGGGCGCCTCCTCGGCGCCCTCCTCGATCAGCCACGTGTAGGAGTTGTAGTTGAGGTACGGGAGGCCGTCGTAGCTGAAGCTGATGCGATGGCCGAACTCGGCCTGGACGGAGTCGTCGCCGATCGTGTAGTCGATGACGCCCGAGCCCTCCCAGACGCCGAGCAGCCAGGACAGGGGGACGAGCTCGGGCGGCAGGCCCGACGGAAGCGAGATCACTCGGGCTCCGGCGGCGGCTAGCGCTGGCCGCGGTAGAGCTTGTAGACGACCACGCCGGAGACCCACGCGATGGCGAGGGAGGCGAGCCCGAGCAGACCGAGGTAGAAGAGTTCCAGGGCGAGAAGCATGCGCTCATCCTACCCGCCGCCTCCGACGCCGGGGCGGGGCGGACGCGGCCGCTCAGGCGGTGCTGATCCGGGCGCTCGGGACGGGACGGCGCGACTGCTCAGGCGGGGAGGAGGAGGGCGATCCCGCTCGCGACCGCGACCACGGCCATCGCCCCGACGATGCTCGTCATCGCGCGGAGGAGGTACCCCTCGGCGCGGGCCACGGCGAGCTGCACCGCGAAGGTCGCGAGCACGCATCCGCCGAACGTCAGCGCGAGCCAGAGCTGCCGGGACTCCGGAGCGGCGATCGCCAGAGTCAGCACGGAGCCCGCGAGTGCGAGCGCCCAGACGACTCCGATGCCCACCCGATCCCTGCCCATCCGACAATTGTGCCCCAGGCGGACGCCCCTCCCGGCCCGCCGCTAGTATTGCGGGCAGACCAGTTCTGGAGGATCCGTGGCGCAGTTGTTGATACTGACCTCGGCGGGAGGCGCCGAGGTGCTCCCCGCACTGGGGCTCCTCAGCCACCGGACCCGGCAGATCCCCGCGGAGCCCGCCCAGCTCGTGAACGCCCCGAGCTGCGATCTGATCCTGGTCGATGCGCGGCAGGACCTCGCCAGCGCCAAGTCGCTCTGCAAGATCCTCACGACCACGGGCATCAACGTCCCCCTCATCCTGATCCTCACGGAGGGCGGGCTCACGGCCGTCTCGGCCGACTGGGGCGTCAACGACGTCATCCTCGACTCGGCCGGCCCCGCCGAGGTCGACGCCCGCATCCGCCTGGTGATCGGCCGGCTGGCGCAGGAGCAGTCGACCTCGCGCATCCAGGCCTCGGGCGTCGTGATCGACGAGGCAAGCTACTCCGCCAAGGTGCACGGGCGCCCGCTCGACCTCACCTTCAAGGAGTTCGAACTCCTCCGCTTCTTCGCCACGCACCCCTCGCGCGTCTTCACCCGCGAGCAGCTGCTGAGCGAGGTGTGGGGCTACGACTACTTCGGCGGCACCCGCACGGTCGACGTGCATGTGCGGCGCCTCCGCGCGAAGCTCGGCGACCTGGAGTCGCTGATCGGCACGGTCCGCAACGTCGGATACCGCTTCAACGTGTACGAAGAGGACAATGAGCGAGTCGCTCAACCTGTCCGTTGAGGATCTGGCCGATCCCGCGGTGGCGGTCGGCCTCGAGCACCTGATCGGGCGCGCCGCCTGGTTCGACCACCAGCCCCCCTTCAGCGATCAGACGCTCGTCGACGCCCGGGCCGGCTCGCGCACCCTCCTCGTGGGGCTGCGCGCCGACGTGGTCGTGGCGGCGGCGATCCTCGGGCAGGGCGAGCTGGAGTTCGTCGTCGATCCGGAGTGGCGCGGGGTCGGCTTCGGCACCGCGACCCTGGAGCAGGTCCTCGCGAGCGGCCGGACGGGCCTGCTCGCCTGGGCGCACGGCGACCACCCCGCCGCCCGGGCCCTCGCGGCCTCCCACGGCTTCGCCCCGGTGCGCACCCTCCTGCACCTCGAGCTCGAGCCGCTCGCCGCCCCCGAGGTCCGCGTCCCCGAGGGCGTCGTCCTCTCGGACGCCCGCGACCTCGCTCCGGCCGAGTGGATCGCCCTGAACGCGCGGGTCTTCGCCGCGCACCCCGAGCAGGGGCGGATGACGGAGGAGGACCTGGCGGCCCGCCGCGCCGAGCCGTGGTTCGACGAGGGCGACTTCCTCCTGCTCCGCGACGCCGACGGCACGCTCCTCGGCTACGACTGGCTCAAGATCGAGCCCGGATCGACGACCGGCGAGATCTACGTCCTCGGGGTCGCCCCCGAGGCGGCCGGACGGGGACTCGGCCGCACCCTGCTGAACGCCGGGCTCGCGCGGATGCTCGAGCGCGGCTGCACCACGGCCGACCTCTACGTCGAGGCCGAGAACCGGTCGGCGGTGGCGCTCTACCGCTCGCTCGGGTTCACGGACGCCTCCGTCGACGTGCAGTACCTGCAGCGGGCCGCGCCGCTGCGCTGAACCGGCACTCCTCCACAGGGCCTCCCCCGGCCCCGTTCATCCGGCATTCACGAGCGGCGGCGCGGAGCGGACGGACGCGGTGCCAGGATGGTCGCATGGACGGCGACAACCTGCTTCTCGAAGACGGTCTCAGCGATGACCTCGACGACGACTTCGACGACGAGGAGGAGCACTCGGACCCGCTCCTCCCTGACAACCGCTACCTCGACCGGGAGCTGAGCTGGCTCGCGTTCAACCAGCGCGTGCTCGAGCTCGCGGAGGATCCGCTGGTTCCGGCGCTCGAGCGGGCGAACTTCCTCGCGATCTTCTCGTCCAATCTCGACGAGTTCTTCATGGTCCGGGTCGCCGGCCTCAAGCGCCGCATCCTCACGGGGCTCGCCCTGCCGACGAACATCGGGCGCGTGCCGGTCGACGTGCTGACCGACATCTCGGAGAAGGCGCACCTGCTGCAGCAGCGCCACTCCCGAGCGTTCAAGGAGCTCGTCGAGCCCGCCCTGCGCGACGGCGGCATCGACCTCGTCCGCTGGGACGAGCTGAGCGACGCCGAGCGCACCGTGCTGGACGACTACTTCTCGGCCCAGGTGTTCCCGGTGCTGATGCCGCTCGCGGTCGACCCGGCGCACCCGTTCCCCTACATCTCCGGCCTCTCGCTCAACCTCTCGGTGCGGGTGCGGAACCCGAAGACGCAGAAGGTCGAGTTCGCGCGCCTCAAGGTGCCGCAGATGCTCCCCCGCTTCGTGCGGATCGCCGGCGTCGCGGCGCCGGGCGAGCCGATGCGGTTCATCTCGCTCGAGGACCTGATCGCCAACCAGCTGGACGACCTGTTCCCCGGCATGGAGATCCTCGACCACCACGTGTTCCGGGTGACGCGCAACGAGGACGTCGAGGTCGACGAGGACGAGACCGAGAACCTGATCAAGGCCCTCGAGAAGGAGCTGCTGCGCCGCCGGTTCGGCCCGCCCATCCGCCTCGAGGTCACCGACGACATGGACGACGAGACGCTGGGCCTGCTGGTCCGCGAGCTCGACATCACGACGCAGGAGGTCTACAAGCTCCCGGCCCCGCTCGACCTCAGCGGGCTCTTCAGCCTGCAGAAGATCGACCGCCCGGACCTGAAGTACCCCAACCACGTCCCGACGACGGCAGTGCAGCTCTCGCCCAGCGAGCCCAACCAGCGGCAGGACGTCTTCAAGGCGGTCTCCCGCGGCGACGTGCTCCTGCACCACCCCTACGAGTCCTTCGCGACGAGCGTGCAGTCGTTCCTCGAGCAGGCGGCGGCCGATCCGGACGTGCTCGCGATCAAGCAGACGCTCTACCGCACCTCCGGCGACTCCCCCATCGTCGAGGCGCTCATCGACGCGGCCGAGTCGGGGAAGCAGGTGCTCGCCCTGGTCGAGATCAAGGCGCGCTTCGACGAGCAGGCGAACATCTCGTGGGCGCGCAAGCTCGAGAAGGCGGGCGTGCACGTGGTCTACGGGCTCGTCGGGCTGAAGACCCACTGCAAGCTCGCGCTCGTCATCCGCCAGGAGAAGGGCGGAGTGCTCCGCCACTACTCCCACATCGGCACCGGCAACTACAACCCGAAGACCTCGCGCATCTACGAGGACCTCGGACTCCTGACGGCCGACCCCGAGGTCGGCAAGGACCTCACGCGTCTGTTCAACGAGCTCTCGGGCTACGCGATCGAGAAGAAGTTCAAGCGCCTGCTCGTCGCGCCGCGCCACCTGCGGAAGGGCCTGCTCAAGCGGATCGCCGCCGAGACCGAGAACGCCCGCGCGGGGCGCCC
Organism: Rathayibacter sp. AY2B5; assembly: GCF_002931645.1. NCBI lineage: Bacteria > Bacillati > Actinomycetota > Actinomycetes > Micrococcales > Microbacteriaceae > Rathayibacter > Rathayibacter sp. AY2B5. Next base: position 76,255 of record NZ_PSUE01000002.1, on the reverse strand, counting down.
CTCGGGCATCCGGATCAAGGTCAACTCGATCGTCGACGAGTCCGTGATCGACGCGCTCTACCGCGCCAGCCAGGCCGGCGTGCCGGTCGACGTGTGGGTGCGCGGCATCTGCGGGCTGAAGCCCGGCCAGGAGGGGCTCTCCGAGACCATCCGCGTGCGCTCGATCCTCGGCCGCTACCTCGAGCACTCCCGCATCTTCAGCTTCGTCAACGGCGGCGAGCCGGACGTCTTCATCGGCAGCGCCGACATGATGCACCGCAACCTCGACCGCCGCGTCGAGGCTCTGGTGCGGATCGTCGAGCCGGCGCACCTCAGCGAGATCGACGACATGTTCGAGCGGGCGATGGACGAGCGGACCGCCTCCTGGTGGCTCGGCCCGGACGGCGACTGGACGCGGCACCACCTCGATGAGGAGGGCGCTCCGCTCGCCGACCTGCAGAACCAGCTGATGCAGCACATCACCCATCGCAAGCGCGCGGCGACACGGTCCGCCAACCGGGCCTCCAGCCGCTGACGCCCGTGACGGGCACCGTCTACGCAGCAGGAGCGGTGTGCTGGCGGATCATCGAGGGCCGCCCGCACATCCTCGTGATCCACCGGCCGCACCGCCGGGACGTCAGCCTGCCCAAGGGCAAGGTCGACGCGGGCGAGTCCCTCCCGGAGACCGCGGTGCGCGAGATCCGCGAGGAGACCGGGCTCTCGGTGGCGCTCGGGGTGCCGCTGGGGTGCACCGAGTACACGCTGCCGAGTGGGCGCCCGAAGGCCGTCTACTACTGGGCGGCGCAGGTGACCGAGAAGGCCGTCCTGGCGTCCGACTTCCTCCCGAACGACGAGGTCGAGGCGCTCGAGTGGGTGACGCTCAAGCGGGCCCGGAGCTACCTGACCTATCCGCACGACGTGACGATCGTCGACGAGTTCGCCCGGATCGCCGCACGCGGTGCGCTCGAGACCTTCGCGATCGTGGTCCTGCGGCACGCGAAGGCGGTGCCCGCCTCCTCCTGGGACGGCCGCGACTCCACCCGCCGCCTCACCGGGCGCGGCCGGGTCGAGGCCGCTGCCGCCGCTCAGGCCGTGGCCGCCTGGCGCCCGCGCCGCCTCGTCTCGAGCACCGCCAAGCGCTGCCGGTCGACCATCGCCCCGCTGTCCGGTCTGGTCAGGAAGCCGGTCAAGCTGCGCGACGACCTCAGCCAGGAGGCGCACGAGCAGGGCACCGCCGACGTCCGCGCCCTGGTCGGCAAGCGGGTCCGCGCCCGCCGCACCGCCGTCCTCTGCAGCCACCGACCGGTGATCCCCGAGATCCTGCGCGAGATCGCCCTCGCCACGGCGACCCCTCTCGGCGCCTACCTCGACGAGGCGGCAGCGCTCCCGACCGGCGGCTTCGCCGTGGTGCACCTCTCCACCGGTCACCCCGGCTCCGGCATCGTCGCGATCGAGACGCACACGCCGCTGGCCTGACCCGCCCGGGCGCTGCGCGGCCGGCTCGACGGGTCCCTCCGGACCGGGCCGGTCGCGCCGCCGGGACCCGCCGGACGCACCGCGCCTTCCCCGCCGCCCCGTCGCTCCGCAATCCCCGAGGCGGACCCGTTCACCGCGCGTTCACCGAGCGGTCGGTGCCAGGACACGACCCCTCCGTACTCTCGCTCGCGGGCTGCACCAGGCCCTGTTCTGTTTTCCACGCTTTCCTACCCGAAAGGGATACTTGTGAGATTCTCGCGTCTCGGCCAGGCGGCCGTCGTCGCCGCCGTCGCAGCGATCACGCTGACCTCCTGCGCTGCCAACGAGGCACCGGCCGCAGGCGGCAGCTCCGGCTCCGCCACCACCTCCACGCTCTCCGGCACCATCACCGGGATCGGCTCGTCCGCTCAGGGCACCGCGCAGACCACCTGGGCCGCCGCGTTCCAGACCGCGAACCCCGAAGTCACGGTCAACTACGACCCGCAGGGCTCCGGCGCCGGCCGCACCAACTTCATCGACGGCGCCGCCGACTACGCCGGCTCCGACTCCGCGCTCAAGGACGAGGAGCTCGCAGGCACCTTCGCCGCCTGCGCCCCCGACACCAAGGCGATCGACCTCCCGGTCTACATCTCGCCGATCGCGGTCATCTTCAACGTGGAGGGCGTCGACGAGCTCAAGCTCGACGCGGCCACCATCGCGGGCATCTTCAAGGGCACCATCACCTCCTGGGACGCCCCGGAGATCAAGGCCCTGAACCCCGACGCGACCCTCCCGTCGGCGAACATCACCTCCGTGCACCGCTCGGACGACTCGGGCACCACGCAGAACTTCACCGACTACCTCGCGGCCACCGCGAGTGACGTCTGGGACGCTCCCGCCGCGCAGACCTTCCCGTACCAGAGCGGTGACGGCGCCAAGGGCACCTCGGGTGTCGTCGACGCGGTCAAGAACGGCACCAACACGATCGGCTACGCCGACGAGTCCGGCGCCCAGGGCATGGACATGGCCCAGCTGAAGGTCGGCGACGCGTTCTCGACCATCTCGGCCGACGGAGCCGCGGCGGTCGTCGCCGCCTCGCCCATCGCCGAGGGCCGCGAGGACAACGACCTCGCGATCAAGATCGACCGCACCGGCACCGAGGCGGACGCCTGGCCGATGGTCCTGGTCAGCTACCTCATCGTGTGCCAGGAGTACGCGGACGCCGACAAGGGCGAGGTCGTCAAGTCCTTCGCCTCCTACGTCGCGAGCGAGGAGGGCCAGGAGGCCGCCGCCGCTCAGGCCGGCTCCGCTCCCCTGAGCTCCGAGCTCGCCTCGACCGTCGCCACCGCGATCGAGTCGATCAAGTAGTCCCACCGGCAGGGCCCGTCTCGCAGCACGATCCGCGGGACGGGCCCCGCCTGTGCCGGGCTCGACCCACCGGACGCCCCCTCCGAGCCCTAGCATCTCCCTGTGCGCCCCGCCGAACCCCCTCGTCTGAAGAGAGTCCCCTGGAATGGCAACTGAGACCGTCGTCCGCCCGAAGGCGAAGGTGCGTGTCGGAGATCGGGTCTTCTCGATCTCGACCGTCGCCGCCGGTTCCCTCATCCTCCTCGTCCTCGCCGCCGTCGCGATCTTCCTCATCGCGCAGTCGATCCCCGCGTTCACCGCGCCGGCCGGCAGCCTCCCCGGCGACGCGACGAGCTTCTGGGCCTACGTCGGCCCCCTGGTCTTCGGCACGGTCTGGTCGGCGGTGATCGCCCTGGTGATCGCCCTGCCGCTCTCGATCGCGATCGCCCTCTTCATCTCGCACTACGCGCCGCGCCGCATCGCGATGGCCCTCGGCTACGTGGTCGACCTCCTCGCCGCCGTCCCCTCGGTGGTCTTCGGCCTCTGGGGCGCGACCGTGCTGGCGCCGATGGTGCAGCCCTTCTACCTCTTCCTCAACGTGAACATCGGCTGGTTCCCGCTCTTCGGCGGCCAGGCGTCGGGCACCGGCAAGACGATCCTCACCGCCTCGGTGGTGCTGGCCGTCATGGTCATCCCGATCATCACCGCGGTCTGCCGCGAGATCTTCCTCCAGGCCCCGCGCCTGCACGAGGAGGCGGCACTCGCGCTCGGCGCGACCCGCTGGGAGATGATCCGCATGGCCGTCCTGCCCTTCGGCGCTCCGGGCATCGTCTCGGCCGCCATGCTCGGCCTCGGCCGGGCCCTCGGCGAGACGCTCGCCGTCGCGATGGTGCTCTCGCCCGCGACGGTCGTCTCCTTCCTCCTGCTCACCTCGCAGAACTCGAACACCATCGCCGCGAACATCGCGCTGCAGTTCCCGGAGGCGAGCGGAGTCGGCGTGAACGTCCTCGTCGCCTCGGGCCTCATCCTCTTCGTCATCACCCTCGTCGTGAACTCGGTCGCGCGGTTCATCGTCAACCGCCGCAAGGCCTTCTCGGGAGCCAACTGATGTCCGCCGCCACCTCGTCGATGCCCTTCTCGCTGCAGGCGGGCAAGCTGCCCAAGGGCACTCCCTGGATGCTGCTCGTCGGCAGCTGGGTCGTGTTCGCCGCCGTCTTCCTGATCCTCCAGGCGGCCGGCATGATGAACGACTTCAGCCTCGTCGGAGCGATCTTCTGGGGCACCGTCCTCTTCGACGTCGCAATCTACGTGGTCTCGCGCCTGGTCGAGGGCGGCCGCAAGGCTGTCGACCGCCTCGTGACCTCGCTGGTCGCGACCGCGTTCATCATCGCGCTGCTCCCGCTGATCTCCCTGCTCTACACGGTCGTCTCCAATGGAGTCGCGCGGTTCGATCCGCTCTTCTTCTCCTCGTCGATGCGCAACGTCATCGACGCGGGCGGCGGCGCCCTCCACGCGATCATCGGCACGCTCGAGATCACGGCCATGGCCGCGCTGATCTCGGTGCCGATCGGCCTGCTCACCTCGATCTACCTCGTCGAGTACGGCCGCGGCCACCTCGCCCGGGCGATCACCTTCTTCGTCGACGTGATGACGGGCATCCCCTCCATCGTCGCGGGCCTGTTCGCCTACGCGCTCTTCGCGCTGCTCCTCGGCCCCGGCGTCCGGATGGGCTTCGCCGGCTCGATCGCCCTCGCCGTGCTGATGATCCCCGTGGTCGTCCGCTCGTCGGAGGAGATGCTGAAGCTGGTCCCGAACGAGCTGCGCGAGGCGTCCTACGCCCTCGGCGTGCCGAAGTGGCTGACCATCGTCAAGATCGTGCTGCCGACCTCCATCGCCGGCATCACGACGGGCATCACCCTCGCGATCGCCCGCGTCATCGGCGAGACCGCCCCGCTGCTCATCGTCGCCGGCTTCACCGCGTCGATGAACTACGACCTCTTCAGCGAGCGGATGATGACCCTCCCGGTCTTCGTCTACACGCAGTACGCGAACCAGGGCCCCGACGCCGAGGCGTTCCTCAACCGGGCCTGGACCGGCGCGCTGGCCCTCATCCTGATCGTCATGGCGCTGAACCTGGTCGCCCGCCTGATCGCGAAGATCTTCGCCCCCAAGCTCGGCCGCTGACACCCACCACTCGGCTCCGGCCGGAATCCCCGAAGGAAGCAATGTCCAAGCGCATCGAGGTCAACGACCTCAACGTCTACTACAGCCAGTTCCTCGCGGTGGAGGGCGTCTCGCTCGCCATCGAGCCCCGCACGGTCACCGCCTTCATCGGCCCGTCCGGCTGCGGCAAGTCGACCTTCCTCCGCACGCTCAACCGCATGCACGAGGTCATCCCCGGCGCGCACGTCGAGGGCGAGGTCCTGATCGACGGCAACAACCTGTACGGCCCGGGCGTCGATCCGGTGCAGGTCCGTCGGCAGGTGGGCATGGTCTTCCAGCGCCCCAACCCGTTCCCGACGATGTCCATCCGGGACAACGTGCTGGCCGGCGTGAAGCTCAACAACCGCCGCATCTCGAAGTCGGACGCGGACGCGCTCGTCGAGCGCTCGCTCCAGGGCGCGAACCTCTGGAACGAGGTGAAGGACCGCCTCGACAAGCCCGGCTCCGGTCTCTCCGGCGGCCAGCAGCAGCGTCTGTGCATCGCCCGCGCGATCGCCGTCTCCCCCGACGTCCTCCTGATGGACGAGCCCTGCTCGGCCCTCGACCCGATCTCGACCCTCGCGATCGAGGACCTCATCGAGGAGCTCAAGAACGACTACACGATCGTCATCGTGACCCACAACATGCAGCAGGCCTCGCGCGTCTCGGACCGCACCGCGTTCTTCAACATCGCGGGCACCGGCAAGCCGGGCAAGCTCATCGAGTACGACGACACCGCGACGATGTTCTCGCGCCCGTCCGTCCAGGCGACCGAGGACTACGTCTCGGGCCGCTTCGGCTGATCCGCCGCAGGCGAGAGCGAGCCGCGTCCCTCCGGGGTCGCGGCTCGCTCTCGTTCCACCGCGTGCCCTCCGGGAACGAGAAGAGCCGCACTCCGTGAGGGGAGTGCGGCTCTTCTCGTGCTCGGGCCGTCAGGCGATGTCGATCGCCAGTATCGGATCGGTGGTCGGAGTCGGCGAGCCGCCGGCGTCCTCGACCGTCACGGCGACGACTCCGCCCTCGGTCAGGCTCCCCTCGAGCGGGGCCACGGTGCTGCCCTCTCCCCCATCGAACGTCCCTGCGGCGACCGGACCGGACGAGCCGATGTACCAGAGCTCGTAGGTCTTGTCCTCCGGCAGCGGCGCCAGGTCGTCCACCACGAGGGCGGAGCGGCCGAGCGAGCTCGACCAGACCAGCGTTGCCTGCTCGCCGGTGGCGACCGTGCCGGTCGTCTCCTGCGCGTCGGGGGCGCTGCGGATCTGCTCCAGAGCCGTCTGCTGCTGCGTCTGGCCGGGGCCGGACGAGAGCAGCGGCGGAAGGGTCACTCCGCCGACCACGATCACCGCGGCGGCCGCGGCCGCCGAGAGGTAGACCGCGGGGCGGGCGAACCAGCGGCTCCGTGCACGGTTCGCGGCGCTGCCGCCACCGTCCCGGCGAGCCGTCGGACCGCTCCGCTCGCCCTCGGAGGCGACGGGGACCAGACGGGGCGCGGAGGGCACCTCGTGGTCCTCGTCGGGCTCCTCCAGCGGCAGCTGCGGAGTGGTGGCGATGAGCGCCATCAGGTCGGCCTTGAAGCCCGGCGAAGGCTCCACGGCGGGTGCGTCGGCGACCAGCGCCTCCGCCACCTCGGCGAACGCGTCGGCCTCGCCGCGCGCCTCCGGGTGCTCGGAGAGGAAGCGCTCGTAGCGCTCCTGCTCCTCGGGCGTCAGGATGCCCAGTGCGTGACCCGCCGCGAGATCGCGCGGGTCGTCAATCCCGTCGGGGAGTCGCACATCGTTCACAGGGCCACCCCCATCTCTTCTCGAAGTCTGATCATTCCGTCACGCAGGCGTGTCTTGACGGTTCCCACGGGGCACTGCAGGATCCCCGCGATCTCGCTGTGCGAGTATCCGCCGTAGTAAGCGAGCTGCAGCGCCTGCCGCTGCAGTTCCGTCAGGCGGCCCATGGCGGCCGCGACCTTCTCGTGCTCGAGGGACACCTCCGCCTGCTCGGAGACCTGGTCGTAGTCGCGTCCGAGGTCTCGGATTCCGATGCGCATGTCCCGATCACGGCCGGCTTGAGCCGCGCGGACCCTGTCGATGGCCCTGCGGTGTGCCATCGTGAGGATCCAGGTCGTCGCGCTTCCTTTATTCGGAGCGAAACGCCCAGCGGTTTGCCAGATCTCGAGGAAGACCTCCTGGGCCACCTCCTCGGACTGGGAGCGGTCGACGAGGACGCGGATGATCAGGCCGAGGACCCGGCCGGCCATCTGGTCGTAGAGCGCGGCGAACGCGGCCTGCTCTCCCCCGGCGATGCGCTCGAGGAGGACAGCCGCCTCCGCTGTGGTGTCGTCCGTCATCAGCCCCGCCTCGCCCGCGCCCGGGCTGAAAGAATCCGCGTCATCCAGAAGGCTGTCACGGCCAGGCCTGCAACGACGACCGACACCTCGATCGGATGCGTCACGAATCGGACATCCAGCGCCAACGCGCCGATCGGCACGAGCGCGGGTTCGCCCAGCCGGGGGGCCAGCCAGAGCGAGATCACGGCCACCGCCGCAGCGGTGATGCCCGGATAGCTGCGCGGGCGGATGAGGACCCAGAGCCCGGCGAGCACGTCGAGGACCGCGAGGACGCGCATCACCGTGCCCTGCGAGAGCGAGACCCCCGCGGCGAACTGGGCGCCCTCCGCGTCGTCGACGCTCGGCGCGGCGAGGAGGTAGAGGGCGGCGACGACCAGCAGCCCCGTCCCCGCCCAGACGCGCGCGCCGATCCGGAGAGCTCTGCTGTTCTTCATTCCGCTGGCGCCTGTCTGTGGGGACTCGGGCGAGGATCGACTCCTCCTGGGCCCTCGCCTCGCGCACCGTGGCCTCGATGCGAGCAGAGAAGGGGCCGGACCGCAGGAACGCCTCTCGGCGCGAGGCCGCTCGAAGCGGCTATAAGTGGAGCCCGGGGTTACTGCGATCCGGCTTCCGCCAGTCTACCAAAGGCCTCCGCGGTGGCGGCGAGCGGCGTTCGCAATGGGTGAACGCGGGTTGCGCGTCACTCCAGGGAGTCGCTCCGCCACAGCCGCGCGCAGCTCACGAGCTCGGCCGCGGTGGTCGAGAGGCGCAGGGCGCGGGTGGTCAGCTCGCTCGCCCGGACGGGGTTCACCGGCTCCACATCGTCGGCGACCGAGACGGCTCCGGAGGCGCTCACGCGGCAGAACGCCGCGGCGCGGTCCAGTGCCACCGCGAAGTCGCCGTCGAAGACGCCGCGGAGGATCCGGTCGGCCAGCTCGGTGATCTCGGCCGGCCCCGTGGGAGTGCTGGCTCCGGCGACCACCGGGTCGATCGTGGCGGACAGTTCGACTCCGCGCTGGTAGAGGAAGCTCGTGCTCTCCGGGTCCTGCCGGATGACCAGCCGCAGCAGGTAGATCCGCCAGAGGGCGCCCGGCAGGCTCGCCGCGCTGGAGCGCGCCCAGAGCTCGGCCAGCGCGTCGATGCCGTTGTGGTCGGTGTACTCGACCAGGCGGTCGATGACCACCGGGTCGGGGTCGTTCCGGACACGGCTCAGCAGCGCGATCGCGGTCTCGTGGGCGACGCGGCTGATCTGCGCCGGGTCCTCTCCTCCCTGGAACGCCTCGAAGACGTGGGAGGGGAACTTGGTCGGCTTGTGGAAGCCGTCTGTCATGGGGCCGCCTTCCGCGGTCGTGCGCGCGGACGCTCTCGCGCTCGCGCTCCGTAGGGGGTTCGAGGAGGGTAACGCCCGCGGCTGGGCGGGTATGCCCGCGCGGAGGACGCGGTCCGCTCCGGGATCGTCCGCGCTCCGGGCCGCACCTGCTCCGGGCCGCACCTGCTCCGGGGGGCGTCGACGGCCCGCTACCCTGGAGCGCGCGGGCCTCTAGCTCAGTTGGCAGAGCAGCGGACTTTTAATCCGCGGGTCGTCGGTTCGAGCCCGACGGGGCCCACCACACGACCGCCTGGTCGCGCTTTCCGGACAGTGCCAGGGCGCAGCCAGGTCGCCGCACTACCGTGCAGAGGTGCTGACCGTCCTCCGCGTCCTCCTGCGCCGGCCTCGGCTGTGCGAGGCGTGCCGAGTCCGGCCGGCCCGCCGCCGTGACCCGTTCTGCTCGACGGACTGCGCGAAGACGTACTACCTCTACCTCTGACGGCTCGTCCGGGCCGCGGTGCTCCGCGACGGCATCACTCGTGGCAGAGCGACCACACCTCGTCCGGGTAGTCGCGGACCTTCTCGCCGACGAGCAGGCGCCAGCGGCCGTCCTGGTGCTCGAGCAGGCGGCCGGTGACGACCTCCGAGAGCCAGTCGGAGTCGATCCGGTACCAGCGGACGAGGCGGACGGTCGTCGCGGTGTGCGAGACGCGGGTCGTCATCGCGGGAGTCCCTTCTCGAGGAGGGAGCGGGGTGCTGGAACCAGCGGGGCGTTCGACGCGCGAACGGGGGGATGACCCGCGCCGGGACGACTCCGTTGTCGACCGGCCGGGAGACTGCGGCGGGCATCCGGCGGACCGGATGCCAGGAACTCTAGACGACCGCGCAGACGGTGTCTGTCCCGTCGCCGGTCACAGCGGAGCGACTCCGTTCAGCGGGCTCAGGGCTGGACGGTGCAGCCGGCCGGGCGCGTCTGCCGGAACGCGGCCGCCTCGCGGGTGCGGGAGCGGAGCCTCCTCGCGCGGCGGCGGAGGAGCCGCTCGCTCGGGCCGAAGGCTCCGGATTCGAGGAGCTGGCGGAGGGACAGGGTCACCTGCCGGGCCAGACGGGGATCGATGCGGCCGGGGATCCGGATCGCGTCGATGAGGTCGAGGGCGTTGCGCGTGGTGCGGGAGATCGCCATGACGGAACCCTAGGGACGTCGGGGCGCGGTGTGCGCGCCCCGGACGGGGGCGCCGACGGGGACTGATGCTCAGCCCCGGGGCGCCCCGGCGGGATCAGTCGTGCCCGTTGCTGCCGTCGCCACGGCCCGTGGAGGACTGCAGGCGGTCGATGTGCTCGGAGGCCTGGGCCTTGGTGAGGTCGGCGGGCAGGGTCTCGCCCGCCTCGCGCGCGAGGGTGTCGAGGTAGCTGCGCTGCGGGCCGGTCATCGGCTCGTCGCCGGTGACCCAGTCGGACGGGTCCTTGCTGGCGCTGGTGTCGCTGCCGTCGTCGGCACGGGCGCCGAGGACGTCGCCCTCGGTCTTGACATCGGGATCGGTGGTGTTGTCATCGCTCATGGTGCGACCGTACGCCCGACCACCGACGCCGACGAGGGCTTGCGGAGCGGGCCCGGGCGCCCCGCTTCACGACCCGAGCAGCGCGTGCGCGACGGTGAAGATGACCAGCCCGGCCAGGGAGCCCACGACGGTGCCGTTGATCCGGATGAACTGGAGGTCCTTCCCGACCTGCAGCTCGAGCTTCTCGGACGTCTCGCGCGGGTCCCAGCGGTGGATGGTGTCGCCGATGATGCTGGCGATGTCGGTGCGGTAGCGGTCGACCAGGTTGGCCGCGACCGATCCGATCCAGGAGTCGACGGTCGCCGCGAGACCGGCGTCGGTCGAGAGCCGGCGGCCCAGATCGACCACGATCGACTCGATGCTGCCGCGGAGGGGGCTCGACGGGTCGTCCATCGCGCCGAGGAGGGAGGCCTTCGTCGCCTCCCAGGCGTCCCCGGCGAGCTCGCGGACGCGCGGGCTGTCGAAGGCGCGGTTCTTGATCTCCTCGACCCGGGCGATCAGGTCGGGGTCGGTGCCCAGATCCTGCGCCAGCGTGGCGAGGTAGCCGTCGATCGCGATCCGGAACGGGTGCACCTGGTCCTCGCGCACCGCGGCGACGAAGACGAGCGCCTCGCGGTACAGCCGCTCGTCCACCGCTCGGCTGACCGCGGAGGGCAGCCAGCTCGGCAGGCGGCCGCTGACCATGCGGGTGAAGCTCTGCGGGTTCGCGGTCAGCCACGCCTCCGCCTGCTCCACCAGCGTGTCCACGAGGCGCCGGTGGTGGCCCGCCTCGACCACGCTGCCCACCAGCGAGCCCAGCGGCGGGCCCCACTGCGGGTCGAGGAGGTGGCGCCGCGCCAGCGCCTCGATCACGCGCTGCACGTCGGAGTCGTCCAGCAGGGCGATCGCCGAGCGGACGGCCGCGGCACTCTCGCCGCCGACCCGGTGCGCGTTCTCCGGCTCGGCGAGCCACAGCCCCGCCCGCCGGGCGATCCCGAAGGAGTCGAGCTTCTCGCGCACGATGGCGCCGCGGAGGAAGTTCTCCTCGACGAACTGCGCGAGGCTCGCGCCGATCTCGTCCTTCTTGGTCGGGATGATCGCGGTGTGCGGGATCGGCAGGCCCAGCGGCCGACGGAACAGCGCTGTCACGGCGAACCAGTCGGCGAGCGCGCCGACCATCCCGCCCTCGCTCGCGGCCCGGACCCACTGCAGCCACGGGTAGCGCTCCTGCAGGGCGAACGACACGGCGAAGACGACGGCCATCACCACGAGCAGGCCCGTGGCGAGCCGCTTCATCCGGACGAGGGCGACGCGCTTGGCCTCGTCGTCGCGCCCGACGGCCGCGAGGGTGGTCATGACGCGGTGGGGAACCCCTCGTGGCGGATGCCCCACGCGACGGTCCACTCCTCGCCCGGGTCGAGCCAGCGCAGGCCCTGCCCGCTGTTGAAGGCCTCTGCGGGAGCGGTCATCGGCTCCACGGCGATCGCGGTCTTCACGTCGTCGCCGTCGGGGAAGATCCGGGTGATGAAGACCTGGATGAAGTTGTGCGAGGCGTCGGCCCAGAGGAGCACGCGGCGGCCGTCCGCGGCGCGGAGGCCGTGCACGCTCTCGCCGTCGACCATCCGGACGTCGGCCCAGGCGTCGTCGAGCTCCAGGTCGCCGATGCGGCGGCCGGAGCGGAGGTCCCACTCGGTGCCCTCGACCGGGTTCTGCACGGTGGGGTTGAGGCGCTCGTCGACCTCGATGTGCACCGCCGCGTCGACGGTGATCTCGAGCTCGTCGGTCGGGACGTCGCCGATGGCGAGGAAGGGGTGCGTGCCGATGGCGACGGGCGCCTCGTCGGCTCCGACGTTGACGACGCGGTGGACGACCTTCAGCCCGTCGGCCTGCAGCTCGTAGCGGACCGAGGTCTCGAGGTGGAACGGGTAGCCCGCCTGCGGCACGACCGGCGCGGCCAGCTCGACGAAGGACGGGCCCTGGTCGACGAGGCGGTACGGGGTGCTCACCAGGAGGCCGTGGATGGCGTTGTGGTACTTCGGCTCGGTGATCGCGAGCTGGAGCGTCTCGCCGCGGTGGTGCCAGCGCCCGTCCTTCACGCGGTTGGGCCAGGGCATCAGGACGATGCCCGAGCCGAACGGCGGGACGGTGCTCTCCGGGTAGGAGGCGGTGATCTCCACTCCGTCGACCGAGAGGTGGCGCAGCGCTGCGGCCACCTCCGTCACGACGGCGTGCAGGGTGCGTCCCTCAGCGGTGAGGTCGAGCGAGAACTGGCGCCCGGTGGCGGGGGCGGGGGTGAAGTCGGCCATTCCTCGATCCTACGGACTGACGCGCTCGCCGAGCGCCCGGCAGCGGGTGACCGCGAGCCCCGCCTCCTCCAGAGCGGCGACGAGTCCGTCGGCGGCGCCCGCCCCCGTGAGCAGACGGTCGAACTCGTCGGGAGCGGCGACCCGGCCGAGGTCGACCACTCCGAGCTTCGAGGAGTCCGCGACCACGACCCGGCGGGTCGCCGCCTGCAGCATCCGACGCTTCAGGGTCGCCTCCGGGAGATTGACGTTGGTGACGCCGGCCTCGGGGTGCACGCCGGTGCAGCCGATGAAGGCGATGTCGGCGCGGATCCGCTCGAGCAGCTCGGACGCCAGCGGCTCGACCAGCGAGTGCTGCAGCGGCCGCAGAGTGCCCCCGGTGACGACGACCGTGAAGCGCGGGATGGCCGGCTCGAGCGCCAGCGCAGTGGAGAGGCCGTTCGTGATCACCGTGACGTCGCGCAGATCCTCCCGCGCCACGAGCGCGTGCGCGATGGCGAGCGGGGTGGTGCCCACGTCGAGCACGATGCTCTGCCCGGAGGAGACGGAGGCGGCGGCCTCCTCGCCGATCGCGGCCTTCTCGTCGGAGGCGGCGCTGAGGCCCTCCTCGAGCGAGCGCTCGCCGGTGGGCCTCGGCGCCGGGATCGCCCCTCCGCGCACCCGCTGGAGGACGCCCTCGCTCGCGAGCAGGGCGAGATCGGAGCGGACCGTGACGACCGAGACCCCGAGCATGTCGGCCATCGGGGCGACCCCGACGAAGCCCGAGCTCTCGGCGGCTAGACGCAGCCGCAGCCGGCGCTCGATCGCCGACGTGGACTCCTGCTCGCCGTCCGTCCTCATCCGCCCATCGTGCCCGCGGACCGGTGGACTTGTCAAAGGGAAAACGAGCTTTCCTTTTCGAAGATGCGGCCCTAGTCTGACTCCTGCCATGAACGAAGCGATCACACTCTCCGCCGGCGTCGTCAAGCGCCCGCACACGCTGGCCGACGGCCGCGAGCTCCTCTACTTCGACGACGCCGACACGACCCTCCCCCCGGAGCGCGCCGCCGACGCACGCCACCTCGACCCCCGCCCCGCCACCGCGCGGATGCGCCAGGACGTGCTGACCGGCGAGTGGGTCTCCATCGCCGCGTCGCGCCAGAACCGCGTGTTCCTGCCGCCGGCCGAGCTCGATCCGCTCGCCCCGGCGTCGCCGACGAACCCGTCGGAGGTGCCCAGCCGGTACGACGTCGCCGTCTTCGAGAACCGCTCCCCCTCCTTCGGCCCGCTCCTCGAGGACGCGGACGCGCCCGCCTCCCTGGAGGACCTGCGCACTCTCGGGCTCGGCCGGACGCTGACCAGCGTCGGCCGCTGCGAGGTCGTCTGCTTCAGCCCCGAGCACGAGGGCTCGTTCGCCACGCTCAGCGCCTCCCGCGCCCGGACCGTGGTCGAGGCCTGGGCCGACCGCGTGGGCGCCCTCTCGGCCCTTCCCGGCGTGCAGCAGGTCTTCCCGTTCGAGAACCGCGGCGAGGCGATCGGCGTCACGCTGCACCACCCCCACGGGCAGATCTACTCCTACCCCTACGTCACGCCGCGCACGACCCGCCTGCTCGCCTCGCTCGACAGCTACGGGCCGTCGATGTTCGCCGACGTCCTCGCCTTCGAGCAGGCCGGCGAGCGCGTCCTCCTCCGCGGCGAGCACTTCACCGCGTTCGTGCCGTTCGCCGCGCGCTGGCCCGTCGAGGTGCACCTCCTGCCGCACCGCCACGTCCCGGACCTGGCGGCGACGACCCCGGAGGAGCGCGACGAGCTGGCTGTGATGTACCAGCGCCTGCTCCGCGGCATCGACGCCCTCTACGACACCCCGACGCCCTACATCGCCGCCTGGCACCAGGCCCCGGTGCACGAGCGCCGCGACGAGGTGCGCCTGATGCTCCAGATCACCTCGCCCCGCCGCGCCGAGACGAAGCTCAAGTACCTCGCGGGGAGCGAGGCCGCGATGGGCGCCTGGATCGGCGACATCGCCCCCGAGACGAGCGCCGCGGCCCTGCGCGCGGCGATCGAGCGGGCCGACGCGGCCGTGCTCGAGGCCGGGATCGCACAGCGCCCCGACGCGGCCCTGCCGGTCGCCGCGCACAGCGACGACTCGCTTCCCGGCGGCGCCGCCACTCCCGCCACCACCGCCGCCGACATCGCCGAGGAGAACCGATGACCGCCGCTCCCGCCTCCCTGACCGCCGTCGCCGAGAGCGCGGCCGCCGCCTTCGAGCGCACCTTCGGCCGCCCCGCCGCCGGCGTCTGGGCCGGCCCCGGCCGCGTGAACCTGATCGGCGAGCACACCGACTACAACGACGGCTTCGTCTTCCCCTTCGCGATCGACCGCGCCACGGCGATGGCCGTCGCGCCCAGGGAGGACCGCCTGATCCGGATCAGCAGCGCCTTCTCCCCCGAGGTGGTCGAGGTCGCTCTCGACGAGCTCGGCCCCGGCGCCGTGACCGGCTGGTCGGCCTACCCGCTCGGCGTGGTCTGGGCGCTCACCGAGTACGGCGTCGACCTGGGCTCCCGCTCGGGCTTCGACGCGTACGTCGACTCCGACGTGCCGGTCGGCGCGGGGCTCTCGAGCTCGGCGGCGCTGATGTGCGCGATGGCCGTCGCCCTCGACGAGCTCTGGGACCTCGGCTTCGACCGCGCGACGATGGCCCGCGTCGGCCGTCGCGCCGAGAACGTCGCGGTCGGCGCCCCCACCGGGATCATGGACGAGTCCGCCTCCCTCTTCGGGAAGCGCGACGCCGCGGTGTTCCTGGACTGCCGCAGCCTCGACACCGAGGTCGTCCCCCTCGGCTTCGAGGAGGCCGGCCTCGTCCTGCTCGTCGTCGACACGCGCGTCGAGCACGCGCACGCCACCGGCGGCTACGCCGAGCGGCGCGCCTCCTGCGAGCTCGGCGCCGCGACCCTCGGCGTGCCGTCGCTCCGCGAGCTGACGGTCGACGACCTGCCGCGCGCCCAGGAGCTCCTCGACGACGTCACCTACCGGCGCGTGAAGCACGTCGTGACCGAGGACGTCCGCGTGCTCGAGACCGTCCGCACCCTGCGCGAGCACGGTCCCCGGGCGATCGGCGATCTGCTCGACGCCGGCCACGTCTCCCTCCGCGACGACTTCGAGATCTCGGTGCCCGAGCTCGACACCGCCGTCGAGGCGGCGCGCGGCGCCGGAGCGATCGGCGCCCGGATGACCGGCGGCGGCTTCGGCGGCTCCGCGATCGCCCTCACCCCGGTGGAGAAGGAGGAGGAGGTCCGCGCCGCGGTCCTCGCCGCCTTCGCCGAGAAGGGCTTCACGACTCCGGAGCTCTTCCTGGTCACGGCCGCCGACGGCGCGGGTCGGGTGCTCTGACCTCTGCTTCCGTCGACGCCCCCTGCGACCTCGCGTCGCAGGGGGCGTTCCTCGTCCAGCCGCTACGGCGCCGGATCCGGCGGAACGACGGCGCGCCCTTCTCCCCCGGTGACCCGAACCAGCTCGGCGAAGCTCGTCGGGTAGACGGTGTGCGCGTGCCCGGCCGCAGCCCAGACCACGTCGTAGGCGGCGAGGGCCGTGTCGACCACGGTGCGCAGCGGCGCGGGATGGCCCACCGGCGCGATCCCGCCGATCGTCTGGCCCGTCGCGGACTTCACCTCCGCGGCCGGCGCCCGGGTGATCGATCCGCCCAGCTGCACGCCCAGCCAGGCGGTGTCGACGCGGTGGCCGCCGCTGGTCAGGACCAGCAGCGGCGCACCGTCGATCAGGAACACGAGCGAGTTGGCGATCTGGCCGACGTCGACGCCCAGCGCCTCGGCCGCCAGTGCCGCCGTCGACGCGGCCGAATCGAGCCAGCGCACGGTCGGGTGCACGCCGTGCCGGTCGAGGTCGGCGAGGACGCGGTCGACGGCCGGGTGGCTCCGTTCGCTCATGCCGCCGAGGCTAGCGCCCCGGCCGCCCTCACTTCTCGAACGTGGAGGCGTCGATCACGAAGCGGTAGCGGACGTCCGAGGCGAGGACGCGCTCGTAGGCCTCGTTGATCTGCGACGCCGAGACGACCTCGACCTCGCTCGCGATGCCCTTCTCGGCGCAGAAGTCGAGCATCTCCTGGGTCTCGCGGATGCCGCCGATGCCCGAGCCCGCGAAGGAGCGACGGGCGCCGAAGAGCGTGAAGACGTGCAGCGGCAGCGCCTCGGCCGGAGCGCCCACGTTCACCATCGTGCCGTTGCGGCGCAGGAGCCCCAGGTAGGCGTCGAGGTCGAGGGGCGCGCTGACCGTGTTGACGATCAGGTCGAAGGTGTTCGCGAGATCGGTGAAGGTCGCCTCGTCGCGCGTCGCGTAGTAGTGGTCGGCGCCCAGGCGGAGGCCGTCCTCCTTCTTGCTGAGGGTCTGCGAGAGCACGGTGACCTCGGCGCCCATCGCGTGCGCGAACTTGACGGCCATGTGGCCGAGCCCGCCGAGGCCGACGACGGCCACGCGCTTGCCGGGGCCCGCCTCCCAGTGCGAGAGCGGCGAGTAGGTCGTGATGCCCGCGCACAGCAGCGGAGCGGCGGCCTCGTAGGGGATCGACTCCGGCACGCGGAGCACGAAGTCCTCGACGACGACGACGTGCGTGGAGTAGCCGCCCTGGGTGATGGTGCCGTCGCGGTCGACGGAGGCGTAGGTGCCGGTGTTGCCCTTCAGGCAGTACTGCTCCTCGCCCGCGAGGCAGTTCTCGCACTCGCGGCAGGAGTTCACCATGCAGCCGACGCCGACGCGGTCGCCGACGGAGTGCTTGGTGACCTCGGAGCCGACCTCGGCGACGACGCCGACGATCTCGTGGCCGACGGTCAGCGGGTACGCCACCGGTCCCCAGTCGCCGCGGACGGTGTGGATGTCGGAGTGGCAGATGCCGGAGTAGGCGATCTCGATGAGCACGTCGTGCGGTCCGACGTCGCGGCGCTCGATGGTGGTGGGGACGAGCGGCTCGGTCGCGGAGGGGGCGGCGTAGGCGGTGACGGTGAGCATGGGTTCTCCTCGTGGGGCGGGGCGCGCTCCGAGGACGTGTCCGACGGGGTGGGGGACGCGAGAGCGCCGGGCCACGCTACCGGCAGGCGACTGGACGTCGCCCCCGAGCGCGGTCCGGCGCGGGTCCTGTGGCGCGGGACCGGTCAGCGCAGGGCGCGCTCGGCCGCCGTCACCACGTTGTGGATGAGCATCGCGCGCGTCATCGGGCCGACTCCGCCGGGCACGGGCGACAGCCAGCCCGCGACCTCCGCCGCCTCCGGTGCGACGTCGCCGGTCAGCTTCGCGCGGCCCGTCTCCGGGTTCTCGACCCGCGTGATGCCCACGTCGAGCACGGCGGCGCCGGGCTTCACCCAGTCGGCGCGGATGAGCCCGGGCACGCCCACGGCGGCCACCACGATGTCGGCGCGGCGCACCTCCGCGGCGAGATCGGCCGTGCGGGAGTGGGTGAGGGTCACGGTGGCGTCGAGGCCCTTCCGCGTGAGCAGGAGCCCGAGCGGACGGCCGACGGTGAGCCCGCGGCCCACGACGACGACATGCCGGCCCGAGGTCGGGATGCCGTGGCGCTGCAGCATCTCGACGATCCCGTTCGGCGTGCAGGGCAGCGGGCTGTCCAGCTCGCCCTCGACGCCGAGAACCAGGCGGCCGAGGTTGGTGGGGTGCAGGCCGTCGGCGTCCTTGTCCGGATCCATGAGCTCGAGCATCGCGTTCTCGTCGATGCCCTTCGGCAGCGGGAGCTGGATGATGTACCCGGTCACGGCCTCCGAGTCGTTGAGCTGCCGGATGGCGGCGCGGATGTCGTCCGCCGACGCGGTCGCGGGGAGGTCCACGCGGATCGACTCGATCCCGACCTCCGCGCAGTCGCGGTGCTTGCCCGCGACGTACGAGCGGGAGGCGGGATCGTCCCCCACCAGCAGCGTTCCGAGCCCGGGCACGACGCCCCGCTCGCGCAGAGCGGCGACCCGCTCCGCGATCTCCGTCTTGACCGCCGTCGCCGTCGCGACGCCGTCGAGTACCTGTGCCGTCATCTCGGGCTCCTCGGTCGTTGCGCGGCGGAGGGGGACGGTGCCCCGGCCTCCGCCGCGCGGGTGGTGCAGCGGATCGACTACAGCCCGGGGTAGAGCGGGAAGTCGTCGGTGAGGCGGGCGACACGGCCGCGCAGCGCCTCGAGGTCGGCCGAGGGCTTGAGCGCCTCGGCGATGACGTCGGCGACCTCGGTGAACTCCGTGTCGCCGAAGCCGCGGGTCGCGAGCGCCGGCGTGCCGATGCGCAGGCCCGAGGTGACCATCGGCGGGCGGGGGTCGAACGGCACGGCGTTGCGGTTGACCGTGATGCCGACCTCGTGGAGGCGGTCCTCGGCCTGCTTGCCGTCCAGCGGCGAGTCGCGCAGGTCGGCGAGGACGAGGTGGACGTCCGTGCCGCCGGTCAGGACGTCGATGCCCTCGGCCTTCGAGTCGGCCGCCGTGAGGCGCTCGGCGAGGATCTGCGCGCCGCGGATGGTGCGTGCCTGGCGGTCGGCGAACTCGGGCTCGCCGGCGAGCTTGAACGCGGTCGCCTTCGCGGCGATCACGTGCATGAGCGGGCCGCCCTGCTGGCCGGGGAAGACGGCCGAGTTCAGCTTCTTGGCGTACTCCTGCTTCGCGAGGATGAGCCCCGAGCGCGGGCCGGCCAGCGTCTTGTGGACGGTGGTCGTCACGACGTCGGCGTAGGGCACCGGCGACGGGTGCAGCCCCGCCGCCACGAGGCCTGCGAAGTGGGCCATGTCGACCCAGAGCTTCGCGCCGACCTCGTCGGCGATGGCGCGGAACGCCTCGAAGTCGAGCTGACGGGGGTAGGCGGACCAGCCGGCGATGAGCACCTGCGGACGGACCTCGAGGGCCTTCTCGCGGACCGCGTCCATGTCGATGCGGAAGGTCTGCGGGTCGACGCCGTACGCGGTCGCGTTGTAGAGCTTGCCCGAGAAGTTCAGCTTCATGCCGTGGGTCAGGTGGCCGCCGTGCGCGAGCTCGAGGCCGAGGATGGTGTCTCCGGGCTGCACGAGCGCGGCGAGCGCCGCGGCGTTGGCGGAGGCTCCGGAGTGCGGCTGGACGTTGGCGAACTCGGCGCCGAAGAGGGCCTTGGCGCGGTCGATCGCGAGCTGCTCGGCGATGTCGACGTACTCGCAGCCGCCGTAGTAGCGGCGTCCGGGGTAGCCCTCGGCGTACTTGTTGGTCAGGACGGAGCCCTGCGACTCGAGGATCGCGCGCGGCACGAAGTTCTCGCTCGCGATCATCTCGAGGTAGCCGCGCTGGCGGTCGAGCTCCTGCTGGAGCACGGCGGCGATCTCGGGGTCGACCACCGACACGGGCTGGTCGAACGAGGCGGCGACGCCGGGGCTGGCGGGGGAAGAGGACACGGACGCTCCTTGGCTGGGAAACGGAAGGGGCCCGGCAGGTCGCTGCGGCGCGACACGGCTCGTTCGGGCGACCCGATCTACGGTATCCGTTCCAGCCCAGGCGTGCGGCGGGAAAAGTGTCCGGGGCGCTGCCCCGGAGGAGGTGCCGCTCCCTGATGGTCACCCATCCGAACGCCAGTCGCGGCGGGCTCACTCTAGCAAGCGGGCCGGGTGGCGCGGGAGTCGCGCCAGTCGGGGGCGGGCACGCGCGATCGTGCGACGATCCCTCGGGCGGTCCCGGCGCGGGACCGGGAGGGAGGGCGTCGCCGTGGGTCCTCGACGCCGCTCCGAGCGCATCGACGGCCGCAGCGACGAGGAGCTCGTCGCGCTGGTCCGGGAGGGCCGCACCGACGCGGTCTCCGAGCTCTGGCGCCGCCACTCCTCGGCCGGGCGCACCGTGGCCCGGGCGTGGGCGAGCAGCTCCGACCCCGACGACCTGGTCTCGGAGGCGTTCCTCCGCGTCCTGCGGGCGATCGAGCGCGGCGGCGGACCCGAGGGCGCCTTCCGCCCCTACTTCTTCACCACCGTCCGCAACGTCGCGGGATCCTGGGCCCGGCGGGACCGGCACGAGCGGCCGTTCGACGAGGCCGACCGCGCCCTCCCCTCTGCCGGCCCCGATCCCGAGGCGCACGCCCTCGCCGCCCTCGAGCGCGACCTGGGCGCGCGCGCGTTCCGGGCGCTGCCGCCGCGCTGGCAGGAGGTGCTCTGGTACACAGAGGTGGAGGGCCTGTCGCCCGCCGCCGCCGCGCCGCTGATGGGCCTGCGGCCCAACGCGGTCGCAGCGCTCGGGGTGCGGGCGCGGGAGGGGCTGCGCTCCGCGTGGATCCGGGAGCACGTGGCGGACGCCTCGGCGACGGGCGAGTGCGAGTGGGTGCTCGAGCGGGCCGGGACGTACGCGCGAGGACGAGTCCCCGTCCGGGACAGGCACCGCATCGACCGGCACCTGGACGGGTGCCTCTCCTGCCGGGAGGCGCTGGCGGAGGCCGAGAGAACTGCGCGCCGCCTCGCGTCGGTGCTGCTGCCGCTCTCGGCCGGCGTGAGCGGTGCGGCCGCCTGGGCGGCGGGCGGGGGCTCCGGCGCGGCCCCCGGTCCGCTGCCGAGCGCGGTCCGGGCGTCGAGCGCGGTCCGCGCATCGGCGGTCCGAGCGTCGAGAGCGGGCAGCGGAACAGGAGTGGTCGTCGCCGCGTCCGCTGCGGCGGCACTCGCGATCGCGGGAGTCGTCGGGGCGGCGGTTCTGCTGTCCGGGAACGGGGGCGGCGCGCTCGTGGCGGCGGAGGACGCCTCCGCGCGGGTGGACGAGCGCGCAACGGCCGAGGCGGTTGCGCCGGCGTCGAGCGGAGGAGCGACGGCGAGCGCCGACCGACCGGAGACGGACCCGGAGGCCGCGGACCGGACGAGTGCAGCGGACGGCGATCCGGCGGGGCGGTCCAGGGGTTCCGGCGCTGCTCCGAGGAGCACGGTGCCGGCCGTGGCCGGACGGGCTGCGTCGGACGATGCCGGAGCGACGCGCGCGACCCCCGGGAGGACGGGACGCCCGCCGCAACAGGAGCCGTCCCACGATCCCGTCGGCGCACCGGCGTCGAGAGGGATCGAGGTGACCGCCTCCCCGACTTCTGCCGCCGAGCCCGCCCCGTCCCGCCCTGCCGTGACCGGCAGCCCCGCACCGGCGCCCTCCCCTGCCGGCACCGAGGCTCCGGCCCCCTCCGGGCCCCCGGGGACCACGACCGGGAGCTCCGCGCCGGGCCCGATCGGCAACGGCCCGGGCCTGCCCTCCGTTCCGGTCCCGACCCCCGCACCCAGCACTCCGGTCCCGGTTCCTGTTCCTGTTCCTGTTCCTGTTCCGACCGTGACTCCCCCACCGGACACTCCGGCTCCGGCAGCGACGCACGCACCGAGCACTCCGGCGCCGGCCCCTACAGAGGCGCCGAGCACCTCCGCTCCGGTCTCGACTCCCGCGCCGGTCACGACCCCCACTCCGGCCGCACCTCCCGCTCCGGCCGCACCTCCCGCTCCGGCCGCACCGACCCTCGCGCTCGACACCGACGGCCGGCTGCTGCCCGATGCCCGGGGCACCGCCGCGCCCGGCGCCGAGGTGCTCCTCGAGGACGCCTCCGACGGACACCGCGTGGGCTCCGCCACCGCCGACGCCGACGGCTCCTGGACCGCGCCGGCGCTCCCCCTCCCCGCGGGCACGACCACGGTGCTGGCGCGCACCGCTGCAGGAGTCAGCGCCCCCGAGACGGTCGACCTGCGCGCTCCGGTGCTCCTCGCCCGGGCCGCGTCGAGCGGGGGCGCGGTCGGCGTGCTCGTGCTCGCCGATCCCGACGCGGACGGCCTCGACCTCCTGGTCGACGGCGGGCAGGTGCGGTCCCTCGCTCCCGGAGCCCCCGTCCTCGCCGCGACCCTGGAGGTCGGTCCCGGGAGGCACACGATCGGCGTCCGCTACTCCTCCCCGGACGGGCGGACGGGACCCGTCGCCGTCGTGTCCGTCGACGCGGGCTGAGGCGCGCGGACCGCCCCGTGCCCCACCGTTATCCTGGGCGGATGCAGCCCGAACCCGCCGCGTCCGCGACTCCCCGGCCCGCCCCCGCGAGCACCCGTCCGACGGGCAGCGACGCCGCGTGGTCCGGCGCCCGGCCCGCGGGAAACCACTGGACCCTGACCTTCGCCTGCCCCGACCAGCCGGGCATCGTGCACGCCGTGTCCGGTGCCGTCGTCCAGGCCCGCGGCAACATCACCGAGAGCCAGCAGTTCTCGAGCGCCGACACCGGCCGCTTCTTCATGCGCCTGCAGGTGGAGTCGCCGATCAGCCGCGAGGAGTTCGCCGCCGCCCTGCTGCCGATCACGGAGCACTACGGGATGACCTGGCGCCTCGACGTCGTCGGCCGGCCGCTGCGCACCCTCGTCCTCGCCTCCACCGCCGCGCACTGCGTCAACGACCTGCTCTTCCGCCAGCGCGCCGGGCAGCTCGCGGTGGACATCCCGATGATCCTGTCCAACCACGGCAGCCTTCGCGACCTCGCCGAGTTCTACGGCGTGCCCTTCGAGTCGCGACCCGTGGTCTCGCCGGAGTCGAAGCGCGGGTTCGAGGAGCGCGTGCTGGAGGTCGTCGAGGAGCACGACGTCGAGCTCGTGGTCCTGGCGCGCTACATGCAGATCCTCTCCCCCGAGCTCTGCGCGCGACTGGCCGGCCGCGCTATCAACATCCACCACTCGTTCCTGCCGGGCTTCAAGGGCGCGAACCCCTACAAGCAGGCGCACGCCCGCGGCGTCAAGCTGATCGGGGCGACCGCGCACTTCGTCACCAGCGACCTCGACGAGGGGCCGATCATCGAGCAGAACGTGGTGCGCGTGGACCACTCGCACTCGGTCGCCCAGCTCGTGGCGATCGGGCAGGACGAGGAGAGCCGTACGCTCACGCAGGCGGTCAAGTGGTTCGCGGAGGACCGGGTGCTCCTCGACGGGGCCCGCACCATCATCTTCCGCTGACCTCCGGCGGCTAGCATGGTCGGCGTGAATCGAGCAGGAGCGGACACCGCGGGCACCGACATCAGGATCGGCCCGAACGCGATCCTCCGGTTCCTCCTGGAGCTCGTCGCGCTGGCGACCTTCGCCCTCTGGGGCTTCGCGTCGTGGGACCTCCCGTGGAACATCGTCCTCGGCATCGGCGCTCCGGTGGTCGCCGCGCTGATCTGGGCGCTCTTCCTCTCGCCGCGCGCGGTCCTCGCGATCGACGTCTACGGCCGCTCGCTGATCGAGCTGCTCGTGATGGGCGCCGCCGCGCTGGCGTGGCTGGACCTCGGCCAGCCGGTCGTCGCGATCGTCTTCGGCGTCCTCGCCGTCGTCTCCGGCGTCATCGCGGGACGCCGCTCCCTCTGATCCTGACGGCGGCCGCTCAGGCCGAGGGGGGCGCTCGCTCGGAGCCGTCCACCGCTGTCCCCGAGGGTGCACCGCGGTCCCCGTGCGCTCGCCGCCGCCTCGGACCGGAACCGAACGCGTCGTCCCGGCTCGCAGCGGCAGGTCGCCACCGCGTTCTCCCGTCGATGCACCTCCGGGGATGCGCGACCGCAGCGGGACCCCGGGCCGATCGCGCCGCCGGGCCCCCAGTCGGAGGTGCTCCGCCCCGCCTGATCGTCGATCTCTCCCCGACCCGCTCCCGCCTCCGCTCTCGAGCCGTTCCCCCACGCAGCCCGGCTGGTCCTGCTCCCGGCCCGCACCACGAGCCGCCCCGTCTCCGCCTCCCCCGCCCGAGAACGGCGAACGGCCGCCCCCGCCGCTCCGGGAGGAGCAGGGGGACGGCCGTTCGCGGCGGTCGCGGAGGACTACTCCGCGGCGCCCGCCTCACGCTGCGCCAGGGCGCGGCGTCGGAGGCCGGTGATCACAGCACCTGCACCGAGGAGGGCGAGGGCGGCGGCTCCGAGGAGACCGCCGTCGAAGCCCGTCGACGGGAGGCCGCCGGCGCCGTGGCCGGGCGCGCCCGGTCCGGCGGTCGGCGTGGAGGTGGGCTCCCCCGGTCCGGCGGTCGGCGTGGAGGTGGGCTCCCCCGGTCCGGCGGTGGGACCGGCCGTCGGCGTCGCGGTCGGCTCCGGGGTGCCCGTGGGCTCCGGAGTCGCGGTCGGCGTCGGGGTGGGGGTGACCGCCTCGGTGACGTCGACGCTCACGAGCGTCGCGAGTCCCGAATCGGTGTAGGCGACACGGCCGAGGTAGCGGGCCGGGCCCGCCAGGTTCGACCAGGAGACCGCGTACGCGATCGGCTCGCCCTGCACGGCGTCGACCACGGCGGGGTCGGTGCTCAGCGAGCCGAGACCGTTCTCCGGAGTGATGACGAAGCTGCGGAAGTCGAACGTGACGGTCGAGGATCCCGGGGCGGTCGAGTAGACATCGGCCTGGACCGTGTACTCGCCCGGAGCGGGGTCGGCGATGTCGACTCGCTCGTCGGCCGAGCCGGTCGCCGAGGTGAAGACCTTGTCGGTGCTCTCGCTGGTGACGGTGAGGTCGAGGTCGGCCGCGTCGTCGAGCGAGTCGAGATCGAAGCGGGCGAACTCGGCGCCCTCCGGCACCACGACGGTGGTCGTCAGCGACTTCCCCGTGGGGAGCGTCGCCGAGTGGCCGTCGGCGGCGGTGGCGTCCTCGGCGAGGACACCCTCGGCGAGACCGCTCGCGGTGAGCGGCAGCGCGCCGGTGATGCCGGGCGTGACCGTCACCGTGCCGGTGCCGGTCGAGCCGGTGCCGGAGACCTCGTAGGGCGCGTCCAGCAGGACGGGGCGCACCGCGATCGGGCTGCGGACGTCGTGCTCCGCGCTCGCCCAGGTCAGATAGCCGGTGGCGAACTGGTTGAGCGCCGCCGAGCCGGTGGTGAAGGAGACCGTGTACTCCGCCGTCTGGCCCGCACCCGTGAAGGAGAGGGTCGAGGGCGAGACCACGGTGTCGATCCCGGCGAGGCCGTCGACCGAGGCGGTGTAGGTGCCCGCGCCGGTCGAGGTGACCGTGCGGGTCACGGTCTGCGTGCCCGCGAGGGCGCCGATCGCGATCGAGGCCTGGTTGAGGTCGGACGGGTCGATCGCGGCGATCGGGTCGATCACCGGGTTCGAGGTGAAGACGTAGCCCGCACCCTTGAGGAACGCGATCCAGTCCTCCGTGCCGCTCTGGTAGAGCAGTCCGGGGTCGAGGAACGCGGCCGGGTCGACGTGTCCGGCGCCCTGGGCGAAGACGTCCTCGGACGCGGCGCCCGACTGGTCGACGCTGTCGTAGGCGGAGGTCATCATGGCCGACTTCACCGCGGACGGCGAGGCCTTCGGGGTCGCGCCGAGGATCAGCGCGCCGAGGCCCGCCACGTGCGGCGACGACATCGAGGTGCCGGACTCGAACGCGAAGGCGGGGTCGTCGCCCTCGGCGTTGAAGCTGTCGGCGAGGATCGCGACGCCGGGCGCCGTGAGGTCGGGCTTCAGCACGTCGGCGCCGTCCGCCTCAGCGGGTCCGCGCGACGAGAAGCCGGCGACCTGCGGGACGGGGATGGAGGCTCCGGACGAGTTGCCCTCGGAGAGGGTCACGTCCGCACCGGCGGTACCGGCGTAGGTCGTGATCGCCTGGTAGGCCTGCGAGTCGATCTGGATGCTCGGGACCGAGTGGTCGTCGACGTGCAGGGCATTCGGGGTCGGGTTGAGCAGCAGCATGCCGATGCCGCCGGCCCGCTCGACCTCGGCCGACTTGGAGACGCGCGCGGTGACGCCCGCGGTGCAGGCGACGATCGTGCCCTTCACCTTGTCGGGGTCGAGGGTGCCGGTCTCGCAGATGGCGGGGTTCTCGGCGCCCGAGCGGACGACGTCGGCGCTGTTCACCAGCGGTCCGGTGACGTCCTCGTGGACCGAGATGGATCCTCCGACGAACTTCTGGCCGTCGCCGAGAGCGGCGGTCGCGGTGTAGGTCGGGATGGAGGACGCGGCGACCGTGGTGTACCAGGGCGACGCGTGGTCGAGCGTGGAGGCGCCCGCACCCGAGTTGCCGGCCGAGGCCGCGACGAAGACGCCCGCGGCGGCGGCGTTGAGGAACGCCTCGTCGATCGCGGTCAGGGTCGAGGTGGCCGAGCCGCCGCCGATCGAGAAGTTGATGACGTCGACGCCGTCCTTGGTCGCGGCGTCGATGGCCGCGAGGATGCCCGCTCCGGAGCAGAAGTCGTCGTCGTCGGTGCCCTCGTCGGGTCCGTTCCAGCAGACCTTGTACGCGGCGACCTTGGCGGCCGGGGCGACTCCGGAGGTCTTCCCGTAGTCGTAGCCGTCGACGCTCGCCTCGACGCCGTTGTTGCCGGCTGCCGTGCTCGCGGTGTGCGAGCCGTGTCCGTCGGCGTCGCGCGGGGAGCGGTACTCGGGGTTGTCCGTCGAGCCGACCTCCTCGTCCGCGAGGAACCAGCGTGCGCCGATGAGCTTCTGGTTGCACTCGTCGCCGTCCCACTGCTCGGAGGCGGGGAGCCCCGGCGAGCAGGACCCGACGAAGGTGCCGCCGTCCGACTTCACGAAGGAGGTGGTGGTGCCGTCCGTGTAGGGGGCCGCTCCGGGCGAGGTCGCCAGGGGCGCGCCCTCGAAGGAGGGGTTCTCGGGCGCGATGCCGGAGTCGATGACGCCGACGACGACGCCCTCGCCCGCCTTGTCGATGCCGCCCAGCTTCTGCCAGACGCCGTTCTCGCCCTCGAGGCCGAGGAAGTCGGTGGAGCGCTGCTGTCCGGTGTCGGGCACCGGGGTGCCGGCGGCGGCCGCGGCGAGCGGCGAGGCCTGCGCGGCGCGGTCGACCTTCAGGTCCTCGACCTTGCGGACCTGGGCGACGTCGCGGCGGCTCGCGAGCTCGCCCGCCTGCTCGCCCGAGAGGGTCGCGGAGAAGCCGTTGAGGGCGACGGTGTAGTGGTAGCCGATGGCGGCGTCGACCGCGGAGGCGACGTCCTCCTGGCGCTGCTCGAGGTGGGCGGAGTAGTCCTCCACCGGAGCCGAGGCGGCCTGCAGCTGCGCACCGTCGACGGGCGCGGTGCGGGCGAAGCGGGCATCGCTGCCCTGGTAGGTGGCCGCGGAGGGCTCGACGAGGGTGACGACGTAGTCGCCGTCGTCGAAGCTCTGGCCGACGGAGAGCCCGCCGACGAGCGAGGCACTGCCGGCGAGAGGGGCGGCACTGGCGCCGGTGGTGGCGAAGGCCGCGGTCGCGGCGACTCCGAGGACGGCGAGGCCCGCGAGGATGCGCCTCTCAGCGCGGCGGACGGGTGGTCGGTGGGACAGGTGGATCGGCAATCGATGTCCTTACTCACATTCGCTGGGAACCGGATCGGTTTCCACACAGAAACGACCCTACGAACTCGATTGCCCAGCTTTGTTACGAACAGGTAACGAAGTTGACGCTGAAGGGGGCCGATCCGTTGGCACTCCCCCTCCCCGAGTGCTAATTTAATCGCGTTGAGCCGGGTCGGCTCAACTCTTGGAACTCTTCGTTGCACGACTGAATGGAGTGATCTCATGGCTGTCACCTACGACCCCGTCCGCGAGCTGGACCGCCTCGCCACCGCCCTCCTCGGCTCCGGTCAGGGGCCCCGCCGGATGCCGATCGACCTGTACCGGGACGGCGACCACTACGTCCTCACCGCCGACCTCCCCGGCATCGACCCGGGGTCCGTCGACGTCGACGTGGACGGGCAGCTCCTCACCATCCGCGCCCAGCGCACCGTCGCGAGCGGCGACGATGTCACCTGGATCACCCGGGAGCGCCAGTCGGCGACCTTCGTCCGCCAGCTGAGCCTCGGCCAGGGCGTCGACACCGAGCGCATCGCCGCGTCCTACGACAACGGCGTGCTCTCGGTGACCATCCCGGTCAGCGAGAAGGCGCGTCCCCGCCGCATCGAGGTCGTCTCGACCGCCCGCCCCGAGCAGGTGCGGATCGGCGAGGCGGCCGCCGAGTAGGACGACGAGCGAGGGCCCGTCCGCGATCGTGCGGGCGGGCCCTCCGCCTGTCCGCACGCCCTACGCTGGCCGGATGCGCGCCTCCTCCTCCGACACCGCTGTCGGCGTCCTGCTCCCCCGCGATCTCCCCGCCTCCGAGGTGCTCGTCTACGCCCGCCGCGCCGAGGAGCTCGGCTTCGACGAGCTCTGGGTGGTCGAGGACCTCGGCTTCCGCGGCGGCATCGCCCAGGCCGGCGCGGTACTCGCCGCCACCGAGCGGATCGTCGTCGGCATCGGCATCCTGCCCGCCGCCGTCCGCACGGCGGCCTTCACCGCGATGGAGCTCGGCACTCTCGCCGAACTGTTCCCCGGCCGCGTCCACGCCGGCATCGGGCACGGGATGCCGCACTGGATGCGCGGCCTCGGCGTCTGGCCGCGGAGCCCGCTCACCCTGCTCGAGGAGCAGTTCGGCGCGATCCGCTCGCTGCTCTCCGGCGAGCGCACCGACCGCTCCGGCCGCTACGTGCACGTGGACGGCCTCGTCCTGGAGTCGCCGCCCGCCGTCGTGCCGCCGCTGCTGGCCGGCGTCCGCGGACCGAAGTCGCTGGCGCTCGCGGGCCGGATCGCCGACGGGGTCGTCCTGGCCGAGCCCGTCACTCCGGAGTACCTCGCGGCGGCCCGCGGCCACCTGGGCGGCACCGGACGGATCGTCGCCTACAACGTGGCCGCCGTGGACGACGATGCGGCCGCCGCGCGCGACGCGGTCCGGCCGGGACTCGAGTGGATCGGCGAGCCGGACTGGGCGCCGCACATCGAGCCGCTCCCCTTCGCCGAGGACTTCGCCCGCCTGCGGGCCGAGAGCGCCGACCGCGCCGCCTTCGTCCGCGACCTGCCCGACGCCTGGGTCGACCAGCTGGCCGTCGTGGGCACTCCCGAGGACGCTCGTCGCCGCATCGGCCTGCTGCACGAGGCCGGTGCGTCGAGCGTCGTGCTGATGCCGTCGGGGCCCGATCCGCTCCACGCGATGGAGGAGCTCGCCCGGGCGCTCTGAGGCGCTCGGCCCGGGCGCGTCCCACCGGGCCCGGAGACGCGTCCGGCCCGCAGGATCCGAGGATCGTGCGGGCCGGACGCGTCTGCTGAAGCCGGTGATCAGGCCGACATGCGGGCCTTCAGGTTCTCGTCGAGGGTCGCGAGGAACTCCTCGGTCGTCTGCCAGCCCTGCTCGGGGCCGACGAGCAGGGCGAGGTCCTTCGTCATCTTCCCGGACTCGACCGTCTTGATGACCACGTCCTCCAGGGTGAGCGAGAAGTCGATGAGCTCCTGGTTGCCGTCGAGCTTGCCGCGGTGCGCGAGACCGCGCGTCCAGGCGTAGATCGAGGCGATCGGGTTCGTCGAGGTGGGCTTGCCGGCCTGGTGCTGGCGGTAGTGGCGCGTGACGGTGCCGTGCGCCGCCTCCGCCTCGACGACGCTGCCGTCGGGCGTGGAGAGCACGGAGGTCATCAGGCCCAGCGAGCCGAAGCCCTGTGCGACGGTGTCGGACTGGACGTCGCCGTCGTAGTTCTTGCAGGCCCAGACGTAGCCGCCCTCCCACTTCATGGCCGAGGCGACCATGTCGTCGATGAGGCGGTGCTCGTAGGTGAGGCCCGCGGCGTCGAAGCGCTCCTTGAACTCGGTCTCGAAGATCTCCTCGAAGATGTCCTTGAAGCGGCCGTCGTAGGCCTTGAGGATCGTGTTCTTGGTGGAGAGGTAGACCGGGTAGTTGCGCGAGAGGCCGTAGTTCAGCGACGAGCGGGCGAAGTCGCGGATCGACGCGTCCTGGTTGTACTGGACCTGCGCGATGCCGTCGTCCGGGGCCTTGTAGACCTCGAACCTCATCGGCTCGGAGCCGTCCTCGGGCGTGAACTCGACGGTCAGCGTGCCCTTGCCCTTGAAGACGAAGTCGGTGGCGCGGTACTGGTCGCCGAACGCGTGGCGGCCGATGATGATCGGCTTGTTCCAGCCGGGGACCAGGCGCGGGATGTTCGAGATGATGATGGGCTCGCGGAAGATCACGCCGCCGAGGATGTTGCGGATCGTGCCGTTGGGCGACTTCCACATCTTCTTGAGGCCGAACTCCTCGACGCGGGCCTCGTCGGGGGTGATGGTCGCGCACTTCACGCCGACGCCGTGCTTCTGGATGGCGTGCGCCGCGTCGATCGTGACCTGGTCGTCCGTCTCGTCGCGGTACTCGATGCCGAGGTCGTAGTACTCGAGGTTCACGTCGAGGTACGGGTGGATGAGGGTGTCCTTGATCTTCTGCCAGATGATGCGCGTCATCTCGTCGCCGTCGAGCTCGACGACCGTTCCCTCAACCTTGATCTTGGACATTGCTCTCCCATGGTGTCGATGACCCCGCACCTGTGCGGGACGGGCGGCTCTGCACCGCTCCGGATGGCCTCCGCCAGCCTACCCGAGGCCCGAACTGTCTCGATGTCGAGACAGTTCTCGATCGTCCGCGCCGGGGCCGGCGCACGTCGCCCGACAGGAGGATGCCCGCCGTCCTGCGCCGCCGGTACAGTGACGGCATGAGTGACCTCCGCCTGGAAGAGCTGTCCGCCTCGAACATCTCCGCCGTGAACGGCCTGAGCCTCAAACCCGGCCAGGAGCAGTTCATCGCGCCGGTCTCCTACTCCGCCGCCGCCGCGGTGATCGACCCGGGCGCCTCCTGGCAGCGGGCCGTGATGGACGGCGACGAGCTGCTCGGCTTCATCCACGCGCACTTCGACCCGGAGGCGGCGGAGGAGTTCCGCAGCTGCATCTGGCGCATCAACATCGACGCGGCGAAGCAGGGCCGCGGCGTCGGCACCTTCGCCGTCCGCGCCACCGCCGACGAGGCGCGCGCCCGCGGCTTCGACACCCTCACGGTGATCTGGGAGTCCGGCGAGGACGGCCCGGAGCAGTTCTTCCGCTGGATCGGCTTCGAGGTCGTCGGCGAGACGCAGTACGGCGAGAACATCGGGGCGCTGACGCTCTGAGCGCGGCGCCGGAGGCAGCGGAGCCGGCCGACTTCGTCTCCGCCGTCCTCGAGGTGGTCGCCTCCATCCCGCCCGGCCGCGTGATGGCCTACGGCGAGATCGCCGCGGTCCTCGGCACGCGTGCGGCACGCGCGGTCGGCACGGTGATGGCCCGCTACGGCTCCGACACCGCCTGGTGGCGCGTCGTCCGCGCGGGAGGAGCGCCCCCGGTCGGCCACGAGGAGCGCGCCCGCCGGGAGTACGAGCGCGAGGGCACGCCCCTCGTCGTCACGCCGGGCGGCTGGCGCGTCGACGTGCGCAGCGCCCGCTGGCGCCCCTGAGCCGGGAGCGGCTCCGGGACGTGAGTCGCGAGCGGCAGCCGATCAGACGAGCGAGTCCCGCCAGGCCGCGTGCAGGGTGGCGAAGCGGCCCTCGCCGGCGATGAGCGCCTCCGGGGTGCCGTCCTCGACGATGCGGCCGTGCTCCATCACCAGCACCCGGTCGGCGATCGCGACCGTCGAGAGGCGGTGCGCGATGATGACCGCCGTGCGGTCCGCCAGGAGCGTCTGCAGGCCCTGCTGCACCAGGCGCTCGCTCGGGATGTCGAGGGAGGAGGTCGCCTCGTCCAGGATCAGCACCGCCGGGTCGGCCAGGAACGCGCGGGCGAACGAGATCAGCTGGCGCTGACCGGCCGAGACGCGGCCGCCGCGCTTGTTCACATCGGTGTCGTAGCCGTCCGGAAGCGCCTGGATGAACTCGTGCGCGCCGACCGCCTGCGCGGCCCGGACGATCTCGTCGTAGGACGCGGTCGGCCGCCCGATCGCGATGTTGTCGGCGACGGATCCGGAGAAGAGGTACGCCTCCTGGGTGACCATCACGATCGCGCGCCGCAGGTCCTTCGGGTGCAGCTGCCGCAGGTCCACGCCGTCGAGGGTCACCACGCCGTCGCTCGGGTCGTAGAAGCGCGAGATCAGCTTGGCGAGCGTCGTCTTGCCGGCGCCCGTGGACCCGACGAGGGCGATGGTCTGCCCGGCGGGGATGTCGAGGTCGAAGCGCGGCAGCACCTCGCGGTCGGCGGTGTAGGCGAAGCGGACGCCCTCGAAGCCGAGGCGGCCCCGCGCCTGCCGCAGGTCGACCGGGCGGGCCGGATCCGGGACGCTCGGCTCCTCGGCCAGCACGCCCGAGATCTTCTCGAGCGCGGCGGCCGCCGACTGGTAGGAGTTGTAGAACATCGCCATCTCCTGCACCGGGTCGAAGAAGCGCCGTGTGTAGAGCAGGACCGCCAGCAGCGCGCCGATCTCGAGCCCGCCGTCGAGCACGCGGACGCCGCCGATGAACAGCACCACGGCGACGGTGACGTTGCCGATCAGCACGAGCCCGGGGTCGAAGGTGCCGAACACTCCGAAGACGCGCTTGTAGGCGAGCCGGTACTGCTCGACGACCCCGCCGAACACGGACTCGTTGCGCTTCTGCGTGCGGAAGGTCTGCACGGCGCGGATGCCGGTCATCGACTCCACGAACTGCACGATGAGCCGCGACGAGGCGACGCGAGTGCCGCGGAACAGCGCCTGCGACCGTTTCTGGAACCAGCGGGTGAGCAGCGCGAGCGGCACCAGGGCGCAGGCGAGCACGATGCCGCTCACGCCGTCCAGGGAGACCAGGGCGATCGCGACGAAGCCCATGTAGAGCGCACCCTGCACCAGCTGGTTGATGCCGGAGTCGAGCAGCTCGCGGATGGAGTCGAGGTCGCTGGTCTGGCGCGAGATGATCCGGCCGGAGGTGTAGTTCTCGTGGAACTCCAGGCTCAGCTTCTGGGTGTGCAGGAAGACCCGCTTGCGCAGGTCGATCAGGATCGCCTGGCTCACCCTCGCGGAGAGCACGGTGTACCAGGCGACCAGGAGCGCGCCGACGAGTCCGGTGAGGATGTAGGCGCCGACCGTGACCGCCAGCGGGACCGCGTTCCCCGCGAGGACCGCGGGCAGACCGTTGTCGATGCCCGCCGCGATCAGCGCCGGTCCCGCGACCTGGGCAGCGGTCGCGACGACGACCACGACCGCGGTGAGCACCAGCCGCAGCCGGAGCGGCCGCAGCAGGGAGCCGAGCAGCCGCAGCGAGCGCCGGCGCAGGGCCGCCGACTCCGCTCTGCTGAGGTCGTCGCGCTCCTCGGAGGAACCGAGCGTGCTCATGATCGCGTCTCCTGGTGGGTCGTCGTGGGGCGGGAGCCGATGCGCTCGGTCCCGGCGGGCCGGGTCAGCTCGTCCTCCTCGAGGCTCGAGATGACGAAGCGGTAGTGCGGGCTGCTCGCGAGCAGCTCGCTATGGGTGCCGACCGCGGTGATGCGGCCCTCCTCCATCAGTGCCACGCGATCGGCGAGCGCCACCGTCGAGGGGCGGTGGGCGACGATGATCGCCGTGGTGTCGCCGAGCACGCGGCGCAGCCCCGCCTCGACGCGCGCCTCCGTGTCGACGTCGAGCGCCGAGAGCGGGTCGTCGAGGACGAGCACCGCCGGACGCGCGGCCACCGCGCGGGCGAGGGCCAGGCGCTGGCGCTGGCCGCCGGAGAGACTCATCCCCTCCTCGCCCACCTTCGTGTCCAGGCCCTCGGGGAGGCGGTGGACGAAGTCGGCCTGCGCGATCTCGAGGGCCTCGAGCAGCTCCTCCTCGGTCGCGTCGGGTCGGCCGAGGAGGACGTTCTCGCGCACGCTCGTGGAGAAGAGCGTCGCGTCCTCGAACGCCATGCCGATGTGCGTGCGCAGCTCGTCGCGGCGGAGCCGGCGGATGTCGACGCCGTCGAGCTCGATGGCTCCGCCGGTCACGTCGTAGAGGCGCGGGAGCAGCGCGGTGAGCGTCGTCTTCCCGGAGCCGGTGATGCCGACCAGTGCCATCGTCTCGCCCGGCTCGACCTCGAGGTCGACGCCGTCGAGGAGGTCGCGGTAGCGCTCGGGGGCGTCCTGGTAGCGGAAGTGGACGTCGCGGAAGCGGACCCGACCGCGCGGCTCGAGGATCGTCTCGGGGTCCTCCGGGTCGGTGATGGTGTTCCGGCTGTCCATCACCTCGAAGTAGCGGTCGACCGCCGTGCGGGTGTCGAAGGTCATCGAGAGGAGGAAGCCGATCGACTCCACCGGCCAGCGCAGCACGGTCGCGGTGGCGAAGAAGGCGAACAGCTCGCCGACGCTCAGCTGGCCGGCCGCGGCGAGCCAGACCCCGCCGAGCAGGCAGAGCGCGAACGCGATGTCCGGCACCAGCAGCAGGACGAGCCAGATCCCGGCGATGGCGCGGGCCTTGTCGATCTCGGTGCCGCGGAGCTTCTCGGCCTGGCCGGCGAAGTTCTCCAGCGCGTGCTGGTGGCGGCCGAAGGCCTTGAGGACGCGGATGCCGTGCACCGACTGCTCGACGGTCGTGGCGAGGTCGCCCGCCTGGTCCTGGCTGCGGCGCGCGATGCTCGAGTAGCGCTTCTCGAACGCGAACCCGTAGATCCAGACCGGGATCGAGCACACGACGAAGAGCACGCCGAGGATCGGGTTCCAGTAGACGAGGACGCCGAAGCCGACGACGATCGTCAGCGCGTTGACCACGAGCAGGACGAAGCCGAAGGCTATCCAGCGGCGGATGAGGCTGAGGTCGCTCATCGCCCGCGACAGGAGCTGCCCGCTCTGCCAGCGGTCGTGGAAAGAGACGGGGAGGTCCTGCAGGCGGCTGTAGAGCGCCGAGCGCATGCGCGCCTCGATCCGCGTGCTGGGGGTGAGGGCCATCCGGCGCCGCAGCGCGATGGCACCGGCCTCGACGACGCCGAGCACGAGGATGACGGCGACCGGGCCGATCAGCGGCCCGAGGTCGCCGGAGCCGGCGGAGGCCGCCCCGTCCCCGAGCGGTCCGTCGACGAGCTGCTGCAGGACGATCGGGATGACCAGCGACACCAGGCTCGCCACGAGCGCGACCGCGATGCCGCCGACCAGCCGGGGCAGGGAGTCGCCGACGAAGGGGACGAGGCGCAGCAGGGTCTGCAGCGTGCTCGGACGCTTCTGCGCGGGGGCGCCGGGAGACGGGAGGGCGGGAGCGGACACGGCGGAGGGCTTTCGCGACGAGGGCGGAGCCTCCCCTGCCGGGTGGGCGGGGAGGCGGGAGGTACCACCGGGCCGGAGAGCTCCGGGCAGCCTTGAAGGCTATACCCGGGCTATGTGCTCCGTCCAGCGGCCGCCGCGATCCGGCGGTTCCCCCGCCTCCGCCGTCAGCGGACGCGGACCGAGAGGCAGGTGACGCAGCCCTCGAGCTTCTCGAATTCCGAGATGTCCACGGTCAGGACGCGGTAGCCCAGGCTCCGCAGCAGCTCGGCGCTCCGGGGAGCGGAGGCGGCCATCAGGAGTGTGTCGTCGTCGAGGACGACCACGTGGGCGCCCGCCTCCTCGGGCATCGGCAGGAAGAAGGGGAACAGGCGCGGCTCGTCGACGACCGGCTCCCAGCCGATGACCGTGCCGTCGGGCAGCGCGGTCACGGCGCTCTTGAGGTGCAGCACCTTGGTCAGCGGGACCGCGACGACGTCGTACCCGCGGGGGCGGAGGATCGCGCGCAGCTGGGCTACCCCCGCCGCGTCGGTCCGGCCTCCGCGGCCGACGTAGACCGTCGATCCCACCTTGAGGACGTCGCCGCCGTCGAGCGTGCCCGGCTCCTCGATGCGGTCGACCGTCAGGCCGAGGGCGCGGACGGCCTCCTCGGCGCCCTCCGTCTCTCCGCGGCGGGACTCCGCTCCGGACCGGGCGATCACGGCGTGGTCGCCGAAGACGACGACCGCGTCCTCGAGGAAGACGGAGTCGGCGAGTCCGGGCGCCGGTGCGGCCTCGACCGTCTCCCAGCCGGCCCGCTCGAGCAGGTCGACGTACGCCTCCCACTGCTGCTGGGCGCGCTGCTGGTCGACGGGGACGCGCTCGAGGTGGGTGAGCTCGCCCGCCGAGAGGTCGGCGGCCGGGGCCCGGACGATCGCGATGCGGCGGTCGGTGACGACGGCGGCCGGCGCGCCCGTGGTGCGGAGGCGGTTCCAGAGCGCGCGGCCGACGCTCGCCGCCGAGACGGTGAACGCGAGCAGGAAGACGAGGTTGAGTCCGGCGAAGGTCTGGAAGATGGAGGCCCAGACGGCGCCCGTGACGGCCTCGCCGGTGGCGCTGGCTTGGACGAGCGTGCCGAACACGGCTCCGACCACACCCGCGACGAGTCCCGCGAGGGCGGCGCTCCAGGTGCGTCCGAGCATCCCCGCGACGGCGAGGACGAGGACGACCACGAAGCCGAGCACGCTCGAGAGCAGGAAGTAGGCGTTGACCTGCGGGATGGAGCCGGGCTGCAGCTGGTTGCCGATGAAGAAGGCCAGCAGGTTGGCGAGGTGCGCCACGAGCGCGGTCGCCGCGGCGGCGAGGAGCGCGACGAGGATCCGGCGGCCCGTCCCGGGCGCGCGGTCCCGGTTCGGGGCGATCGTGGAGGCGGCGGTCGGGGTGTCGGGAGTGGACGCGGGCGTCGAGTCGGAAGGCACCCGGTGACCCTACGCGCCCCCGCCCGCGCCTCGCCTGTCGATCCCCTAGCAGCCCCCTAAGAGCCGCCCACCGCACCGCAGAGCACTTTCAGCGGGAATCGCGTGCCAAGCGATTCACGCGGTCGGCGACGCTACCCGCTCTACGGAACGCACCCCGTCGCGAAGCCGACCGCGCCCCGCCGCGCAGGGAGCGGCGGGGAGGACGAGCACCGCAAGGCAGAGCCGGTTCAGCGGGAATCGCGTGCCAAGCGATTCCCGCGACCGGCGACGCACCCCGCTCCACGGAACGCACCCCGTCGCCGAGCCGACCGCGCCCCGCCGCGCGGGGAGCGGCGGGGAAGACGAACACGCCAAGGCAGAGCCGGTTCAGCGGGAATCGCGTGCCAAGCGATTCCCGCGACCGGCGACGCGACCCGCTCCACGGAACGCTCAGTGTCGCGAAGCCGACCGCGCCCCGCCGCGCAGGGAGCGGCGGGGAAGACGAGCACCGCAAGGCAGAGCCGGTTCAGCGGGAATCGCGTGCCAAGCGATTCCCGCGACCGGCGACGCACCCCGCTCCACGGAACGCACCCCGTCGCC
>NZ_PSUE01000002.1:0-38868 GCF_002931645.1 Rathayibacter sp. AY2B5 | reverse complement strand
AGACGAGCACCGCAAGGCAGAGCCGGTTCAGCGGGAATCGCGTGCCAAGCGATTCCCGCGACCGGCGACGCACCCCGCTCCACGGAACGCACCCCGTCGCCGAGCCGACCGCGCCCCGCCGCGCAAGGAGCGGCGGGGAAGACAAGCACCTGAGTGACGGGCGCGGAGCGCCCGTCACTCAGTGGAAGAAGTGCCGCTCCCCCGTCGTGTACATCGTGACGCCGGCGCGAGCGGCCGCGTCGATGACCTCGGCGTCGCGGACGGAGCCGCCGGGCTGGACGACGGCCTTCACGCCGGCGGCGAGGAGCACCTCGAGGCCGTCGGCGAAGGGGAAGAACGCGTCGGAGGCGGCGACGGAGCCGGGGGCGCGGTCGCCGGCGCGGGTGACGGCGAGGTGGCAGGAGTCGACGCGGTTGACCTGGCCCATGCCGACGCCGACGGAGGCGCCGCCCTTGGCGAGGAGGATCGCGTTCGACTTGACGGCGCGGCAGGCCTTCCACGCGAACTCGAGGTCGAGCATCGTGTCGGCGTCGGCGGGCTCGCCGGCGACGAGCTGCCAGCCGGAGCTGACCTCGCCGGGGCCGCCGATGAAGCGGTCCGGCTCCTGCAGCAGCAGGCCGCCGGAGATCTGCTTGAACTCGCGCTCCACGGGGGCGTAGAAGTCGGGGAGCTGCAGCAGGCGCAGGTTCTTCTTGGTCTTCAGCACCTCGAGCGCCTCGGGCTCGTAGCCGGGGGCGACGAGCACCTCGGTGAAGATCTCCTTCACCGTCTCGGCCATGGCGAGGGTGACGGGCCGGTTCGCGGCGATGACGCCGCCGAAGGCCGACACCGGGTCGCACTCGTGGGCGCGGCGGTGGGCGGAGGCGATGGGGTCGATCGCCTTCGAGCTCGCGATCGCGATGCCGCACGGGTTCGCGTGCTTGATGATCGCGACGGCGGGCAGTACGAAGTCGTACGCCGCGCGGACGGCCGCGTCGGCGTCGACGTAGTTGTTGTAGGACATCTCCTTGCCGTGCAGCTGCGTCGCCTGCGCGATGCCGGTGCCGTCGGGCGAGACGTAGAGGGCCGCCTTCTGGTGCGAGTTCTCGCCGTAGCGGAGGACCTGCTGCAGGGTCCCGCGGATCTCGACCGAGCCCTCGACGCCCTCGGCCGCCTCCTGCCCGGCGAACCAGGCGGCGACGGCGGAGTCGTAGGAGGCGGTGTGCGCGAAGGCGCGGGCCGCCAGGGTGCGGCGCGCGGCGAGCGTCGTGCCGCCGTCGGCGAGGGCGGTCGCGATCCCGGAGTAGTCGGCCGGATCGACGACGATCGCGACGTTCGCGTGGTTCTTCGCGGAGGCGCGGACGAGGGCCGGGCCCCCGATGTCGATGTTCTCGACCACGGTCGCCGCGTCGGCGCCGCCGGCGACGGTCTCGCGGAACGGGTACAGGTTCACCACGACCAGCTCGAACGCGGCGATGTCGAGCTGCTCCAGCTGCTCGCGGTGCGAGGCGAGCCTCAGGTCGGCGAGGATGCCCGCGTGCACGGCCGGGTGCAGCGTCTTCACGCGGCCGTCGAGCGACTCCGGGAACCCGGTGACGGCCGAGACGTCGGTGACCTCGTGGCCGGCGCCGCGGAGGGTCGCTGCGGTCGAGCCGGTGGAGACGAGCTCGACGCCGGCCGCGGCGAGCGCCGCTCCGAGCTCGAGCAGGCCGGTCTTGTCGCTGACCGAGATCAGCGCCCGGCGGACGGGGACCCGGTCGCGGTCGTCGTAGCTGCTGGGGTCGTGGGCGGTGATGCTCATGCGCGGGCGAGCTCCTCGAGGTCGACGGTTCCGTGGGCGATGTCGAGCACCGTCTGCACCAGCAGGCGACGCTCGATGGTCTTGATGCGCTCGTGCAGCGCGTCCTCGCTCTCGTCGGGGAGCACGGCGAGGCTCTCCTGGGCGATGACGGGGCCCGTGTCGACGCCGGTGTCGATCACGTGCACGGTGACGCCGGTCTCGGTCGCGCCGGCGGCGAGGGCGTCGCGGACGGCGTGGGCGCCGGGGAAGAGGGGCAGCAGGGCGGGATGCGTGTTGATCATCCGCGGGCTGAGCGCGTCCACCACCACGGGCGGCAGGATGCGCATGAAGCCCGCGCAGACGACGAGGTCGGGCTCCCACTCCCGGATGCGCCCGAGCAGGGCGGCGCCCCACTCGTCGCGGGAGGAGAAGTCGCGCGGCGCGACCGTGAAGGCGGGGACTCCGCGCTCCTCGGCGTGGCGGAAGCCCTCGGCGTCGGTGTCGCTGCCGACCGCGACGATGCGGGCGGGGAAGCCCTCGTCGCCGGTGGCGTCCAGCAGGGCGCGGAGGTTCGATCCGCCGCCGGAGAGGAGCACGACCAACTTCAGCACTGCGCAAGTCTAGGGGGACGCCTCCGCCGGCGTCAGCCGCGCCGGCTGCGGCCCGCGGCGAGGCCCAGGCCCGCGGCCAGCGCGAGCTCGAGGGCGGCGACCGCCCCGACGACGAGCGGGTCCGGGCCCACCTGGGCGAGCCGCCCGGGCCCGGCGGCGCCCGCCGAGAACCAGGCGAGGAGCCCGAGCAGCAGGCCGCCGACCACGCCGATCCCGCCGGCCGCGGCGGCACCCCAGCGCAGCAGCGAGCGTCCGTCGAGCGCCTCGATCACGCCGCGCCGCAGCCGCCATCCCGCGGCGAACCCGGCGAGCAGCGGCACGAGCAGTCCGAGGAATCCGAAGGCCGAGTCCCCTGCGGGCAGTGCTGCGAGGACCGGGATCGACGGAATCGGTCCGAGCAGCGTTCCGGCCGCGCTCACGGAGGAGCCGGTGCCGAGGGCGAAGCCCGGGCCGATCAGCCAGCTCGCCGCCCAGATCACCAGGTTCGGGAGGAACGCGAGCTGCCCGAGAGTGAGGGCCAGGCCGCCGAGCGCCTCGGCGCCGAGGCTCTCGTAGAGCGCGACGACCGAGGTGTAGTGCACGACCAGCAGCACGGCGACGAGCACCGCCGCGACTCCGACCACGCCGGCCGCGGCGAGCGCTCCCCCGCGCAGCGACGCGAGGACGAGCCCAGGCCCCGGCGCGGGGACGCGGTCGAGCGCGGAGGCGGCCAGCTCGCCGAGGGGGTCGGCCTCGTCGCTGCGGGCGGAGTGGAGCGCTGCTCCGACGAGCACCCCCAGCGCGAAGACGAGCGGCGGCAGCAGCGTCCCCTGCAGGGGATCGACGGTGGCGGCCGGGTCCGCGGATCCGAGCGAGACCAGGAGCGCGATCGCCAGGTAGGTCGCGATCGCGACGAGGACGCCGATGGCCCGGAACGGCGACTCCTGGGCGCGGCGGCCGGTGCGCGCGCCGAGCAGCACGGTGAGGAGCGCGAACGCCAGCGGAGCGATCGTCACCGGGAAGGCGTCCGCGCCTCCGGGCAGCGCGACGGCGAGGGCGGAGTCGGGGGCCAGCGCCGCCTGCAGGTCGGCCCCGTGGCCGAGCAGCCAGGCGTCGGCGGCGACCCGCCAGAACACGCCGAAGTCGACCGTCGTGTCGTACTGCACGGCCCAGAGGACGGTCAGCGGGACGAGCGGGATCGCGATCCCGATCAGCGCCGACAACGCGGCGTCGAAGGCGGCGAGGAGGGCGACGGTGATCCGGTTCATGGGCCTGACGAGCCTAGCGGCGGCGCGCTCGGAGGCGGGTCAGGGGCGCGCCGCCCGGCCCTCTAGTGTCGGAGCCATGACGGGGACCTCGGACGCACGGACGGAGCGCGGCCTGGACCGCCTCGTGAACTTCTCCGACGCCGTCGTCGCCATCGCCATCACGTTCCTCGTCCTCCCCCTGGTCGACGTGGTCGAGGAGGGCCGCGCGGCCGATCTGGGGTCCCTCCTCACCGGTCACTACGGCACCCTCTCCGCCTTCTTCATCACGTTCGCCGTGATCGGACGGCTCTGAGCGGTCCACCACTCCGTCTTCGAGGGCGTGGCCCGGTACTCGCCCGCGCTCGTCGTCGCGAACTTCGTCTGGCTGGCCGCGGTCGTCCTGCTCCCCTTCGCGGCGAACCTGATCTCGAACGTGCTCGACACCGACGGCAGCGTCATCGCGCTCTACATCGGCACGATGATCGCGGCGAGCGCGGCGACCCTCGCGATGCAGCTCATCGTGCGCCGCGATCCGGATCTCCTGGCCCCGGGGGCGGAGCCGCGGCGCTCCCTCTCGAGGTCGCTGATCGTGATCGGCGTCCTCCTCGCGGCCCTCGTGCTCGCCGTCGCGGTGCCGGCCGTCAACATGTTCGCGCTCCTGCTGCTCCTGCTCTCGGGTCCGATCGAGCGCCTGGTGCACCGCGGGCGCCCCGGGGGACGCGCGGCCCACCGCCGGACGGAGCGCGGGCTCGACCGGCTCGTCAACTTCTCGGACGCGACCGCCGCCATCGCCATCACCGTCCTCGTCCTGCCGCTGGTGCAGCTGGCTCCCGAGGTCGCCCGGGAGGGCGGCGGAGTCCCGGCGCTGCTCGCGGAGCACCTGGACTCGGTCCTCGCCTTCGCGCTCTCCTTCGCGGTCATCGCCGTCTTCTGGATCCCCCACCACCGCGTCTTCGAGATCGCCGGGGACTACGACGGCGCCCTGGTGTGGCTGGACCTGCTCTGGCTGGCCGCGCTGGCGTTCTTCCCGTTCTCGACGAGCGCGCTGGCGCTGTTCCCGGACTCCCGGGCGACGTTCGGGCTCTACATCGGCACGATGGCCGCGATGAGCGGGGCGCTGGTCCTGATCGAGCTGCGCCTCTCCCGGCACCCGGAGCTCAGGCGGCCCGGCACAGGGCCCCTGCCGCTCGCGCCCGCCCTGCTGCCTCTCGCGCTGCTCCTCGTCGCACTGGCGCTGGCGCTGCTGGTCCCGTCGGTCGGGCTCTGGTGGCTGCTTCTGCTCCTTCTGCAGCGGCCCGTCCGGGCACTGCTCGCGCGGCGCTGATCCTCAAGCCCCGGGCGTCCAGCCCAGCTGAGGGGCGATGCGCTCGGCGACGGCGCGCAGGATGCGCCGGTGCGACTCCACCCCGCCGACCGCCGGGAGCGTCACCGTGAGCGCGTCCGCCTCCGCGAGCGCCGGATCCGCGGCGAGCGATGCGACGATCCGCTCCGGGCTCCCGACGTGGAGGGGGCTGAAGCGCATCGGGGCGGCGATGATCGACCGGTCGGCCGTGCGGGGGCGGCCCTCGTCGTCCATCCGCGCGAGGTAGCCCTCGATGAAGGGGCGGTGCGCCTCCTCATCGGCGGCGTCGAGCAGCGGCAGCACGATCCGGCCCGCCGTCACCCTCGACGTGCGCCCCGGGTGCGCTGCGGCGAAGGCCTCGCGGTAGGCGCGGATCTGCACCGCCTGCTGCTCGGCGAACGGCAGGCCCGTCTCCTCCGTGTTGAGCGTGGACACCTGCAGGTGCATGCCCTGCTCGCCTGCCCGGACCGCGGAGGACACCGTTCCCGCCCCGTACCAGAGCCGGTCGGCGAGGCCGGGCGCGTGCGGCTGCTGAACCAGCGGAGCGCCGACCGGGACCGACATCAGGGCCGACTCCGCGACGCCGAGCACGGCGCCCGAGAGCGCCTCGCGGAGTCGCGCGATGCGCTCCTGCGCCTCCTCGCGGAAGTCGCGCTCGGCCTGCCCGAACAC
This sequence comes from Rathayibacter sp. AY2B5, assembly GCF_002931645.1. Lineage (NCBI taxonomy): Bacteria > Bacillati > Actinomycetota > Actinomycetes > Micrococcales > Microbacteriaceae > Rathayibacter > Rathayibacter sp. AY2B5. Next base: position 33,258 of record NZ_PSUE01000002.1, on the reverse strand, counting down.
CCCGTCGAAGACGGAGGAGAGATGCGCGAAGCCGCTGCTGACGCCGAGGTCGAGGCGTCCGCCCGAGAGCAGGTCCACGGTCGCGGCGTCCTCGGCGAGGCGCACGGGCGACTCGTAGCGGGCGCCGATGACCGCGGTCCCGAGGCGGAGGCGGCGGGTCCGCTGGGAGGCGGCCGCGAAGAAGGTCATCGGAGACGCGAGGTAGCGCTCGAAGTGCCGCACGCGGACCCAGCCGGTGCCGTAGCCGAGCTCCTCGGCGAGCTCGAGCAGGGCCAGCCCGTCCTCGAGGCTCCGCGCGGCGTCGCCGGGCCGCTCGGGGCCCTCCGGGTACGGCACGAAGGTCAGCAGGTCGAGTCCGAGGCGGCGGGTCACGCTGCGACGCTACTCCGGCCGGACCCGCCCCGACGACGGAACGGACGGCGCCGCCCGCCGGAGCAGGGGCACCGTCCGTTCCGACGGTGGTGCGGGGAGGACGGGCGCTAGAGCGCCGCGTAGACCTCGCGGAGCAGGGCGGCCGTCTCGGACGGCGTCTTGCCGACCTTCACGCCCGCGGCCTCGAGGGCCTCCTTCTTGGCCTGCGCGGTCCCGGCCGAGCCGGAGACGATGGCGCCGGCATGGCCCATCGTCTTGCCCTCGGGGGCGGTGAAGCCCGCGACGTAGCCGACGACGGGCTTCGTGACGTTCGCCTTGATGAAGTCCGCGGCGCGCTCCTCGGCGTCGCCGCCGATCTCGCCGATCATCACGATCGCCTTCGTCTCGGGGTCGGCCTCGAACGCGGCGAGCGCGTCGATGTGGGTCGTGCCGATGATCGGGTCGCCGCCGATGCCGATGGCGGTCGAGAAGCCCAGGTCGCGCAGCTCGTACATCATCTGGTAGGTCAGGGTGCCCGACTTCGAGACGAGGCCGATCGGGCCCTTGCCGGTGATCGTCGCGGGGGTGATGCCCACGAGCGACTCGCCCGGCGTGATGATGCCGGGGCAGTTGGGGCCGATGATCCGCGTCTTGTTCCCCTTCTCCTGCGCGTACGCCCAGAACTCCGCGGAGTCCTGCACCGGGATGCCCTCGGTGATGACGACGAGGAGGCCGATCTCGGCGTCGATCGCCTCGATGACGGCGTCCTTCGAGAAGGCGGGCGGCACGAACGCGATGGAGACGTCGGCGCCGGTGGCCTCCATCGCCTCCTTCACGGTGCCGAAGACGGGGAGCTCGACGTCGCCGTGGGTGACGGTCGTGCCGGCCTTGCGGGCGTTGACGCCGCCGACCACGTTCGTGCCGGCCTTGAGCATCAGCGCGGTGTGCTTGGTGCCCTCGCCGCCGGTGATGCCCTGGACGATGACCTTGGAGTCCTTGGTGAGGAAGATCGACATGCTTGTTCTCTGATTCCTTGAGTCGTCGGGTCCGTTACGCGGCGGCGAGTTCGGCGGCCTTGTCGGCGCCCTCGTCCATGGTCGCGGCGAGCGTGATGAGCGGGTTGGCGGCGGCCTGGAGGATCGCGCGGCCCTCCTCGACCTTGTTGCCGTCGAGGCGGACGACGAGCGGCTTCGTGGCCGAGTCGCCGAGGATCTCGAGCGCCTGGAGGATGCCGTTGGCGACCGCGTCGCACGCGGTGATGCCGCCGAAGACGTTGACGAAGACGCTCTTGACCTGCTCGTCGCCGAGGATCACGTCGAGGCCGTTCGCCATCACCTGGGCGGAGGCTCCGCCGCCGATGTCGAGGAAGTTGGCCGGCTTCACGCCGTTGTGCCTCTCTCCGGCGTAGGCGACGACGTCGAGGGTCGACATGACCAGGCCCGCGCCGTTGCCGATGATGCCGACCTCGCCGTCGAGCTTCACGTAGTTGAGGTCGTTCTCCTTGGCCTTCGCCTCGAGCGGGTCGGCGGCGTCCTTGTCCTCGAGCGCGGCGTGGTCCGCGTGGCGGAAGCCGGCGTTCTCGTCGAGCGAGACCTTGCCGTCGAGCGCGACGATGTCGCCCTCCTCGGTGAGCACGAGCGGGTTCACCTCGACGAGCGTGGCGTCCTCGCCGGTGTAGACGTCGTAGAGCTTCACCAGGACGGGCGCGACCTTGGCGATCAGCTCCTCCGGGAACTTCGCCGCGCGGGCGATCTCCTCGGCCTTGGCCTGGTCGATGCCCTGGCCGGGGACGACCTCGACGCGCGCGAGGGCGTCGGGGCGCTCGACGGCGAGCTGCTCGATCTCCATGCCGCCCTCGTAGGAGGTGAGCGAGAGGTAGGAGCGGTTGGCCCGGTCCAGCAGCACCGAGAAGTAGAACTCGCGGTCGATGCGCGCACCGCCGGCGACCATGACGCGCTTGACGACGTGGCCCTTGATGTCGAGGCCGAGGATCGACTGCGCCGCGGCGAAAGCGTCCTCGGGGGTCTTCGCGACCTTCACGCCGCCCGCCTTGCCGCGGCCGCCGATCTTGACCTGCGCCTTGACGACGGTGACGCCGCCCAGCTTCTCCGCCGCGGCGCGCACCTCCTCCGGCGTGTCGGCGACGATGCCCGGGAGCACGGGGACGCCGTACTTCTCGAACAGATCACGGGCCTGGTATTCGAAGAGATCCACGCTGCATTCCCATTCCGCGCCGAGCGCGCTTGCGTTTCGAGTTCGAGGTGGCCCGGACGACGCCGGAGTCTCGGCACTGTCCCTGGGCCGCGCCGAGTCTACTCCGCACCCGCCGCGGGCTTCCCGTGCGGTCGCTCCGCGCCCGCCGGACGCCCGCCGGGGGTCACCGGCCCCTCCTCCGCCCGCCGCTCCCGCGTAGCGTGGAGCCATGTCGTCGGCCACCCGCACCCCGGACGTCTTCCGCGAGGGCGTGTTCCTGCTGGCGGGGGCGCGCGCGATCCTCCTCCAGATCGCGCACCCGGCGGTCGGGCAGGGCGTCGCCGACCACTCCGACTTCGTGCACCGGGCCGTGAACCGCCTGCACGGGACGCTCTCCTACCTCTATGTCCTGCACTACGGCACTCCCGAGGACGTCCGCGCCGTCCGCCGCCGCGTGAACAGGGCGCACGTGCCCGTGCGCGGCCCCGGCTACACGGCCTTCGACCCGGAGCTGCAGCGCTGGGTCGCGGCGACGCTCACCCAGTCGATGCTGCAGCTCTACGAGGGCGCCTTCGGCGCGCTGAGCGAGGAGGAGGCGGACGACATCGTGCGCCGCTCCGTCGTCGTCGGCGCGGCCCTGCAGATGCCCGCGGACCTCTGGCCCGACTCCCGCACCGCGTTCGACGCCTACTGGGAGCGGGAGCTGGAGCGCCTCGACGTCACGCCCGCGGCCCGCCGCGTCGCCCACGACCTGCTGGGCCCGAGCATCGCCGCCTGGTACCTGCGCCCGCTCGGCCCCTACCTCCGCCTGATCACCGCCGGCCTGCTCCCGGCGGCGCTCCGCGAGCCCTTCGGCTTCCACTGGACCGCACGGCAGGAGGCGCGGTTCGAGCAGGCGCTCTCGCGCACCTTCGCCGTCTACCGCCTGCTGCCCGCGATCGTGAGGACGGCGCCCAGCCGCTACTACCTCGCCCGGGTCCGACGCGACGCTCAGAAGCCGGCCACGACCTCCCAGCCCGCGTAGGCGGCGAGCTCCAGCCCGAGCGCCTGCGCGGCCGCGCGCGCCTCGTCGATCCCGCGCTCGTCGCGCACGTCGACGGTGACCGGCACGCTGTCGCCGAACCCCGCGATCTCGACCCGCGCGCTCGTCGGACCGCTGTAGAGCGGAACGTGCGCGTCCGCGGTCCGCGCGCCGACCACTCGCGAGCCGGTCGCCTCCGCGATCACCGCGAGGGCGAACGGAGCCGTCACCACCGCGTCCGTGTAGAGCGTCGCCTCGCCGCGCATCGCGCCTCCCGTCGTCCGACCCGCGGGACCGGGCCGCAGCAGTCCGACTGTAGGCAGCCGCCCGCGCCTCCCGCACCCCCTTCCGCTCGGCGCCGGGATGCGCACTCCCCGCCCGTCCGTGCTGAACATCCGATGCGGATCGCTCGACGCGGCCTCTCGGCGGATCTACGGTGAAGCACCCGGCATCCGCCGCGGCGGTCAACGACGACTGGAGCCTTGATGAGCATCACCGAACCCCGCACGGCCGAGGCCCCCGCCGCTCCCCCGCCCGCCGCCGGCTTCGGCACCCTCTCCGTCGCGGCCATCCTGGCGGAGGCGGCGCGGCGCACCCCTGACACGATCGCCATCCGCGTCGGCGAGCAGGCCGTCGACTACGCGACCCTCTGGCGGCAGACCCGTGCCTACGCCGGAGCCCTGCGCGCCCAGGGGATCGGACCGGGCGACCGCGTGGCCCTGCTCGTCCCGAACGTCCCCGACTTCCCCCGCGGCTACTTCGCCGTCCTCGCGCTCGGCGCCGTGGTGGTCCCCGTGCACGCCCTGCTCAAGCACGACGAGATCGCCTACGTCCTGCGCGACTCCGGAGCCGTCGCGCTCGTGTGCGCCGCTCCGCTGCTCGCCGAGGGGGCCGCCGGAGCGGACCTCGCCGACGTTCCCGTGCTGAGCGTGATGGTGCCCGACGGCACCGCCTCGCCCCTCCCGCGCCTGGAGGACCTCGCCGCGGAGGCGACCCCGATCGACCGCTACGTGCCCCGCTCCCCCTCCGACACGGCGACGATCCTCTACACCAGCGGCACCACCGGCCGCCCGAAGGGGGCGGAGGGGACGCACTTCGCGATCGTCTCGCAGTCGGACGTGCTGCTGATGAACACGTTCGACCTGCACCGCGGCGACGTGGTGCTCGGGGCGCTGCCGCTCTTCCACACCTTCGGGCAGGTCTGCGCGATGAACACGGCCTTCCGCACCGCCGCGACGGTCGTCCTGGTGCCGAAGTTCGACGGCGACGCCGCGCTCGAGGCGATGATCGCCCACGGCTGCACGGTCTTCGAGGGCGTGCCCACGATGTACGTCGCCCTGCTCGACGCCGCGACCCGGCGCGAGGACCGGCCGCCGCTGCGCTACGCGGTCTCGGGAGGCGCCGCCCTGCCCGTCGCCGTGATCGAGCGCTTCCGCGAGGTGTTCGGCGTCGAGATCTACGAGGGCTACGGGCTCACCGAGACCTCCCCGGTCGCCACCTTCAACCACGTCGGAGTTCCGCCGCGGCCGGGCACGGTCGGCACGCCGATCTGGGGCGTCGAGGTCGAGGTCGCCCGCCCCGACGTGACCGACCGCGTCGAGCTGCTCCCCCGGGGCGAGCTCGGCGAGATCGTGGTGCGCGGGCACAACCTGATGAAGGGGTACCTCGGCAACCCGGCGGCGACCGCGGAGGCGGTGATCGACGGCTGGTTCCGCACCGGCGACCTGGGCACGAAGGACGAGGAGGACTACATCCGCATCCTCGACCGCACGAAGGACATGATCATCCGCAACGGCTACAACGTGTACCCGCGCGAGGTCGAGGAGGTGCTGATCGGGCACCCGGCCGTGCAGAACGCGGCGGTCTTCGGGATCCCGGACGAGCGCCACGGCCAGGAGGTGATGGCCGCGGTGATCCTCGCCCCGTCGGCGACCGCCACCGCGGAGGAGCTGATCGCCTACGCGAACGAGCATCTCGCCGCCTTCAAGTTCCCCCGCCGCGTCGAGTTCGTCGACGCCCTTCCGCTCGGGCCCAGCGGCAAGATCCTCAAGCGGGAGCTCGTCGCGCGCTACGCCGGCTGACCCCTTCCGCGAGATGCCACTCGGGTGAGCCCGCCACGGCGTGCCTCCCACTCGAGTGGAATCTCGCGGACGGCGACCAGAGGGCACACGGGAAGGGACGGACGTCAGCCGAGCAGGGACCAGACGGTCCCGGCGAGGACGGTGCCGACGGCGGCGCCCGCGAGGACCTGGGCGGGGGTGTGCGCGCCGAGGCGCACCCGCGACCAGAGCACCCAGAGGACGATGGGCACGCTGATCAGCAGGGAGAGCGGTCCGTAGGCGATCAGCACGACGACGGCGCAGGTGGCGACCACCGCCGCGTGCCCGGACAGCTTCCAGACCAGGTTGACCACGCCGACGGCGAGCACCACGGCCACCGTCACCACGCCGAACGTGGTCACCGCGGCAGGAGCGCCGAGCACGGCGAGCAGTACCAGGCCGGCCGCTATCGACACCAGCGCCAGCGCGATCGGCAACGCCCGCTCGCGCCGGTCGGGGACGTGATGGTCGCCGTGGATCCGGCCGGTGCGCATCAGCAGGCGGATGACGAGGTAGGGCACCACCCCGACGAAGAGAGCTGCGAGCGCTCCCCAGGCGACACCGAGCAGGGGCGGATCCGCGACGCGCGCGCCGACCACGACCGGCACGAGCACCGCGAGGACCGCCGGGGAGAACGCCTCCGTCGCGAGCCGCGCGGCCGCCGATCCGGCCGCCACCGGACTAGATCTTCTCGATCGGCGCGACCTTGATCAGCAGCTTCTTCGCGCCCACCTGGTCGAAGAGCACGTGTGCAACGCGCTTCGAGCCCTCGCCCGTCACCGCGTTCACGCGCCCCTCACCGAAGTCGGTGTGCCGGATGCGGTCGCCCGCGATCAGCTCGAGGTCGCCGTTGTCGCGCACCATGCCGGTGATCCGGTTCGGGAACTCGCCCTTGGCCTTCGGCGCCGCGGCAAGCGCCTCCCGGAACTCGGTGTTCGATCGCGACTTGCCGAAGCCGGGCCGCTGAGCGTTCAGGGCCCGGGGCTGCGTACCGCCGCGCGAGGTCGCCGCGCCGGGCGACTGGCGCCACTGGATCAGCTCTCCCGGGATCTCCTGCAGGAACCGGCTCGGCATCGCGACCGACGTCTCGCCGTACTGCGCGCGGGTCATCGCGAGCGAGAGGTAGAGGCGCTTGCGGGCCCGGGTGATCCCCACGTAGAACAGCCGCCGCTCCTCGGCCGGGCCGCCGGGCTCGTTCGCCGAGATGCGGTGCGGGAGCAGGTCCTCCTCGATGCCGGTGAGGAACACGGCGTCGTACTCGAGGCCCTTCGCCGTGTGCAGCGTCATCAGCGAGACGGTGCCGGAGTCGTCGTCGAGGTCGTCGGCCGCGGCGACCAGCGAGACCTCGGTGAGGAAGTCGACGAGCCCGCCGTCCGGGTTGTTGCGCGCGAACTCCTTGGTGACGGCGATGAGCTCGTCGACGTTCTCGGCGCGGGCCTCGTCCTGCGGGTCGCGGCTGGCGCGGAGCATGTCGAGGTAGCCGCTGCGGGTGAGGAGCGCCGTCAGCACCTCGTGCACCTTCGCCTCGCCGCCCTCCCGTGCGGGGTCGAGCATCAGCGCGCACTCGTCGAGGAGGGTCGCGAGGTCGACGATCGCCTTCGTCACCTTCGGGCCCATCCCGAGCGAGCCGGCGTTGCGCATCGCCTCCCGCAGGGTCACCGCGTTGGTGTCGGCGAACGACTGCAGCTGCGCCTCCGTCGCGGGGCCGATGCCCCGCTTCGGAGTGTTCATGATGCGCCGCAGCGCCAGCACGTCGGCCGGATTCGCCACCGTGATCAGGTACGCCAGGGCGTCCTTGATCTCGGCGCGCTCGTAGAACTTCGTGCCGCCCAGGATCCGGTAGGGCAGCGCGGAGCGGATGAAGATCTCCTCCAGCGCGCGGGTCTGCGCGTTGGTCCGGTAGAAGACCGCGATCTCGTCGTAGCCGGTGCCCGCCGCGTGCAGGCGGGCGATCTCGTCGACCACGAACTGCGCCTCGTCGTGACCCGAGTACCCGGTGTAGCCGACGATCTTCTCCCCGTCGCCGCTGGAGGACCAGAGGTTCTTCGCGCGACGGTCGAAGTTGTTCGAGATGACGGCGTTGGCCGCCGAGAGGATGTTCTGCGTCGAGCGGTAGTTCTGCTCGAGCAGGATCACGCGGCAGCCCGGGAAGTCGCGCTCGAACTCGACGATGTTGCGGATGTCGGCGCCGCGGAACGCGTAGATGGACTGGTCCGAGTCGCCGACGACGGTGAGCGAGGCCCCCGGGATGGAGCCGTCGGCCGTGACCGGTCCGCGGTAGGGGCGGTCGAACTGCGCCGCGGCCATCGTCGCCGGCGGCACGGGCCGGGTCAGCTCGTGGATCAGCGAGTACTGGGCGTGGTTCGTGTCCTGGTACTCGTCGACCAGCACGTGGCGGAAGCGCCGCTGGTACTTCGCGGCGACGTGCGGGAAGGCGCGGAAGAGGTAGACGGTCTGCGCGATCAGGTCGTCGAAGTCGAACGCGTTCGCCCCCTCGAGCGCCCGCGAGTAGGCCCGGAAGACCTGGAGGAACATCTCCTCGTTCGGGTCGCTGAGGTTCGCGGTGCGGGCGTAGGAGTCGACGTCGGCGAGCTCGTTCTTGAGCTTGGAGATCTTCGCGGAGGCGCTCGCGACGGTGATCCCGAGCGAGTCGGCCTCGAGGTCCTTCACGATGCGCTTGAGCAGGGCGCGCTGATCGCCCGAGTCGTAGATCGTGAACGACTTGGTCATGCCGAAGTTCTCGGCCTCGCGGCGCAGGATCCGCACGCACGCGGAGTGGAAGGTCGAGATCCACATCCCCTCGGCGCTCTGCCCCACCAGCTTCTCGACGCGCTCGCGCATCTCGGCCGCGGCCTTGTTGGTGAACGTGATCGCGAGGATCTGGCTCGGCCAGGCCTCGCCGTTGCCCAGGAGGCTCGCGATGCGCCGGGTGAGGACGCTGGTCTTGCCCGAGCCCGCACCCGCGACGATGAGCAGCGCGTCTCCGCGGTACTCGACCGCCTCGCGCTGCTGGAGGTTCAGCCCCGCGACGAGCTGCTCGTGCGCCGGGTCGGTGCGGGGCGCGTCCCCGGGGCCGCCGGGGGGGCCGACGATGACCGGGGTGGCGCGGGAGTCGCTCGGATCGAAGAGGAAGCTCATGTCCCTCCGAGTGTAGATCGCCCCTCCGACACCGGGAGCGGTCAGGCGGTCCGCTGACGCGGCGCGGGCGAGGTGAGTGCCCCACCGACGTCCAGTCCGCGCCACGCGAGGGAGAAGCCGAGCACGGCGAGCGCCGACGTCGACACCGCCAGGAGCTGCAGGAGCGCGAAGGCGGTGAGGTCCTTCGTGTCGTCGGGGTAGTACTGGATGCCCTGGACGGCGAGAGCCGCGAGCAGCAGCACCACGATCACCGAGCACACCAGGAGCAACCGGTTCACCCCGCGCCGCGCGGGCCTCTTCGGCGCTCGGCCCACCTGGGCCCTGGTGGTCAGCCACGCGCAGGCGGCGGAGGCGGAGGCGAGCGCGACGAGGTCGGCCCCGAGGACGTCGCTCGCCCGGTGCCAGGAGGCGGCCATCGTCAGGTTGCCGACCAGCACCACGACCGCGCCGCCCAGCGCGAGCACGACGGTCCGCGCGCGCCCGGGGACGACCATCGCCAGGGCGAAGACCACCGAGACGGCCGCCGCGGTGTGCCCACTCGGGAAGCTGCCGCCGGTGTACCAGGAGTCGGTGTCGACCAGCTCGGGCCGCTCGAGGACCACGTTCTTGAGCAGCTGGGTGAGCCCGGCCGTGACGACGATCGAGCCGACGGAGGCGACGGCGAGCGCCGGGCGCCTCCGGATCAGCGCGATCGCCGCGACGAGCAGGGCGCCGACGACCATGGAGAGCGGGGTGACGTCCGCGAGCGCCCCCGCGGCGGCGCCGGTGGCGCGGCCGAAGACGAGGTCGGCGCCCCGGAGTCCCGAGTTCTCGACGCCCTGGCCCTGAGGGGTGAGCACGGCGAGCCAGTAGACGACGGCGACGCCGATCACGGCGAGGACGGCGGTGGTGATCCAGCGGCGGGTGATGCGCTCTCGGGTGGACACGGGGCCTCCTCTCGAGGGTCGGGCGGGCGGTGGTGAGCCGATGATGCCAGCGCAGCCTCCGCGTCCGCTCGGCACGCGCCGGAGGAGCGCCCGATCACGATCCGGGTTCAGCCGCGGAGCAGACGCTCCTGCTCGGCCGCCCGCGCCTCGATCGCCAGATCGGGCTGGTCGGCGAAGACGCCGTCCACTCCCGAGCGGAGGATCATCGCGAACTCCTCCTGCCAGCCGCCGTACTCCGCCGGGTCCTTCCCGCGGCGGTGCACCTTCTCGAGGAATCGGTTCTCGGCGCGCAGCGTCCAGCAGTAGACCTCGAGCCCGGCCGCGTGGGCGTCCCCGACGAGCGGACCGGTCCCCGTCGCCCGGCCGGCCGCGTCCCGCGAGAAGAGCATGCTCTTGTCGACGCTGATCCCGTCGACGGCTCCGGCGAGGTTCCGCAGTCCCGCCGGCGTGGTGAAGGCGGAGTAGGGGGCCGCGTCGGCGCCGTGGGCGGCCACGAGGTCGGGCGGGGCGCCGCGCGACTCGAGCAGGTAGATCCGGCGGGTGCCGACTCCGCTCACCGCGAGCCGCTCCAGCACGGTCTTCTCGAAGCTCTCGATCGTGAGCCGCGGGTCGCGCGGACCCCAGCCCGCGGCGGCGAGCTCCTCGCGCAGCAGCACGTCCAGCGGCAGCCCGATCCCGGCGAAGTACGTCGCGTGCTTGATCTCGGCGACGAGCCCCGGCGGAGCGAGCGGATCGTCCTCCGCCGCCCGGTCCAGCAGCGCCAGCAGCTCGCTGAAGCGCAGCAGCGGGAACTGGCCGTCGAACGTGGCGCTGGAGCCGCGCACCGCCGGCAGCCGCTCGCGGGCCCGCAGCTCCGACAGCTCGTCCCAGGTGAAGTCCTCGGTGAACCAGCCGGTGATCTCGCGGCCGTCGATCCGCTTGGTGGTGCGGCGCGCAGCGAACTCCGGGCGCTTCTCGACGTCCGTCGTGCCGGAGATCTCGTTCTCGTGGCGGAGGACGAGCACGCCGTCGCGGGTCGCCACCAGATCGGGCTCGAGCGCATCGGCGCCCAGCGCGATCGCCAGCTCGTAGGCGGAGCGGGTGTGCTCCGGTCGGTAGCCGCTCGCTCCGCGGTGGCCGATGACGAGCGGTGACTGGCGCGCGGGCATGCCGCGATCCTACGGGCGGCACTGCGCGGCTCGCAGCGGAGTCGAGGTCCGCTCGAAGAGAACAGCCAGACTCTGAGAGGTGCTCTCAGATATGGTGATGTCCATCGTCGCAGTCCTCTCGGATCCGCGGCGCACCCCGCACCCACAGCGACTCAGATCCGCGAGTTCCCTCGGAGACCAGCGCACCTGAGAGAAGAGGAACCATGGCAAGCAACAATCCGGCCTTCGGACGCCCGGAGTTCAGCAACCGCGGCTACGCCGGCCGCGTGCAGGACCTCCCGGACGTCTCCCCCGGCACGCTCGACCAGATGTACTCCCGTCCGGCCGCCGGCTCCGTCGAGACCGACCGGATGACCGTCGAGGACACCCTCGCCAAGACCGCCCTCGCCTTCGTCGTGCTCCTCGCGGGTGCGGCCGTCGGCTGGTTCGTCCCGGGCCTGATGCTCCCCGCCGTGCTCGTCGCGCTGGTGCTGGGCATCGTCAACGCCTTCAAGAAGCAGCCGTCGCCCGCCCTGATCCTCGGCTACGCCGCGACCCAGGGCATCGCGGTCGGCGCGATCTCGAAGTTCTTCGAGAGCGCGTACGCCGGAGCGGTCGTCCAGGCCCTCATGGCGACCGTCATCGTGATCGGCGTCACCCTGGCGCTGTTCATGAATGGCAAGATCCGCACCTCGCCGAAGCTCAACAAGATCTTCTTCATCGGCATGATCAGCTACGCGGTGTTCTCGCTGGTGAACCTGGGCCTCGGCCTCTTCGGCGTCGGCGGCGGCTTCGGTCTCCGCACCGGCTTCATCGGCATCGTGATCGGCCTCATCGCCGTCGCGCTCGCCACGTACTCGCTCGTGATGGACTTCGAGTTCATCCAGCAGGGCGTGCGCAACCGCCTCCCCCGCATCTACGGCTGGACCGGCGCCTACGGCATCCTGGTCACCGTCGTCTGGATGTACCTGGAGATCCTGCGCCTCGTCGCGATCTTCCGCGAGTAGCACGGCGCACCACGTCCGACGGGCGCTCGACCTCCGGGTCGGGCGCCCGTCGTCGTTCCCGGCCCCAGCGTCGTTCCCGGTGCACTGCCGGGAGCGCCTGGCACGATGGAGGGATGAGCGCCGCAGACTCCCGGATCGTCGGCCTCGACGTCGCTCGCGGCCTGGCCGTCCTCGGCATGTTCGCCGCCCACCTCGCCCCGGTCGAGAGCGAGATGCTCTGGAACGGCCGCAGCTCCGTCCTCTTCGCCGTGCTGGCGGGAGTGTCGATCGGGCTGATGACGGGCGGATCACAGCGCTCCTCGCGGCCCTGGCACGACACGGGATCGATCCTGCTCCGCGGGCTGTACCTGCTCGTCATCGGCGTCGCCCTCACCCTGCTCGGGACGCCGATCGCGGTGATCCTGCCGCACTACGGGGTGATGTTCCTCGTCGCGGCGCTGCTGCTCTTCCTGCCGCGGGCGGTCCTCGCCGTGCTGGTCGCGGTCGCGGCGATCGCCGGGCCCCTCGCGGTCGACGCGCTGACGAGCGCCGGCGGCTCCTGGCTCTCGACCCTGTCGCCCGACGAGGCGCTCCTGGCCGCGCAGCCCCTCATCTGGCTCACCCAGTACTACCCGGTGCCGTCGTGGCTGGCGTACGTGGTGCTCGGCCTCCTGATCGCGCGCTGCGACGTCCGGTCCGCGACCACCCAGCGCTGGGTCGTCGTCGGCGGCGCCGTCTCGGCCGTGCTCGGCTACGGCGGCGGGCTGCTGCTCGGGGGTCCGGAGGCGGTGGAGGCGCACGCCAGCACCACCGCCGAGCTCCTCGGGGCGGGCGGGGTCGCCTGCGTGGTCCTCGGCGCGCTGACGGCTCTGCTGCAGCGGCTGCCGCTCCTGGCACGGGCGGCGACTCCGATCGCGGCCGTCGGTGCGATGCCGCTGACGATCTACTCGCTGCAGCTCGTGGCGCTGGCGGTGTACCTGGTCCGGTACGAGCCGTTCGACTTCGAGGCGTGGCGCAGCTGGACGCTGCTCGGCGTCTTCGTGGTCGGCTCGATCGTCGCCGCTCTCCTCTGGAGGCGGCTCGTGGGGCAGGGCCCGCTGGAGTGGCTGCTCGCGCGCGCGTCGTTGCGACCTCGGGGTCCACGCGCGGCGCTGGGTTAGGGTGGCCGGATGATCACGCGTCGCGAGGCCGCTCAGCGCCTCGACATCCCCCTCGAGATGGCGACGCGGCACGGCATCCCCACCCGTCTGTCGGAGGAGGAGCTCGCCGCCCTCGAGCAGGATCCGCCCGCCTGGCTCGTCCAGTCGCGCGCGAACCGCACCGGCAGGCGTCCCGTGTGGGTGACCCTCGACTGCGCCGTCTGCGGCCGCTCCGAGGCCGCCCGCCCGAAGAAGTGGTGGCCCGAGTTCACGTTCCTCGTCTGCGAGGACCACTCCCCCGCCTCCTGGCCGCACCACCCCGAGGGCCACCGCCGCGACGAGTACGACGGCATCGGCACCCGCTTCATCGGCGTGCTCGACACCCCCGCCTGACCCGCGCTCGCGCGCCTGCCGCCTTCCGCCTGCGCCCCGGCCCCCGGACCGCCGCGCAGACCCGAGTTCCCCGACCACCCGGCAGGAGCTCGCCTCTCGAGCGGAACCTTTGCAACGTCCCCGCACGGCCTCGTTCCCCTGACCGCCACTCGGTACGCCTCGCCAGGCACCGGTCACCCCTCACCGATCCTCCGGCCGCACCGCGGCCACCCGTTCCCTGAACAGCCACCTGAGCTCGTTCCCCGACCTGCACCCGGGAACGGCCCCGCAGGGGCTCGTTTCCCACTGCCTGCAACCAGGAACGGCCCCGCAGGAGCTCGTTCCCCACTACCTGCACCCAGGAACGGCCCCGCAGGGGCTCGTTCCGCACCCGCTCCCCTCAACAAGAAACGGCCCCCTCGAAGGGAGCCGTTCCTGACGTTCCGCGGGTCTCCGCGCGGTCAGCTGCAAGGCGGAGAAGGGCGCGATACCGGAGGTATCGCAACCGCCGACAACGCCGCAGATGACCGTGCGGAGACCCGCGGAATCATTCCCACTCGATGGTGCCGGGGGGCTTGGACGTCACATCCAGCACCACCCGGTTCACGCCGCTCACCTCGTTGGTGATGCGGTTGGAGATTCTGGCGAGGAGGTCGTAGGGCAGGCGGGTCCAGTCGGCGGTCATCGCGTCTTCCGAGGAGACGGGGCGCAGGACGATGGGGTGGCCGTAGGTGCGGCCGTCGCCCTGGACTCCGACGGAGCGGACGTCGGCGAGGAGGACGACGGGGCACTGCCAGATCTCGGTGTCGAGGCCGGCGGCGGTGAGCTCGGCGCGGACGATGGCGTCGGCGTCCTGGAGGAGGTCGAGCCGCTCCTGGGTGACCTCGCCGACGATGCGGATGCCGAGGCCGGGTCCGGGGAAGGGCTGGCGGCCGACGATGACCTCGGGCAGGCCGAGCTCGCGGCCGATCGCGCGGACCTCGTCCTTGAAGAGGGTGCGGAGCGGCTCGACGAGCGCGAACTGCAGGTCCTCGGGGAGTCCGCCGACGTTGTGGTGGGACTTGATGTTGGCGGTGCCGGTGCCGCCGCCGGATTCGACGACGTCGGGGTAGAGCGTGCCCTGGACGAGGAAGTCGATCGTCTCGCCCTCGCCCTGCGCTTCGAGCACGAGCGCTTCGGCGGCGGCCTCGAAGGTGCGGATGAACTCGCGGCCGATGATCTTGCGCTTCTGCTCCGGGTCGCTGACGCCGGCGAGCGCGTCGAGGAACTGCTCGCGCGCGTCGACGGTGACCAGGCGGACGCCGGTCGCGGCGACGTAGTCCTCCTCGACCTGGCGGCGCTCGTCCTTGCGGAGGAGTCCGTGGTCGACGAAGACGCAGGTGAGCTGGTCGCCGATGGCACGGTGCACGATCGCAGCGGCGACGGCGGAGTCGACTCCGCCGGACAGGCCGCAGATGACGCGTCCGGTGCCGACCTGCTCGCGGATCACGGCGACCTGGTCGTCGATCACGTTGGAGGAGTTCCAGTCGGCCGGGATGCCCGCGGCGCGGTGGAGGAAGTTCTCGATGACGGCCTGGCCGAAGGCGGAGTGCTTGACCTCCGGGTGCCACTGCACGCCGTAGAGGCGGCGCTCGTCGTTGCCGAAGGCGGCGACCGGTGTGGAGCTCGTGGAGGCGAGGACCTTGAAGCCCTCGGGCGCCTGTGCGACCGAGTCGCCGTGGCTCATCCACACCGTCTGGTCGGCGGGCTGCTCGCCGAGGAGCACGCCACCGTCGGTCGAGAGGGCGGCGTCCGTCGCTCCGTACTCGCGCAGCCCTGTGTTGGCGACCTCGCCGCCGAGCGTCTTCGCCATCACCTGGAAGCCGTAGCAGATGCCCAGGACCGGGATCCCGAGGTCGAAGATCGCGGGGTCGAGCTGCGGGGCGCCCTCCTCGTACACGCTGGAGGGGCCGCCCGAGAGGATGATGCCGACGGGCGACTTCGCGGCGATCTCGGCGGCCGTGGCGTTGGAGGGCACGATCTCGGAGTAGACGTTCGCCTCGCGGACCCGGCGGGCGATCAGCTGCGCGTACTGCGCGCCGAAGTCGACGACGAGGACGGGCTGCGCGGCCAGGTGCGGCTGGGGAGCGGTGGGCTGCTCGCTAATGGGGGGCCTCCACGGAGTCGGTCGGGGTCTTCGGGTCGGTGCCGGCGGTCCGGCGCTCGAGGTACTGCTCGACCTCGCGGGCGATGCGGGACTCGACGAAGAAGGAGAGGGTGGGCACCACGCCGCCGAGCGCGATGAGCACGAAGCGCGTGAACGGCCAGCGCATGAGGCTCCACAGGCGGAAGTCGGCGAAGAGGTAGACGACGTAGAACCAGCCGTGCGCGATCAGGATGCCGGTGGACAGGTTCGCGCCGGTGCCGCTCGACGTGAACTCGCCTCCGGGCACCTCGTACATCGGGGCGAAGTGCAGGACGCCCTGCTGGCCGAAGGCGAACAGCTCGAGGTGGAAGACGTACTTGAGGAGCATCTCCGCGCAGAGCAGGAGCAGCATCACGCCGGTGATGATCGAGGTCACCCGGTAGAAGCGCAGCGCGCTTCGGATCGCAGGGAACTGCGCGGGCTTGGGCTCGAGGGGCATGACGACCAGTTTACGGTGCGGGGGCGGGGGCCTCGGCCCGGTCGCCCAGGTCGGCGCGGGCGCGCTCCTCGGCGTCGAGCGCCTCCTCTGCCTCGCGCTCCCACGCGTCCTTGACGAGGCGGAACCAGAGGTAGAGGGCGAAGCCGGCGAAGACGACCCACTCGATCGCGTAGAAGACGTTGAGCCAGTTCAGCGAGACGTCGCTCACGCGCGCCGGGGAGTCGATGGCCCCGAGGCCGGCGACCGGCTCGTCGACGACGACGTAACCCTGGTAGACGTCCTGCGGCGGATCCGGCCAGCGGTTGATCAGCGCGGGGACGGAGAGCGCGGTGAGGGTGGCGGGGTCCAGGCCCTCCGCCGGCGCCTCCGCGGCCTCGTTGGCCACGAGGCGGCCGGTGAAGGAGGAGGGCGCCTGCTCGCTCCCGCTGTTGAGCGCGTCCGCGACGGACTGCGCCTGCGTTTCGTCCTGCGTCCAGCCGTAGGCGAGCACCAGGTCGGCGTCGGCGGTGCGGGTACGGGCGATGACCCACCAGCCCGGCTGCTCGCCGTTCAGGCGGCCGCCGAGGATCTCGGCACCGCCCGGCACGAAGACGGACGAGCCCTCCACGCGCTGTCCGTCGGCGGTCGCCGTGATCGAGCGGGAGGGGGTCGCGACCTCGGCGAGCGGGAGCGTCGTCTCCGACACTCCGGAGTCGGGCGCGGCGGCTTCGACCGCGCGGCCGACCTGCCACTGCCCGAGCGCGGCGAAGAGCCCGGCGATCAGGAGTGCGAGCGCCAGCGCGGCGATCCAGCGCGGGCGCCGGGCCACCTGCCCGACCGTGCTCTGCGTCATTCGTCCCTCGTCCGCCCTCGATCCGTGCGGTGTCCCGCGGGCCGGATCGAGCCTAACCCGTGAGTGTGGGAGCTCCGTGGGATCAGTAGTCGGGCTCCCTCGGGCGGCGGGGCCGGGCGTCGTCGGCGCCGTCGGACTGCTGCATCGCCTGGTCGATGAGCGCCTGGCGCATCGGATCGGGGAACTCGTCGTCGAGCTCGTCCGGCTCCGCGGGGCGCCTCGGAGGAGCGGGAACCTCCTCCGCGGAGACGGCGGGCGCGGCCATCGCCGCCTCCACGAGCGCGAAGTCCTCCTCGTCCATGGCCGTGGCCGCTGCGGGTGCCGGGCGGTGCCGCCGCCGCGAGAGGAACGCGCCGATGCTCTCGGAGCGCGAGGCGAGGATCGGCCCGACGATCGCCATGATCAGCACGTAGAGGCCGGCGAAGGGCTGGATCCGCTCGTCGAGCCCCGCCGAGAGCGAGAGCGTCGCCAGGATGAGCGCGAACTCGCCGCGGTTGTGCAGGATGAACGCCGCGTTCAGGCCCGCGCGCGGTCCGAGCTTGTTGAGCCACGCGACGAACTGCCCCGCGCCGAGGTTCAGGACGATGGTCATCACCGCGGCGATCAGCACCGGGACCACGACGCTCGGGAACGCACCGGGATCCAGCCCGAGACCGAAGTTGACGAAGAAGAAGGCTCCGAACACGTCGCGCAGCGGGATCGCGATGTGCTCGACCCTCGACCGGAACCGCGTCGCTCCGATGACCAGTCCGATCAGGAACGCGCCGATCGCGTCCGTCACTCCGAGGACCTCGCCGATCCCGCCGAACAGGATGGCGAGACCGAAGAACAGGATCGTGAACAGCTCGTCGTCGCGAGTGCGGAAGAAGCGGGAGACGACCTTCCCGCCCCAGCGGGCGATCGCGAACATCACCACGAGGAACGCGAACGCGATGACGAGCTTGAGCACCACCGGCCACGGCTCCGTCTCGCCCGAGAGCACCACGGACACGATCGCCAGGTAGACCGCGATGAAGATGTCCTCGACGACCGTGACGCCCAGGATCATCGGCGTCTCGGGGTTCGCCAGGCGCTTGAGCTCGATCAGCAGCTTGGTGACGATCGCGCTCGAGCTCGTCGCCGTGATGCCGGCGATGATCAGCGCCTCGCGGCTCCCC
Source organism: Rathayibacter sp. AY2B5 (assembly GCF_002931645.1). NCBI lineage: Bacteria > Bacillati > Actinomycetota > Actinomycetes > Micrococcales > Microbacteriaceae > Rathayibacter > Rathayibacter sp. AY2B5. The sequence continues at coordinate 15,293 of NZ_PSUE01000002.1, read as the reverse complement.
CAGCCCAGCGCGAAGCCGAAGCCGAGGCCGACGGCCATGTTGACCGCGATGTAGGAGCCGCCGGAGAGGATCAGGCGGCCGGCGTTCCCGAAGAACTCGTCCTGGTCGAACTCCAGGCCGAGGTTGAACAGCAGGAGTATCAGCCCGAAGACCGCGGTCAGCTCGATGTAGCTCGACTCGAAGTCGAGCGGGAAGAGGTGGAAGTTCGGGCTCGCGAGGAGCCCGACGACCATGTAGATCGGGATGGCCGGGAGCCCGATCGTCCTCCCCAGCCGGCCGAGGACGTAGGCGACGACGAACAGGACGCCGAGGACGATGAGGTCTTCGCCGTGGTGCATCCTCAGGCTCCGGGCGGGGCGTCGACCGTCTTGGCGAAGCTGCCGGTGCGGAAGAACGCGAACGCCTTGGCGACCTTCTCGGGGCTGCCGGCGACCACGAGGGTGTCGCCGGGGAAGACGCGGAAGTCGGGGGCCGGCGCCGGATTGGCGGCGTCGCCCCGGACCACGGCGACGACGGTCAGCCCGACGATCCCTCGGTCGGCGGGCTTGCCGAGCTGCTGTCCGGCGATGTGGTCGTCGTAGTCGACGGTGAACCAGTCGATCGAGAGGCCCGGGATCTGATCGAGCGCGGTCAGCGACTCCGTGATCTGCGTGCCGCCGAGGAGCTCGGCGAGGGTGTGCGCCTCGTCGTCGCTCAGGCGGAGGGACACCTTGGCGCCGTCCTGGTCGCCCTCGGCGAACGTGATCAGGTCGCTGTGGCCGGAGCGGTGGGCGATGACCCCGACCTTGCCGCCGTCGGCCGTCAGGAACGTGTGCAGAACGCCGACACCGGGCAGTTTGACCCTGCGGACCTCGACCATGCGTGCTCCCTCCGCGCCGTGCGGCGCTCCCACTCGGGACTTCCAGCTTAGGCGCGTGCGGAGCCCTCCTGCCGAGGGAACCCCGACCCGTCGAGGGATCCCGCGGTTCCCGGCGGGCTTGGCGGTCCTGCGTCCCTCGCTGCCCACAGGGGGTGGGGGGAGTCTCCACAGAGGGAGCGGAGGGAGGGAAGGGGGGCGGAAGCGTGCAGTGGGGATCTATCGAGACGGGGCGTGCCGCCGGTCGGACGAGTCCGTGCGGCTGCGCCGCGGTACGCGCGGACCGGCGAGTGGGCGGGGGCCTCCGCGGACGAGCGGCAGCGGGCGCGGATCGACGCCGTGGCCGCGACCTGGAGCGCGCCCTTCGTCCTCCGCGAGTCGGCGGCGGCGGTCCGGGACTCCTCTTGGTCGAGCCGCTCGCGGAGACCGTGCATGTCGAGGGGCGACGGACCCGGGCAGCCGGACGTGGAACGGCGTCGCGGAGCGCTCGTCCGCCCTCACCCGCACTGATCGACGGACTCGCCGTCTCGGATCTCGCGCAGACCGCCGTCGATCCGAACCGACCCGGCGTTCCTCTGGGGCCGCTCGCCCGAGCACGTGCTTCTCGCCCAGAAGCGCCGGGAAGACCGGATCCGCGCGCGCGGGTCCGCAGTGTCGTCCGCCGGGCTGGCGCGAGGCCTACGACGCCAGCCCGTCCGGCCGACCCGCGCCGGCGTCCGCCGCGTCCAGGGACCCCCGGGCCGTCGAGGGAGCCCGCTGTTCGCGGCGGCCTCGACGGTCAGGATCGCCTCGGTCGGTGAGCGTCAGCTGGGCTGGTACGGCGCGACGACGACCTCGACCCGCTGGAACTCCTTGAGGTCGGAGTAGCCGGTCGTCGCCATCGAGCGGCGCAGGGCGCCGATGAGGTTCGCCGTGCCGTCGGCGCCGGTGGCCGGGCCGTAGAGGACCTGCTCGAGGGTGCCGACGGTGCCGACCTCGACGCGGCGGCCGCGCGGCAGCTGCGGGTGGTGCGCCTCCGCGCCCCAGTGCCAGCCACCGCCGGGAGCGTCGGTCGCGCGCGCCAGCGCCGAGCCGAGCATCACGGCGTCCGCGCCCACCGCGACGGCCTTCACGATGTCGCCGGAGGTGCCGAGGCCGCCGTCCGCGATGACGTGCACGTAGCGTCCGCCCGACTCGTCGAGGTAGTCGCGGCGAGCGCCGGCGACATCGGCGACCGCGGTCGCCATCGGAGCCTGGATGCCGAGCGTCGTGCGAGTGGTGGAGGCGGCACCGCCGCCGAACCCGACGAGGACGCCCGCGGCGCCCGTGCGCATGAGGTGCAGGGCCGCGGTGTAGGTGGAGGCGCCGCCGACGATGACGGGCACATCGAGCTCGTAGATGAACTTCTTGAGGTTCAGCGGCTCGGTATCGCGCGAGACGTGCTCGGCCGAGACGGTCGTGCCGCGGATGACGAACACGTCGACCCCGGCGTCGACGACGGTCTGGTACAGCTCCGCGGTCCGCTGGGGCGACAGGGCCCCGGCGACGGTCACGCCCGCGGCGCGGATCTCGGCCAGGCGCGCGGTCACCAGCTCGGGGCGGATCGGAGCGGAGTAGATCTCCTGCATCCGCTGCGTCGCGGTCTCGGCCGGAAGCCGGCGGATCTCCTCGAGCAGCGGCTCCGGGTCCTCGTACCGCGTCCACAGACCCTCGAGGTCGAGGACGCCCAGCGCCCCCAGATGCCCGAGCCGGATCGCCGTCGCCGGCGACACCACCGAGTCCATCGGCGCGGCGAGGATCGGCGTCGCGAACTGGTACGCGTCGATCGACCACTTCACCGACACGACCTCGGGGTCGCGCGTCCGGCGGCTCGGGACGACGGCGATGTCGTCGAAGGCGTACGCGCGGCGGGCGCGCTTGGCGCGCCCGATCTCGATCTCCATGACGCAGAGTTTACTGTGGCTCGCTCCTCGCTCCGCTCGTCGCTCGCCCGCGGTCGGCCCGAGCGGGCGGTCGCGTTCCGCAGAGCGTCCCGCGTCCGCGCTACGCCGATCCGCTCGCACGCGGATCGCCGGTTACCGCTGAGCGGTGTCAGCCGTGGCTCGCTCCTCGCTCCGCTCGCCGCTCGTCGCTCGCCCGCGGTCGGCCCGAGCGGTCGGTCCCGTTCCGCAGAGCGTCCCGCGTCCGCGCTACGCCGATCCGCTCGCACGCGGACCGCCGGCTACCGCTGAGCGGTGTCAGCCGTGGCTCGCTCCTCGCTCCGCTCGCCCGAGGTCGGCCCGAGCGGGCGGTCGCGTTCCGCAAAGCGGGTCGCGTCCGCGCTACGCCGATCCGCTGGAAAGCGGATAGCCGGTCATCTCTCCCACCTTGCACGGGACGCCCTGATCGCTTGCCCGCGATCGGCCCGGGCGAGTGGCCACTTTCCGCAGAGGCGTACGCCCGCGCCTCGACGATCCGGCGGAACGATCGTCGGTCACCGCTCCCACCGGGCTCCGCACCAGGCCGCGATCGACGCGAGCGGGCGCACACCACCAGCAGGTGGAGCCAGCGCGGCCGCCACCACGATTCGCTGCAACGCGGGAAGCCCGTCCCCACTCCGTCGCGCTCGCGCGCGGCGCACGACCACTCCCCCGTCGGCACAGGCGGAAGCCTCCCCCCGCAGTCGCGGCGGCGCCCCGCGCCGCTCGCGCTGCGTCCCCCGCCCCTCAGCCGAGAATCGGTGCTCGTCTCCCGGAGGGAGGCGGCGGATCGGGATCGCGGCCCCTCCGGCGTGGTGGGCGTATGGGCCGCAGGCCCATCGGGCAGAGGGGCCGCGATCCCGATCCGCCGCCGGCCCCCACCAGACCCCTCAGCGCCGGTAGTTCGGCGCCTCCACCACCATCTGCACATCGTGCGGGTGCGACTCCTTCAGCCCGGCCGCCGTGATGCGCACGAACTTCCCGCGCTCCTTCAGCTCGGGGATGGTGCGCGCTCCGACGTAGAACATCGACTGGCGGAGCCCGCCGGCGAGCTGGTACGCCACGTTCGCGAGCGGGCCGCGGTACGGCACCTGGCCCTCGATGCCCTCGGCGATCAGCTTGTCGTCGGTGGGCACGTCGGACTGGAAGTAGCGGTCCTTCGAGTAGGAGGTCCGCTCGCCGCGGGTCTGCAGGGCGCCGAGGGAGCCCATCCCGCGGTAGGTCTTGAACTGCTTGCCGTTCTGGAACACGAGGTCGCCGGGGCTCTCCTCGCAGCCCGCGAGGAGCGAGCCGAGCATCACGGTGTCGGCGCCGGCGACGAGCGCCTTGGCGATGTCGCCGGAGTACTGGAGGCCGCCGTCGGCGATCACCGGCACGCCGGACTCGCGCGCGGCGAGGGACGCCTCGTAGACCGCGGTGACCTGCGGGACTCCGACGCCGGCGACGACGCGGGTGGTGCAGATCGAGCCGGGGCCGACGCCGACCTTGATGGCGTCGGCGCCCGCGTCGACGAGGGCCTGCGCCCCGGAGCGGGTCGCGACGTTGCCGCCGATGACGTCGACGCCGGCGAAGGCGGAGTCGGACTTCAGGCGGCGGATGATGTCGAGCACGCCGGCGGAGTCGCCGTTGGCGGTGTCGACGACGATCACGTCGACGCCCGCGTCGAGCAGGGCGGTGGCGCGCTGCCAGGCGTCGCCGAAGAAGCCGATCGCGGCGCCGACCCGCAGGCGGCCCTCGTCGTCCTTCGTGGCGTTGGGGTACTGCTCCGACTTGTCGAAGTCCTTGACCGTTATGAGGCCGGCGAGCTTGCCCTGTGCGTCGACCAGCGGCAGCTTCTCGATCTTGTGCTGCGCGAAGAGGGCGATGACCTCGCTGTCGGGGATCCCGACGCGGCCCGTGATCAGGCCGGTGCTGGTCATCACGTCGCGGACGAGCGTGGTCGCCTTCTCGAACGGCGAGACGAAGCGCATGTCGCGGTTGGTGATGATGCCCACGAGCACGCCGGTGGAGTCGACGACGGGGAGGCCGCTGATCCGGTACTGGCCGCAGAGGTCGTCGACCTGGGCGACGGTGGCGTCCGGGGTGGTGGTGACGGGGTTCGAGACCATGCCCGACTCGCTCCGCTTCACCCGGTCGACCTGGTCGGCCTGGTCGGCGATGGAGAGGTTGCGGTGCAGGACGCCGAGGCCGCCCTGGCGGGCCATCGCGATCGCCATGCGCGCCTCGGTGACGGTGTCCATCGCCGCGGAGAGCAGCGGGGTCGCCACGCTGATGCGCTTGGTGAGACGGGAGGCCGTGTCGGCCTCGCTCGGGATGACGTCGGTGTGCCCCGGGAGGAGCATGACGTCGTCGTAGGTGAGTCCGAGGAATCCGAAGGGATCCGGCTGGTCCATCAATGCCCCTTAGCAGGTCGAGTGCGGGAGCCCGGAGAGGACGGGAGGAGTCCGCTCACGAGCGCCACGGTTGTTCGATCTTAAGCGCCGTGAGGCTCGCGGTATTCCTCGACGGCGCGGCCGCCGGGCCGCGGATGGGCGCTGGAGCGCTCTCCTCTCCCTCATAATGTCGTCACGCGTAAGTGCGGACGGTGAAACACCGCCGACATATGCGGAACGTATGGTCAACCAACGTTGTTTGACGACGGCGATTCGGGCGTGCCCGGAGACCCCATCCGTCTGTGCACCCTGACGAGAGGTAGACGTCTTGCTCACAGCCAGCCGTTCGATGCGCCGCCAGCGCTCGACGACCCTGCATCCGACGGACCGGGAGGCGCCCCGTGGATAGGAGACGCCCGAGGCTCCGAGACCGGCTCCTGGCCCTGGGTCTGCTCGCCGCGACCCTCACCGGGATCGCCGCGGCGGCCCCCGCCGCACTCGCCGCCACCACCGCCGACCAGTCGATCATCGCCTGGGTCCGCGTGCAGGGGACGAACGAGAACCTGACGGGGGTGACCGTCGAGATCGGCGGCGACGCCTCCGCGACCGTGACCACCGGCGAGGACGGCCGGGCCACGTTCCCCCTCGACGCCGCGGGCACCTACACGGTGACCGTCGACGAGGAGTCCCTGCCCGCCGACAAGGGCTACCCCGCCGCAGGTCAGAACCCGAAGCAGGTGAAGATCGTCGCCTCGCAGAACCAGATCGTCAACTTCATCGTCTCGACGGCCAACCCGAAGGGCTCCGGAGCGACCGTCCCGGTCCCGACGGACTCCGCGGCTCCGACGAGCCCCGCGACCGAGGGCACGACCGGCAACGACGCGCCGAACCCCGACGGCACGTCCAATGCGGTGAACCAGCCGGTGTCGGCCGACACGTTCTGGATCATCTTCTGGCCGAAGGTCGTCACCGGCCTGATCTTCGGGCTCCTGATCGCCCTCGCGGCGATCGGCGCCTCGCTGATCTACGGCGTGACCGGCCTGAACAACTTCGCCCACGGCGAGCTGGTCACCTTCGGCGCGCTGATGGCGTACCTCTTCTCCGGGGTCTTCGGACTCCCGGCGCTGCTGGCCATCCCGATCGCGGTGATCCTCGGCGGGGCCTTCGGCTTCGTCCAGGACGGACTGCTCTGGAAGCCGCTGCGGAAGAAGGGCATCCAGCTCATCCCGCTGATGATCGTGACGATCGGCCTCTCGCTGGCCCTGCGCTACGTGTTCGTCTTCTTCTTCGGAGCCGACCGCCTCTCGCTCCCCAACAGCACCGCTCCGTTCTTCACGGTGCCGGAGCTCGGGATCAGCCTGAAGTTCACCGACATCGTCGGCGCCGTCGTCGGCGTCGTCTGCATCGTCGCCGTGGCCTACGTCCTCACGAAGACGAAGATCGGCAAGGCGATGCGGGCGGTCTCGGACAATCGGGCCCTCGCCTCCGCCTCGGGCATCAACGTCGAGCGCGTCATCCGCGTCGTCTGGGTGATGTCGGGCGCTCTCGCCGCGCTGGCGGGCGTCTACATCGGCTACTACCAGTCGCTGCGCTGGGACACGGGAGCGTCGATCCTGCTGCTGATCTTCGCGGCGATCACGCTCGGCGGACTCGGCTCCGCCTACGGCGCGCTGGTCGGCTCGCTCATCATCGGACTGATGATGAACATCTCGACGATCTGGATCCCGGAGAACCTCAAGTACGTGGCTCCGCTCGTTCTCATGATCATCATCCTCCTGGTCAGGCCGCAGGGAATCCTGGGCCGCAAGGAACGGATCGGCTAGGACACCATGAACCTCAACTTCATCTGGCTGGCGATCGGGCAGATCGTCGATCCCACTGTCGCCGCGTACGCGCTGGCGACCATCGGCCTGGTCATCCACTTCGGATTCACGGGGCTGCTCAACTTCGGACAGGCCGGCTTCATGGCAGTAGGCGGCTACGCCTTCGCCATCACCTCGGTCAAGTTCGAATGGCCCGTCTGGGGCTCCTTCCTCGCGACGATCGTCGCGGCGACCGTCTTCGCGCTCATCCTGGGCATCCCGACGCTGCGGCTGCGGGCCGACTACCTCTCGATCGTCACGATCGCGGCGGCGGAGATCATCCGGCTCTCGGTCAAGACCCCCGAGTTCTCGGCGATTACCGGCGGCTCGGAGGGCATCAACGGCGCGGCGAAGGCGTTCAACGACCTCAACCCGCTCCCCGAGGGCCGCTGGGGCATCGGCGTCCTCACCTACAGCCAGGACCAGTGGTGGGTGCGGATCGTCGGCTGGGGCCTCGTGCTCCTGGCCTGCCTCCTGGTGTTCCTCCTGATGCGCAGCCCCTGGGGCCGCGTCATCAAGGGCATCCGCGAGGACGAGGACGCCGTGCGCTCGCTCGGCAAGAACGTCTTCTCGTACAAGATCCAGGCGCTCATCCTGGGCGGCGTGCTCGGAGGCCTCGCAGGAGCGCTGTTCATCCTCCCCCGCTCGCTCCAGCCCGACAACTACGGCACCCAGCTCACGTTCTTCCTCTACACGATCATGCTGCTGGGCGGCGCCGCGACGGTCTTCGGACCCGTCGTCGGCTCGATCATCTTCTGGGTCGTCCTCGGTCTGACCGACGGACTGCTCACGCTCGGGATCGACACCGGGGTCCTCAACAACGACCTCATCCGCCTCACCACCGTGCAGACCGGACCCATCCGGTTCATCGTGGTGGGGGTAGCCCTCATGCTCCTGGTGATCTTCAGACCCCAGGGGATCTTCGGCAAGAAGAAGGATCTGCACTTTGCCTAAGACGCCGGTCTCGGACATCACCGAGGAAGCAATCGTCCCCGGGGTCAGGAAGAAGGACCCCATCGTCGTCGCCGACAACGTCAGCCGCCGCTTCGGCGGCCTGACCGCGGTCGACGTCGAGCACCTCGAGATCCCCCGCGGATCCATCACCGCCCTGATCGGCCCGAACGGGGCCGGAAAGACCACGTTCTTCAACCTGCTGACGGGCTTCGACAAGCCCAACACCGGCAAGTGGAACTTCAAGGGCAAGAACCTCGCCAACGTCCCGGCCTACCGGGTGTCGCGGATGGGCATGGTGCGCACGTTCCAGCTCACCAAGGCGCTCGGCGGCATGACGGTGCTCGAGAACATGCTGCTCGGCGCGAAGGGGCAGAAGGGCGAGAACATCTTCACCTCGCTCATCCGCCCGCTGTGGTCGAAGGAGGAGGACTCGATCGAGCAGCGCGCGATCCGCCTGCTCGAGAAGTTCAAGCTGGACACCAAGCGGGACGACTACGCGTCGAGCCTGTCGGGCGGCCAGAAGAAGCTGCTCGAGATGGCGCGGGCGCTGATGTCGGAGCCCGAGCTCGTCATGCTCGACGAGCCGATGGCCGGGGTGAACCCGGCGCTGACGCAGTCGCTCCTGGGTCACATCGTGAACCTGAAGGACGAGGGCATGACCGTGCTCTTCGTCGAGCACGACATGCACATGGTCAACACGATCGCCGACTGGGTGATCGTGATGGCCGAGGGCAAGGTCGTCGCCGAGGGCCCGCCCTCGACCGTGATGAACGACCCGGCCGTCATCGACGCGTACCTGGGCGCGCACCACGACACCGACCTGGGCACGATCGAGGGCCAGCTCGAGATCGCCGAGGAGATGGACTCCGACCTCGTCCGCGAGGACGTGGAGCGGCAGGCGGAGCAGGCCGGCGTCCCGACGCCCGGCCACGACGCTCCGGCCGCCGGAACGGCGTCCCCGTCGGCCTCCGCGCCGACGAGCGTCGCCCCGACGACCGACGCCCCGGCCGTCGAATTCGAGAAGGACGAGAGATGACCGCCGACACGACGACTCCGAACACCCTCGAGACGCACGATCTGCACGCGGGCTACGTGCCGGGGGTCAACATCCTCAACGGCTCGAACGTCTACGTGAAGCGCGGCGAGCTCGTCGGGATCATCGGCCCGAACGGCGCCGGCAAGTCGACGCTGCTGAAGGCGATGTTCGGCCTGGTCAACATCCGCCAGGGCACCGTCCTGCTGAACGGCGAGGACATCACCGGCCTCAAGGCCGACAAGCTGGTGTCCAAGGGCGTGGGCTTCGTGCCGCAGAACAACAACGTCTTCCCGTCGCTCACCATCGAGGAGAACCTCGAGATGGGCATGTACCAGAAGCCGAAGCTGTACAAGGAGCGGCTCGAGTTCGTCACCGAGCTCTTCCCGGAGCTCAGCAAGCGGCTCAAGCAGCGCTCGGGGTCGCTCTCGGGCGGTGAGCGCCAGATGGTGGCGATGTCGCGGGCTCTGATGATGGACCCGTCGATGCTGCTGCTCGACGAGCCCAGCGCCGGCCTGTCCCCGATGCGGCAGGACGAGACCTTCGTCAACGTGCAGCGGATCAACCGCGCGGGCGTCTCGATCATGATCGTCGAGCAGAACGCGCGGCGGGCGCTGCAGATCTGCGACCGCGGCTACGTCCTCGACCAGGGCCGCGACGCCTACGAGGGCGCGGGCCGGGAGCTGATGAACGATCCGAAGGTCATCGAGCTCTACCTGGGCACGCTCGCGACGACCAACGAGGTCACCACGAGCACCCCGACCGTCGGCGGCTGACCCCCGCTGCGAAGGGCCCGTCGTCTCCGGACGGCGGGCCCTTCGTCGTTGCCGGGGCGCGGAGCGGGCGCGAGCGGGGCCGAGGGGCCGGTGCGGCTCCGGGGCGGAGGCGGGGCCGCTCGCCCAGGGCGCCGTGCAGCTCGGAGACCACTCGGAGCAGGGCGGGAAAGCTGTCGCAGTGCCCGTTCACGCGCCGGCAAGGGGTGCCGCAGAAGGGAGGCGGGGGGCCGCTCTCCCGGCGCGGACAGGCCTTCACCGGTCTCTCCGCGAGGCCCGCCGAACCCCCGGGAAGTCGGCGGAACGGCGGGCCGGACTCTCGGTCTCCTGTCCGCGGGACGAGGGCAGGACAGCGAGAGTCTCTCCGCACCAGCGACACCCACGAGGGGGACAGGATATCGCCCTGCCTGCCGTAGTTTTGGGTACACGGGACAGCCCTGCAGGGGGACGTCCCGCTCCCCTCTCCCCCGGTAGGGACCGCGATCGGCCGCCGATCTCCTCCCCTCCCCGCAGCGCCTCGAGCGCCGCGTCGTCCGCCTCGAAGGAGCCGACCATGAAGAGATACACCCCCGCCCCTGTGGAACTCGGAGCCGGCTTCGGCACCGGTGCGATCGGCGACTACGAGCGCTGGCGCGTCGTCGGCGTCTACGCCCAGGTCGTCATCGCCGAGACCACCGGCGGCAAGCGCCGCAGCTACAGCCGTTCCTTCGTCACGTACCGCCTGGCGCAGGAGGCGGAGCTGCTCCGCGCCTCCTAGGCCCTCCGCACTCCACGAGCGCGCGTCCTCCCACTGGAGGGCGCGCGCTTCTGCGTTCCCGCTCGACGTCGTCGCTCCCGCCCGCGGTTCGGCAGGGCGCCCCCTCGAGGCCGGGAGAGGCGCTCGGAGGCGCGTACAGGCCGTCAGAGCCGCTCCTCCTCCCGGGTGGCTCCTCGACGCCACGCCGGGCCCTGGACGCCGCGGAGCCGTCCGCCCGCACCCGACAGCGGCCACCCTCCCGGACGACCGCCGCGCCTCGCTGCGTCCGCACGACCGGCGCGTCTCCTGCTCTCCGCTCCGGGAACGGCGGAGGGGCCCGGTCCGAAGACCGAGCCCCTCAGGGATGCGGCAGGAGCCGCGTCACCGCGTCGTCAGTTCAGCGAACCCTCGACGGTCTCCTCGAAGGAGGTGGTGTTGCCCGTGCCGTACTTGTAGATCGAGACCGAGGCCTCGCTGGTGTCGCCGTTCTCGTCGAACGAGATCGGGCCGGAGAGGCCGTCGTAGTCGACGTCCTCGCCGTCGGCGATGAGCTTCGCGCAGTCGGCGAAGGTCGTGCACTTGGTGCCGCCCTCCGAGACCGACATGAGGTTGTCGCGGATGGTCGCACCGTCCGTCGCCTTGCCCTGGAGCGCGGCGAGAGCGGTCAGGACCGTGGCGTCGTACGACTCCGGCGCGTAGCTGAACACGGTCAGCGCGTCGTTGCCCTGCGACTCGACGAGCGACTGCAGCTTGCCCTGGAAGTCCTCGGACGCCTGGACGCCCGGGTTGGTGAACTGGGCGCCGGCGATGTCGACGTTGGTGTCGGACTCGCCGATGACGCCGTAGTTGCCGTCCGTGCCGTAGAGCTTCGAGAAGTCGAAGCCCTTGGCCGAGAGCTGCTCCGCGATGGTCTTGATCTCGTCGAACGAGATGACGACCAGCGCGTCGGGGTTCGGGGCGAGGACCGAGGTCAGCGCCGAGTTGAAGTCGGTCGAGGCCGGCTCGAAGATCTCCTCGGCCGCGACGGATGCTCCGCCCGCCTCGAGGGTCTCCTTGATGTTCTTCTCGAGGCCGGTGCCGTACGCGTCGTTCATGTACAGGATCGAGACGTTGGTCTTGCCGTCGCCGAGGATCTTGTTGCCGAGGATTCGGCCCTGGAGCACGTCCGAGGGAGCGGTGCGCCAGTAGTAGCCGTCGTCGTCGTAGGTCGTGAAGTCCGGCGAGGTGTTGGCCGGCGAGATCTGGACGACGCCCGCCTGGGTCACCTGGTCGATGAAGGTCTTCGAGACGCCCGAGGACGCCGCGCCGATGATGGCGGAGACGTTGTCGGCGATGAGGGACGTGGCCGACTGCGTCGCGATGTCGGTCGTGGTGTCGCCCGAGTCCTTCTGCTCCACGTCGATCGTGATGCCGGCCTTGGCGTCGTTGATGTCGACGACCGCCTGGTCGACGCCCGCGATCTCGGGCGGGCCGAGGACGGCGAGGGTGCCGGTCTGCGGGAGGATCGTGCCGATCTTGAGGGACAGGTCGCCCGAGCCGCTGTCGCCGCTCGATCCGCTGTCGCCGCCGCCGGCGCAGCCGGCGAGGACGAGAGCGCTGGCGCCCAGAATGGCGACGCCGCCGAGGGTTGCCCGGAGGGACCGCGCGCGGGCCGAGCCGGCCTTCGCGTAAACGCCCATGTTGCTCCTTGAGAGGTGTGTGTCAGTGGGAGCGGCGCCGGTGGCAACCGCTCGGCCAACCTAACCTTCGAAGCAGCCGTGAACAATACAGGGGTGTTACCAATACGTTTCGCGACCGGATCGTTACCATTCCGCTGTCGCGCCGCGCCAGGACGACGCGTTCCGCAGATCAGACGGAGGATCGGCGCCGTCTGCGCTCCGCGGCGACGAGGTCGCCTGAGAAGATCGCCAGGGCGGCCCACACCAGCGCGAAGCCGATCCAGCGCTCGAGCGGCATCTCCTCGTGCAGGACGAAGGCCCCGACGAGGAACTGCAGGAACGGCGTCAGGTACTGCACGAAGCCGACGATCGACAGCGGGAGGCGCCGGGCGGCGCCCGCGAACAGGAGCAGCGGGACGGCCGTGACGATCCCGGCCGAGGCGAGGATGAGGGCGTGCCCCGTCCCCTCCGTCGTCAGGGTCAGCCCCACCGTGGAGCCGACGACCGCCAGCTGCACCACGGCGAGCGGCGTCAGCCAGAGCGTCTCGAGCGTCAGCCCGCCGACCGCGTCCACCGTGCCGCCGACGCGGCTCTTCACCAGGCCGTAGAGGCCGAACGAGAAGGCGAGGGCGAGCGAGATCCACGGGAAGGATCCGTAGCCCACCGCGATGACCAGCACCGCGACCGCGCTGACGCCCATCGCGGCCCACTGCAGGGGCCGGAGGCGCTCGCGCAGCACCAGGACGCCCAGCAGCACCGTGACCAGCGGGTTCATGAAGTAGCCCAGGGCCGCCTCGATGACATGGCCCGTGGTCGTGGCGATCACGTAGACCTGCCAGTTGACGTAGATGAGCACGCCCGCGATCGCCATCACGCCGAGCAGGCGGGGGCGGCGCAGCAGCGCGCCGAAGGAGCGCCAGCCGCGGAGGACCGTGAGCAGGATCACGCAGAAGACGAGCGAGAAGAGCACCCGGAACGCGACGATCTCGAACGGCGAGGCCGGCGCCATCGCGATGAAGTAGAGGGGCATCGCACCCCAGAGCAGGTAGGCCGAGAACGCGAACAGCAGCCCCGTGCCGGACATCCCGCCCGGGCGTCCCGCCGCTCCGAGCGCCTCCACTCCTTCGCCGACGGGCACGTCCGAAGGGGACGGCGAGACGGCCTCGGCAGGGGTGCGGGAGCTGGTCACTCCCCCGATGCTACGCAGGCGCGGGGTGGGAGGACGGCCCCGCAGCGGGCGGATCAGGCCACTGGTCGCGAGGAGGACCGGGAACGACGGAAGGGCCCGCCGACCGAGGTCGACGGGCCCTTCCGAGGGATGCTGCCTAGCGGACGACGACCGCGAGGACGTCGCGAGCGGAGAGGACCAGCAGGTCCTCGCCACCGAACTTGACCTCGGTTCCGCCGTACTTGGAGTAGATCACCTTGTCGCCGACGGCGACGTCGAGCGGCACGCGGTTGCCGTTGTCGTCGATGCGACCGGGTCCGACGGCGACGACCTCGCCCTCCTGCGGCTTCTCCTTGGCGGTATCGGGGATGACGAGACCGGAAGCGGTCACCTGCTCCGCCTCGACCTGCTTGATGACGATGCGATCTTCGAGCGGCTTGATGGACACCGACACGGTTGACCTCTTTCTTGACGACGATGTGGGCGGAACGCGGTTCTGGCACACACGCTCCGAGAGTGCTAGATCCATCGTAGGGGCTCCGCTGGCACTCGTGCAATCAGAGTGCCAAGCGGAGCGGCGGACCCGCCGGGAGGCCGTGGCCTACCATGGCCGGATGCGACGCGACGAGCTGGTCGAGCTCCTCTCCCCCGAGGGCCTCCGGCTCCTCGACTCCCTCGACGGCTACCGGTCCGAGGACCTGGTGCGGGCCGTGGCACGCCTCCGGGCCGCCGGCCACTCCCCCGTCCTCGTCGCCGCGGTGCTCACCCAAGCGAGGCTCCGGCAGAAGGCGGAGGCGAAGTTCGGAGAGTTCGCCCGCTCGATGCTCTTCACGGACGCGGGACTCGAGCAGGCGACGCGGCTGCGTGTCGCCGCCCTGCACGCCGGCCGGTTCGCCGCGGCGGGAGCGGCGCGCGTCGCCGACCTCGGCAGCGGGATCGGCGGCGACGCCCTCGCGATGGCCGCGATCGACCTGGCGGTCACCGCCGTCGAGGCCGACGAGGTCACCGCGACCCTGGCCAGCTTCAACCTCGCCCCGTTCCCCGCGGCGAGCGCCGTGCACTCGACGGCCGAGGCCTTCGACCTCGACGGCTTCGACGCCGTCTACCTGGACCCGGCACGCCGCACGGCCGGCCACCGCGAAACCCGCCGGCTCGACGATCCGGACGACTACTCCCCCTCCCTCGACTTCGCGTTCGGCCTGGCCGAGCACCGTCCCGTGGGCGTGAAGGTGGGTCCCGGCTTCGACCGCGAGCGCCTGCCGCGGGACGCCGAGGCGCAGTGGGTCTCGGTCGACGGGGAGCTGGTCGAGACCGGGATCTGGTTCGGTTCTCTGGCGCGCCCGGGCGTGCGCCGCTCCGCTCTGCTGCTCGGCGCGACCGGCTCCTCCGAGCTCACCGCGGCGGGCGACAGCGAGGACGAGGAGGTCGGCCCCCTCGGCGCGTTCGTGCACGAGCCGGACGGTTCCGCGATCCGCGCGCGCCTCCTGGGCGAGCTCGCGCGCTCCAGCGGCTCGCGGATGCTCTCGCCCGGCATCGCCTATCTGACGGGCGACGATGCGGCCGCCTCGCCCTTCCTCCGCAGCTTCCGGGTCCTCGCCGAGCTGCCGCTGGACGAGCGCACGCTGGCGAAAGAGCTGCGCACCCGCGGCATCGGCGTGCTCGAGATCAAGAAGCGCGGGGTGGACGTCGACCCCGCCCGCTTCCGCAAGCGGCTGGGCCTCTCCGGCACCGGCAGCGCGGTGCTGATCCTGACGCGGATCGCCGGGCGCCACCGCGCGCTGCTCGCGGAGCGCGTCGAGCGGCCCGCGCCGGCTCAGTAGCCGGAGGTGCCGGCGGCGAGGGCGACCACGACGAAGACGAGGAAGACCGCCAGGTAGATCAGCGAGACGGCGATGCCGGCGAACCCGGTGATGATCGCGGTCAGCGCGAAGCCGCGCGCGGCCG
>NZ_PSUE01000019.1:55015-73212 GCF_002931645.1 Rathayibacter sp. AY2B5 | reverse complement strand
GACAACTACGGGTACATGCCAGCGAAGCCCGGAGTTGGAATCCCTGTACGCGTGTCGAGAGTGCGTCGTCGAGACCGTTGAGCCGGATCTCTCGTCGGCGGGCGGCGTCCCGTATGGGGGTGGCTCACCGGACGCGCTTCACCGCCGTCGCCTCCGGCGACGTCGCCCGCTCTCGGAAGACGTTGCGGCCGAAGGATGCGTCGACCGACTTCCGCTTGTGCACAGGAGTGGGAGCACTCGTGCAGGCGAGATCGAGCACCGTCGTCACTCGAGGGGCGCTAGTCGGCGAATTGTCCCGTAAGACCCGCCCGGTGAATTGTCCGATGAGGGGGTGCTGACTGGGACACTAGGAGTATGGCTGAGCTGGTGGGTTACGCGCGCGTTTCAACCGACAAGCAGGACGCCCAGTCGCAGCGCGACGCGCTGGCGGCCGGGGGTGTTCCGCTCGAGCGGATCTATGTCGACGCTGGCCTCACGGGCTCCAACCGCGACCGGCCGGCGCTGCGCGAAGCTCTTGCCGCGTGCGACGTGGGTTCGACGTTGTACGTGACAAAGCTCGACCGACTAGCACGGTCGATCAGTGACGCGCGCGACATTGTGGACGAACTCACGCGCCGGGGTGTGCGTCTGAACATCGGCGGGTCGCTGCACGATCCGCACGACCCGATCGGCCGACTGCTGTTCAACGTGCTTGCGATGATCGCGGAGTTCGAGGGCGACCTCATCAGGGCGCGCACTCGCGAGGGAATGAAGGTCGCGAAGGCGAAGGGGCGACTGCGCGGCAAGAAGCCGAAGCTGAGCCCGAAGATCGAGGCGCACTTGGTCGCGGAGTGTCGGTCGGGCAACTACTCGATCGCGGAGTTGGCTGAGCAGTTTTCCGTGGGTCGGTCTACGGTGTATCGCGCCTTGCAGCGCGCCGACCTCGCGGACGCTCGATCAGCTCCGGTCACTCTTCCGTTGCCCGTCGAGCTCGACTCGTGAGGGGCGCGCCGCAGGTTCGGCCGACCTGCATCCTCTGCGGCTCCGAGGGACTGACCCGTTCGCACATCTACGGCCGCACGTTGCGCGCGGAGTTCGGTCAGGAGAGGGCTGCTCACCACACGCTGACGAATGTCGATGGCCGCGCGGAGGCGACCGTCGACAGGTGGGAGTCGGGCATCGGAATGATCTTCTCTCAGGGCAAGTGGCTCTGCTACGAGTGCAACAACGTCTGGATGGCCGGTCTTGAAGACGCGGCGCTGCCCACGGTCGTGAACATCATCCGCGGTGAGTCGGTCTACTTCGATCGGGCGACCACGGAGGCCGTCGCGAGCTGGGCGATCATCGCGTCGATCCTCCGCGCGCAACTGGTCCCGGATGGGGAGCCCTACGCTCCCGCCGCAGCCAGACGTTTCCGACAAGACGGCCTCGAGGCGGCGGAGGCTGCTGTATGGCTGGTGAGCGCTGCCGAGGACCCGACGGTTCGCGCTCCGGGGACCGCCGCCTCGTCGTACTGGCGTGCCCCAGACCTCTCGGGCGGCATCGCTCAGCACTGGCTGAAGTCGCTGTGTGTCGTCGTGGCGAGCGGCGATCATCGAGACCGCGTGGCGGAGCGAATCTGGACCCTTCGTGACGCGGCGTTGCCGCTGTATCCGCCGGCGGAGACACGTCGATGGCCCTCCGGTCGCTCCGCGCCCGATCGCGTCCTCATGCGGGCGACTGGTCTAGACGAAAGGACCGTGGCTGCACGGGCGGCGTTCCGTCCCACGGAGCGTCCTCCAGCGGGAAGAACGCGAACGATCATCCCGCTCTAACTGGACATCTCCGTGCGCTTGAGCGCCGGGCTAGCTGCGCTCTCGGGCTGAGCATGCACTGGGGCCATCCATCCGATAAGCGGCGCGATGCCGGAGTCGGGTGGCCGTCAGGAGTGCCCCGAAGGGGCATCCCGGAGGGACGCACAGCGCTCTTGACGGTCGGCCGGCGTAGGCAAGAGTGAAGCGTCGGATGGACGGCCGGACCGCAGCCGGCGCGCAGGTCGCGGGCGGGAGAAGCCCCCGCGAGCATGACTGCTTGAGCGGGGGGTTCCTACGCGACGAGGGCGGTCTTCGTGCGCGAGCGTTCTACTCGTTCGGCCACGACGCCAGGGCGTCGCGGGGGACGATCGTCGGCACTCCGTCGACGGTTTGGATCGTCGTGCCGGGCTCTCCGAGTCCGGCGGCGTGCGCGATCGCTGCGAGGACCAGTCGCGTGTGTTCGAGGTCGAGGCCGGCGATGTCCTCTCGGAGGTCGACAGGGACGCCCTGTCCGAGCGACGAGGCGATCCGCGCGACGCGCTGTTCGCCTCCGCTGAGCGCTCCGATTTCGTAGCCGAGGCGGTCGAAGTCGACGGCGCTCGTCTTCCAGGCGTTGTCGGTCTTGACCCATGGAGCGCCGGCGTACACGAGGCCCGATCGGATCAGCAGTTCGACGGCGGCCGCGAGTGGGTTGGCCCCCTCCGCCCAGGCGCGGACCTGGCCGTGGAGCGCGGCAGCTTCGTCGTCGGTCATGCAGCGTTCTCGATTGACGCGGAGCTGTCACTCTGGGTCGATTCGGCGGTGGTTCCCTCCGCCGACGTCGTGCGTCGCGAGCGAGTGACGCGAGCGCGAGTCTGCTCGGGTCGCGGCACTCCTGCTGCGCGGAGTTCCTTCTCCGACCATCCGGCGGCGAGGGCGTCAGCCCATGCCTTGCTGTGCCGGTTCTGCGCGTCGCTAAGGGTGGCGCGTGCGGTGTCGGTGTCGTTGGCGGCGGAGACGATCGTGCGGACCGCCTCGACGCGCTTCTCGACGCTCTGTTCGAGCAGTCGGCGGGCGGCGTCGGCGGCGTCGTCAGGGTTCCTCGTGTGGTCGCTCATGCGGAAAGGCTAGCCGCCACCACCGTCATCCGGAAGGCGCGGATTTGACGTCTCGGCTTCGGCTTCTCCGGCCGAGACGGTCGGGTTCCCTTCGGACCCAGTGCTGCACCTGCGCTGCGCTCTGGGTGAGTCGCTGTTTTGGAGCAAGCTATAAACTTACGTGCCGTAACCCGCTTCTCGTCCTTCCGCTGCGCGGCGATCCTCGGCATACTTGCCGTATGGTCCCCGCCAGTTGGCGGGTTCGCTGCGCTGGGCCCCGAAGGGATGGTGACGCTCGTGTCCGAGTCGAGTGGGCACCGTCTGTTCGGTCGCAAGCGACGTGCGAACGCGGGTGGCGAGTCTCGCCGCGAGAAGCGGTACGTCGTCATGGTCACGCCCGAGGAGGATGCGCAGCTTCGGGCTCGGGCAATCGTGCGTGAGGTGACGGTGCCGCGGTTGCTGTTCGAGTCCGCGACGGCCGAGGATGCGGTCATCACTGATGCGGAGTTCAAGTCGGTTGCCGCGGATCTGATGAACATTCGCAGCACGATGGGGTACGTCTCGAACAACCTCAACCAGCTCGCCCGGTTCGCGAACACGGAGAGCCGATTCCCCGACGAGGCGGAAGCGGCGATCGCTGAGTACCGCGCGGTTGTGTCGGAGTATCGGGCGGCGATGAAGAGGCTGGCCGGCGCGTGATCCCGAACGTGACCCGGGGTGGGCGCATGTCCGGACTGATGACCTACTTGCAGGGTGAGGGTCGGGCGAACGAGCACGAGGAGCCGCACTTGGTCGCTGGTAACGGCGCGGTCATGGCGGAGTACGGCTACGGCGAGTTGGACCGCGCAGCAGCCCTCGCGATCGCTGCCGATCTGGACGAGCCGCGCCGCGTCTTCGGAACGTCGGTCACCCGCGTCAAGGAGGTCACGGATCCGGAGACGGGTGTGACGTCGAAGGAGCGTGTCGACGCTGACGTGTGGCACTGCTCGCTCTCGATCAGCGCGGAGGAGGGCCAGCTTTCGGATGAGAAGTGGGCGGAGATCTCCGAGCGGTTCGTGGAGCGGATGGGGTTCGCCGGCGCCGACATTGGCAAGGCTGATTGCCGGTGGGTCGCGGTGCGTCATGGCCTGTCGAAGAACGGCAACGACCACGTGCACATCGCCGTGTCGTTGGTGCGCGAGGACGGCACGAAGGCGTCTGTCCATCACGATTTCTCGAAGGCGCAGACGATCACCCGGGAGCTCGAGCGGGAGTTCGAGTTGCAGCCGCTGCATGAGTCCGAGCGCGCAGGTGCGCAGCGCGGCGAGAAGCCGGCCGAGCGCGAGTCCGCATCGCGCCGCGGTGCTACCGAGGTCGACGCGAAGCGGTTGGAGCGGAGCCTTCGAGCTGCGGCTACCGCGTCGCAGTACGAGGGCGAGTTCGTGCGTCGGATGCGCCGCGAGGGCATCCTGATCCGTCCGCGGTTCGCGGTCGGACGTGACGACGTCGTGGTCGGCTACTCCGTGGCGCTGCGTCCGGAGAAGGGACAGCCTGTCGTCTGGCACGGAGGTGGCAGGATCGCCCGCGACCTGACGCTCCCGGAGCTGCGGAAGGGATGGCCGGACCGTCCTGAGTCCGCGACCGAAGCGGTGCAGGAATGGCGCGCGACGTCGAAGAATCCGTGGCAGTACCGGCCGGTGAGCCCGGGGCGCGAGGAGAGCGAGATGTCTCCGAAGTTCTTCGCCATGTACGCCGAGGACATGCGCCGGCTGCACGACTACATCGCCTCAGTCGACCCGTCCGATAAGGCCACCTGGGCGCACGTCGCCCGCGAGACGTCGGGTGCGTACGCGGCGTGGTCGCGGCGCCTGGAACCGACGCCGGGACCGTTGGCCGAGGCGTCGAGGACGCTGGCCCGGTCCGCGCAGCTGCGAGCGGGCGAGTCGCGGCCGCGACCTGTCGCGATGCCGTCGATGGCGACGACCGCCGCGCTGATCCTGGTGCAGGCCAAGCGAGGCCAGAACGCGGCCGCGGAGGCTCTTCTGTTGAAGCGGCTCGCGCAGACCACCGCATCGATCTTCCGCGCCGCGAAGGCGGTCGGGGACCTGCACCGGTCGCAGGAGCTCGCGCGGATGATGACGCAGCGCCTGACCGTCGTCCGCGACGGCTACACCGCTCAGATCACCGCCAACCAGGTCGCCGCGCTCGCCCCGGAGCAGCAGGCCGCGAAGCAGCGCGCCGACCTCGCCGCGGGTCGCGGCGGGCCGGTACCCACGCGCTTGACTCCCGCGACGGAGCCGGCGGTACAGGTGCCGACCACGAAGACTCCCGGCACGCGTGAGCGCGACGGTTTCGAGAGATAGCGAGAGGGGACAGAGCTATGAGCGATGGGGACAGCGTTGAGGATGAGGTCGGACAGTCGGCGAGGGTCGCGCTGACCGTCGCGCTCCAGCTGGGCGACAAGTTCGCCCGCCTGCGGGAGGACTTGGCGCGTGAAGCGCTGCGCAAGAGCGAGGCCGACGCGCGCGCTCTCGCCGCTCGGTTCTCCGCCGAGCGCGACGTCGCGCGTGCGCAGATCGCCGTTGTGGACCGGCCCGACTGGTGGCAGCGCACCGAGTTGCAGCAGGTCGCTGACGTCCTCTCCATGGCGCAGCAGTGGAAGGACCTCGACCCTGTGGCCGAACGTGCCACACAGACCATCGCGCGTGAAGTCCAGGACCGCTACGGCGTCGACGTCGCCGATATCGCGGACAAGCTGCGCGGCGACCAGCCGGCCGACTTTTCCGCTGAGAAGGCCCTCGCCGTCGTCGCAGCCGCTGAGGCCACCGATCGGGTACCCGAGTCCGGCTCTGCGGACCCGCTGAACGAGGTGAAGGCCCTGGCCGGCCATGACGCGGCGGTTGACGCTGCGATCGCTGAGAAGTTCCCGCAGCTCCTCACCGAGGACCAGCGCGCGGCCGTCGACGGAGGACGGGCGGAGAGCGTCGAGACAACCGTCGAAGCCGCAGCCGTCGCCGGGATGATGGACGCCGACCAGCGCCGCGCCGACGCCACGCGGGACGGGCCGACCACGCCGACCGACCAGGGCGGAGCGGAGAACGGTCAAGAGAACATCGATCAGGCGGCCGCGCTCGAGCTGCACGCGCGCGAGTACGAGGTGCAGGCCGAGGAGGGCGGAACCTCCGAGCAGACGCCCGACCAGCTGCGTGCGCTCGCGGACGACGCGCGCGCTCAGGCGCAGCTCTACCGGGACGGCGCCGGTGCGCAGACCGCCGCCGACAACACCGCAGCCTCCGAGCTCGCCGCCGCCGGTGGAGACCTCAACCAGTCCATCGCGGCCGACGTCGAGGCCGGGCGTCTCGATCAGTTCGCGGCCGACGCGGAAGCCGCTCGGCTCGGCAGGTTCGATAACAACTACCAACTGGCTCTCGACAGCGGCGACGTTGACGAGAACGTCGACTTCCTGCTGAGCGAGGCAGACCGGTTCGATCGCGAGGCGGATGCCGGCGGAACAGCGACGCTGACCCCGGAACAGCTGCGCTCCGACGCTGCGGAGAACCGCGACGAGGCCGCCTACTTCCGCAACGAGCCCTTGCCCTCCCAGAGTGATCGTTCCGCTGACGCCGTTCCGGTCGGCGCCGAGGGGCGGGCAGATGCGCTGCGCTCCGAGAGCCAGCTGTCGTACGACAGCGCCGCTCGTCGCACGGCCTCCGCGAACGAGATGAAGGCCCACGGGATCCCGCAGGACGTCATCGACGTGCGCATGCGCGCCGACGTCGCCCAGGGCCGGCCAGCGAGCGAAGCTGTCGCACAGTCCGGACGTGTGAACGTGCCGAAGACCAGCCGTGGTCGTTCAGCTGCGCGATCACCGGAGCGCAGCGAGCAGGCGCGCTAGTTACTGTCGGCGATCCAGTCGACGGCGTCTCGATGAGTGAACCGTCGGCCGCAGTGGCGGTGTGAGAGCGTGGCTGGCATGACGGCGATGATTCCGAGTGAGTACCGCGCGACTCTGGACGAGTTGAAGCGGCACGTGCACGCTGCTCGCTTCCAGGCACAGCGGAAGGTGAACACGGAGCTGTTGCGACTGTGGTGGCAGATCGGGTCGACGATTCTCGAGCGTCAGCAGCGGGAGCCGTGGGGGAGCAGCGTCCTCGAGCGACTCGCCGAGGATTTGCGGGCGGAGTTCCCCTCAATGAAGGGGTTCTCCCGTGCGAACCTGTTCTACATGCGTCGCTTCGCGGCGGCATGGCCGGACGAGGACGCCATTGTCCAACGACCCGTTGGACAATTGCCGTGGGGTCACATCACCGAGCTGCTCGACAAGCTCGACGACCAGGAGTTGCGCGAGTGGTACGCAGCGAAGGACGTCGCTCATGGTTGGAGCCGGCCGGTCCTCGGGCACCAGATCAAGACTCGGCTGCACGAGCGAGAAGCTGCAGCGCCGAGCAACTATGCCGGCACTCTCGCGCCGGTCGACTCTGCACTCGCTCAGCAGATCACTCGTGATCCGTACGCGCTGGACTTCCTCGCGATCGACAGCGACGCCACGGAGCGTGAGCTGGAGGAGCGCATGGTCGTCCGTATCGCGGACACCCTCCGCGAGCTCGGGCCAGGGTTCGCGTTCGTCGGCCGACAGGTGCACTTCGAGGTCGACGGCGACGACTTCTTCGTCGACCTCCTGTTCTTCCATGTCGACCAGCTCCGCTACATCGTCGTCGAGCTGAAGACCACGAAGTTCGATCCGCGAGATGCAGGACAGCTCGGCTTCTATGTCGCTCTGGTTGACGACAAGTTGCGCGTCCTCGGCAAGCATGAACCGACAGTCGGGATCCTCGTCGTCACTGACAAGAACGACGCCGTCGTCCGCTACGCCCTGGCCTCCACCACCCAGCCGGTCGCGGTCAGCCGCTACGAGCTCTCCGAGGAAGCCCAAGCAGCGCTGCCCGATGAGGCCTCCATCGTCGACGCCTTCACCAGGGATGTAGCAAGTCCCGACATTGAGTAGCACGCTGAGGAGCGCAGAAGTCGATCTGGGCTTTGGGATCGGGAGCGTTTCAGGCTCTGTTCCCCGCCGAGGGTACTCAATCACGCCAGCAGGTGTGACCAGGGTCGAACTAACCCCGAGGTGCAGCTGCTGATGACCCGACCGGCCCTTTCCCACTATGCGCAATATCCGATAATCGACGTTATGTCAGTATGTTCGAAGAGACTCCGCTCGACGGGCTCCGAGGTGTGGGTGCACACGAGCCTCGGAACCCGTCGGAGTACCGCCGGCTAGGCGCCGGGTGCGAGGCCGAGCTGCGTGAGGATGCCGAGCTCGTCGCTGCTTCCCCAGCGCTCGGCGAGTTTGCCGTCGACGAAGGTGCTGATCTGCACGCCGCGGATCTTCACGGATTTGCCCGTCGGCGCGTGGCCCTGGAACACACCGGTCTGCGTGCCGGTCAGCGTGTAGGCGAACGCGACGCTGTCGTCGTCCGCGACGAGCTTCTCGACTTCGAGCGCCATGTCGGGGAACGCGGTCCGCAGGTCGCCGAAGAACGCGGCGTATCCCTCCGGGCCGGGTGCCTGGCCGGGCGCCGGGTCGTGATCGACCGAGTCGGGCGCGACGAGTGCGTCGAACGCGGCGAAGTCGCCGGCGTTGACCGCCTCGCCGAAGGCCTGCTGGGCGGCGATGTTCTGCTCGCGAGTCATGTGCTGTCACCTGTTCTGCACCGGTCCGGTGCCTCGAAAAGTGGTGCGGGTCGTTAGCGACGGTACGCAAGCCCATCGAGGGCGGTACAGGGCTTGCGCGCTCCCCCCAGCGCTTCCCACCGCGCTTGTAATAGGTGCGGTTTGTTCAGTATTTGGTTCCGTATTAGCGACCTCTTCGGCGAACTCGCAGTTAGAAGTCCGACCGCCGGAGTGAAGCCTCGTCTTGAGGCGCGGCTCGTGTGTGTTCCGTGGCGTCGTGTTACGCCACAGGAAGCGGTTATCTGTGTGAACTCCTAGGTTGGCGGAGGCCGTATCGCCCCCGTCGTTCAGGAGTCCGCATGTTCTCGTCCCCGTCCCGCTCGCGCCTCGCCGCGGCCATCGGCGCCGTCCTCGTGGCCGGCGTGCTCGCGGGTTGCACCGCTCAGGCGGCGAACGAGCCCGGCGCCTCCTCCGCTTCCGGCACGCCCGTCGAGGGCGGCTCGCTCGTCTTCGCCGACATCGAGCTGCAGACCGACTTCCAGGTGCAGAAGGGCTTCAACTACACGCAGTCCAACGTCTTCCGCACCATCGCCGACCGGCTCACCGCCTTCGACCCGGAGACCGGCGAGGTGGTGCCGTGGATCGCCTCCGAGTGGAGCGTGAACTCCGACAACACCGAGTTCACCTTCACGATCCGCCCGGGCGTCACCTTCTCGGACGGCACTCCGCTCGACGCCGCGGCGGTCAAGGCGAACCTCGACCAGCTCGGCCTCGGCGACGAGGCGAAGAAGATCGTGAAGAACCGCGACTTCATCGGCTACGCGAGCTCGGAGGTGACCGGCGACGACACCGTCGTGGTGCGCCTCTCGGAGCCGAACGCCGACTTCCTCAAGGCGACCGCCGCCTCCACCGCGAGCCTGGTCTCGACCTCGACGCTCGCGCTGGACTACGCCGGCCAGGCCGACATCTCGAAGATCGTCGCCTCCGGCCCCTTCGTCTTCGAGTCGCAGGTGCCGGATCAGGAGATCGTCTTCGACAAGCGCGAGGACTACGCCTGGCCGTCGTCGATCTCGACGAACACCGGCGCCGCGCACCTCGACGAGGTCACCTTCCGCGCGATCCCCGAGGTCGGGCTGCGCGTCGGCGCCGTCTCCTCCGGCCAGGCGGACGTCTCGCGCGGCATCCAGCCGACCGACGAGGCCGCCGCGGCCGCCTCCGGGATCGAGCTCGCCGTCGCGCAGGCTCCGGAGCTCACGGCCAACTGGCTCGCCTTCCGCGGCGACGCCCCGGTCGTCTCCGACCAGGCCGTCCGCCGGGCGCTGCAGATCGGCTTCGACCGCGACGCGCTCAAGTCGACCGTGCTCAGCGACAGCTACCCGCTCTCGGGCTCGGTGCTCAACCGCTCCGCCCCGGGCTTCGTCGACCTCAGCGACGACCTCGCCTACGACGCCGACGAGGCCGAGAAGCTGCTCGACGACGCCGGCTGGACCGTCGGCTCCGACGGCGTCCGCGAGAAGGACGGCCAGCGCCTCGAGCTGTCGGTCGCCGCCAGCCCGCGCAGCGTCGTGATCAAGCCGGCCTTCGAGTTCATCGAGTCGGAGTGGCGCAAGCTCGGCGTCGAGCTGACCAACAACGCCGGCGACAGCGCCATCCTCGCGACCGCCCTCGGCGACCCGGCCTACCCGGCCATCGGCTCGCGCCAGTTCTACCTCGGCGGCCTCGGCCCGCTGTTCAGCGCCGCCGGCAACACCAACACCTACGTCTCGGACGACGAGCTGAACGGGCTCTTCGCCACCGAGCGCGCCGCGACCGACCCCGCCGCCCGCGACGACGTCCTCGCGGACATCCAGGAGCGCCTCGTGCTCGGCACCAACCTGCTCGTGCCGCTCTGGGACGAGGTGCAGGTGCACGCCGTCGGCGCCGGGGTCCACGTGAGCTTCGACGGCGGCACCGCTCCGCTGCTCCAAGAAGCCTGGGTGCAGAGGTAGCCGCGGTGCTCCGGTATCTCGCCGGCCGGGCCGGTCAGGCGGTGCTCGTTCTCTGGCTCACGTACACGATCGTCTTCGCGGTCGTGCAGCTGCTGCCGTCCGATCCCGTCACGATCTTCCTGGCCGGCGACGCCGGAGCCGACCCCGCGCTGATCCAGCAGGTCAGCGCACTCTATGGCTATGACAAGCCCTGGTACGAGCAGTACCTGCTGCAGCTGGCGAACCTGCTGCGCGGCGACTTCGGCTTCTCGCTCTCCACCGGCCAGCCGGTGCTCACCCGGATCGGCGACGTCGTCGGCAGCACCGTGGCGCTGGCCTCGACCGGACTGCTGCTCAGCATCGTCATCGCCGTCGGTGTCAGCGCGGCGGCGTTCCTGATCGACGCGCCGCGGCTGAAGTCGCTCGTGGTCGCCGTGCCGTCGCTGTTCAGCTCGGTCCCCGTCTTCTGGCTCGGGATCATCGTGCTGCAGGTGTTCTCCTTCCAGCTGCGGATCCTCTCGCTCTTCCCGGACGGGTCGCTGCTGTCGCTGCTCATCCCGGCCCTGGTGCTCGCGATCCCGGTGTCGGCGCCGATCGCGCAGGTGCTGCTGAGCGGCGTCGAGCAGGCGTCCGAGCTCGCCTTCGTGAAGACCGCTCGGGCCAAGGGCGCCCGGCCGCTGCGGGTCTTCCTCCGGCACGTGCTGCGCTCCTCGCTCGGCGCGACCACCGCTGTGATCGGCACGACCCTCGGGATCCTCCTCGCCGGCTCGGTCATCACCGAGACCGTCTTCGCCCGTCCGGGCCTCGGCTCGGTGCTGCTGAAGGCGGTGATCGCGCAGGACGTGCCGCTCGTGCAGGGCCTCGTGCTGCTGACGACGCTCGTGGTCGTGGTCAGCACGCTCGTGCTCGACCTGATCGCGCCCGTGCTCGACCCCCGCGTGCTGCGCACCCGCGGACAGAAGGGACTGGTGCGCCTTGGCGCTTGAGCTCACCCGGACGGCGGACGACCGCCGCGCCGGCCTCCTCCGCAGCCTGCCCGTCCCCGGGGCGGCCACGATCCTCTCGGCGGCGCTGATCGTCGTCGTCGTGCTCTGGCTGATCACGCCCGGCTGGTTCACCTCCTCCGACCCGCTGACCGGCGACTCCGCACAGGTGTTCCTCGCGCCGAGCCTCGCCCACCCCTTCGGCACCGACCACCTCGGCCGCGACGTGCTGGCGCGGATGATCTACGGGACGAGCCAGACCGCCCTCACCGCCGGCCTCGCCGTGGTCGTGGGGCTCGTGCTCGGCACGCTCGTCGGCATCGTCTCCAGCACCCTCGGCTCGTGGGCGGAGTCGGTGAGCATGCGCGTGATCGACGCCCTGATCGCGCTGCCGGCGTTCATGATCGCGCTGTTCGTCGTCTCGGCCTACGGCGCGGGCCCGGTGTCACTGGGCATCGGCGTCGGCATCGGCTCGGTCGTGCTGTTCGCGCGGGTGACCCGGGCCGAGGTCCTCCGGGTCCGCTCGCTCGACTACCTCGAGGCGAGCCTGCTGGCCGGCGCCGGCTACCTATGCCAGCTGACCGGCCACGTGCTGCCCGCGATCAGCGGGGCACTCGTCGCTCTTGCCGTCGTCGACTTCGGCGCCGCGGTGCTGGCCGTCTCGGCGCTCGGCTTCCTCGGCTTCGGCACCCCGCCGCCCACGCCCGAGTGGGGACTGATCATCGCCGAGGGCCGCAACTACCTGGCCAACGCGTGGTGGATGACGGCGCTGCCCGGGACCTTCGTGCTCGTCGTCGTCGTCGCGCTCGGCGTGCTCAGCCGCTACCTCGGAAAGGCGACCTGTGTGTGACGCCTCCTGCTTCTTCTCAACCCACGCCCCCGCCCTGCAGCTGGAGGGCGTCTCCCTCGACTACGGCGTCGGTCGCCGCTCGGTCCGCGCGCTCGACGACGTCTCGTTCTCGGTCCGCCGCGGCGAGATCGTCGCCCTGGTCGGCGAGTCCGGCTCGGGCAAGTCGACCATCGCGAACGCAGCGACCGGGCTGCTGCCGACCGGCGCGCGCGTCACCGCCGGCCGGCTGCTCGTCGACGGCGCCGACACGACGCGGCTCTCGGAGTCGCGCTGGAGCCGGATCCGCGGCCGCCGCGTCGGCCTCATCCCGCAGGACCCCGGCTCGAGCCTCACCCCGGTGCTCACCATCGGCGCGCAGGTCGCCGAGATCTTCGCGATCCGCGGTGAGCGCCTCTCGCGCAGCGAGCGCCGGGCCCGCTCGATCGAGCTGCTCGAGATCGCGGAGGTATCGCGGGCCGCCGACCGGCTGACTCAGTTCCCGCACGAGCTCTCGGGCGGCCTGAAGCAGCGCATCCTGATCGCGATCGCCTTCGGTCTCGACCCCGCCCTGCTGGTCGCCGACGAGCCGACCTCGGCGCTCGATGTCACGGTGCAGAAGCAGATCCTGCGCGTGCTCGACCGCCTCGCCGCCGAGCACGGCACCAGCGTGCTCTTCGTCACGCACGACCTCGCGCTCGCGACCGACCACGCCTCCCGCGCCCTGGTGCTGCAGCGCGGCCGCCTGGTCGAGGACGCTCCGGTCGAGCGGATCGTCCGCACCCCCGCGGTCGACTACACCGCAGAGCTGATCGCGCACGCCCGGGCGACCCAGACCGCTCCCACGCCGGTCGCCTCCGCCGCCTCCTCGGACACGGTGCTCGAGGTGCGCGGCCTCTCGAAGACCTTCCCCGGCCGGCGCGGAGGCGACCCGGTCGCCGCCGTCGACGACGTCTCGTTCTCGCTCGCGCAGGGCCGGACACTCGCGCTGGTCGGCGAGTCGGGCTCCGGCAAGTCGACGACCGCGCGGATGATCCTCCGCCTGCTCGACCCGAGCGCCGGCACCGTCCACCTCGGCGGACAGGACGTCACGACCGTCTCCGGCCGCGACCGGCTGGCGCTCTGGCGCACCGTGCAGCTCGTCTACCAGAATCCGGATTCGGCGCTCGACCCGCGCTGGACCGTCGGGCGGATCGTCGCCGAGCCGATCGCCGGCTCCGTCCCGCCGCGCGAGCGCCGCGCCCGGGTCGAGGAGCTGCTCGACGCCGTCTCGCTGCCGGACGGCGCGATCGACAAGCGGCCGGGTCAGCTCTCCGGCGGCCAGCGCCAGCGGGTCGCCATCGCGCGGGCGCTGGCTCCGCGCAGCTCCCTCGTGGTGCTCGACGAGGCGCTCAGCGCCCTCGACGTCATCACCCAGGAGCGGGTGCTGCAGCTGATCGAGCGGATCCAGCGCGAGCAGGGCGTCTCGTACCTGTTCATCTCGCACGATCTCTCCACCGTCCGCCGGCTCGCCCACGACGTGGTCGTGCTGCGCGCCGGCCGGGTCGTCGAGCAGGGCGGCTCGCGCGAGCTGTTCGAGGCGCCGCGGACCGACTACGTGCGCGAGCTGCTCGACGCCGCGCCCGGGCGGCGGCTGCTGAGCGACCACCCCGCGAGCCCGACGACCGCGGTCCCCGCGCCGACTTCGCCCACTGCCGAGGAGCCCCGATGAGCACCGCCCCGAAGCCCCTGCGCTTCTCCGCCTTCGTGATGAACACCGCGTCGCACATCCAGCACGGCCTGTGGCGGCACCCGGACGCGCGCCAGCACGAGTTCACCTCGCTCGCGCTCTGGACCGACCTCGCCCGGACGCTGGAGCGCGGCCGCTTCGACGCGGTCTTCTTCGCCGACGTCCTCGGCCTCTACGGACCGGCGCGCGGCGACTACACCGTCAACGCCCGCGAGGGCCTGCAGTTCCCGAGCAACGACCCCTCCGTGCTGCTCGGCGCGCTCGCGGCGGTCACCGAGCACCTCGGCCTGGTCTTCACCTCTTCGGTGCTGCAGGCGCACCCGTTCGAGTTCGCCCGCCGCGTCTCGACCCTCGACCACCTCTCCGGCGGCCGGGTCGGCTGGAACGTGGTCACCAGCGCGCAGGAGAGCGCCGCGCGCAACTTCGGCGCGGACGGGCTCGAGGAGCACGACGAGCGCTACCGCTGGGCCGAGGAGTACCTCGAGGTCGTCTACAAGCTCTGGGAGGGCTCCTGGGACGACGACGCGCTGAAGCGCGACAAGGCGCTCGGCCACCCGCAGGACGCGGTCTTCGCCGATGCGGGCGGGATCCACCGGATCGACCACGTCGGTGAGCGCTACCGCGTGGCCGGCCCGCACCAGAGCCCGCCGTCGCCGCAGCGCACGCCGGTGATCTTCCAGGCCGGCTCCTCCCCCGCGGGCAGCGCCTTCGCCGCCCGGCACGCCGAGGGCCAGTTCGTGCTCACCCCCGGGATCGACAAGACCCGCACGCTGATCGAGCAGACCCGCGCCAAGGCCGCCTCGACGGGTCGCTCCGCCGAGGATCTCGCCTTCTTCCTCGGCCTCGCCTTCGTCACCGGCGACACCGAGGAGGCGGCGCAACGCAAGGCCGCGGAGCTCGACGAGTACCTCTCCAGCGACGGCTTCCTGCTGCACAGCAACCTCGCCTTCGACCCGAGGACCGGCGAGCCGCTCGATCCGGACACCCCGCTCTCGGAGCTCTCGACCGGCACCAACGTCAGCCACCTGCAGTGGATGCGCGAGCTCTCACCCGACCCGGACCCGAAGGTGCGTGACCTGGCGACCCTCGCGGCGAAGCTGCGCGGCCGGATCGTCGGCACGCCCGAGCAGATCGCCGACCGCCTCGCCGAGTGGCAGGACGCGGGGATCGACGGCATCAACGTCATGAACTGGATCCTGCCCGGCAGCTTCGAGGAGTTCGTCGACCACGTGACGCCGGTGCTGCAGGAGCGCGGGCTCGCCCAGCGCGAGTACACCCCGGGGACGCTCCGGCAGAAGCTGTTCGGGCGCGACCAGCTGCCCGACGAGCACCCCGCGCGCGCGTTCCGCGGCGCGTTCACCGGCGACGGCACGACGGAGGCCGCCCGATGAGCCTCAGCACGGCCGACCTCGCCCGGTTCCGCGCCGTCATCGCCGACGTCGGCGCGGAGTCGCTCGTCCGCGAGCGGGAGCGCCGCCTGCTCCACCCCGAGATCGCCGCGCTCGTCGACTCCGGCTTCACCGCGCTGCGCGTGCCGGTCGAGTGGGGCGGCGGCGGCGCGACCCTGCCCGAGCTGTTCACCCTCCTGGTCGAGCTCGGCGCGGCCGACCCGAACCTCCCGCAGGCGCTGCGCGGCCACTTCGGCCTCGTCGAGCGCTTCCTCGTCGGCGGCACCGCGCGCGACGAGACCTGGCTGCGGCGCGCGGCCGCCGGCGCGCTGTTCGCCAACTCGCAGGCCGAGAAGGGCTCCGCGACGACGACGGAGGCGCGGCTCGTCCCGGTCGACGGCGGCGGGTGGCGACTGACCGGCCGCAAGTTCTACACGACCGGCACCCTCTACGCCGACTACACCTGGACCGGCGCCCTCGACCCCTCCGGTGAGCGCTACGGTGCCGTCGTGCCGACCGCCGCGCCCGGCGTCGAGGTGCTCGACGACTGGACCGGCTTCGGCCAGCGCCTCACCGCGAGCGGCACCACCGTCTTCGCCGACGTGCCGCTGGACGACGAGAACGTCTACCGCGTGCTGCAGGAGCCCGACTGGTACACCCTCGACTTCCGGCTGCTGCTGCACCTGCTGCTCCAGGCGACGATGGCGGGCATCGGTCGCGCCGCGCTCGAGGACACCCTCCGCTTCGTCCGCGGGCGCTCGCGCTCGTTCGGCGTCGCGGGCGAGAGCCTGCCCCGCGAGGACCCGCGGGTGCAGTCGGTCGTCGGCGAGCTGGCGAGCCGGGTCGCCGCGGTCGAGGCCCTCGTGCACGACGTGGCTCGCGACTACGCCGCCGTCCGCGAGCGCGAGCACGCCGACGAGGCCGAGCGCACCCGGGACTACGTGCGGGTGCAGATCCGCCAGTTCGAGGCGCAGCAGATCGCGGTGGCCGACATCGTCGCGGTGACCTCGCGCCTGTTCGAGGTGGGCGGCGCCTCCGCGGTGCTCACCGAGTCGGGGCTCGACCGGCACTGGCGCAACGCCCGCACGATCGCCTCGCACAACCCGGCGGTCTTCCGCCAGGCCGCCATCGGCGCCTACCTCCTCAACGGCACCGAGCCCGAGACCGACTTCCGCAGCACCGTCACCGCCGAGGAGCAGTCCGCATGACCCGCGATCCCTGTCCCCTGCTCTTCAACGCGTTCGTGATGAACACGCCCTCGCACATCCATCACGGCCAGTGGCGGCGGCCCGGGTCGCGGCCCGGCGCGTTCGAGGACCTGGGGCACTGGGTCGAGGTGGCGCGGACGCTCGAGCGCGGGGTGTTCGACGCGATCTTCTTCGCGGACGTCGTGGGCACCTACGGGGCGGTCGGCGCCTCGCTCGAGGTGAACGCGCGCGAGGGCCTGCAGCTGCCCAACAACGACCCGTCGATCCTGCTGGCCGCGCTGATCGGCTCGACCGAGCACCTGGGCCTCGCGATGACGAGCTCGATCCTGCAGGCGCACCCGTTCGAGTTCGCCCGGCGGATGTCGACCCTCGACCACCTCTCGAAGGGCCGGGTCGCCTGGAACATCGTCACCAGCTACCAGGAGAACGCGGCCCGCAACTTCGGCCTCGACCGCCTGACCGAGCACGACGCCCGCTACGCGCAGGCCGAGGAGTACCTCGACGTCGTCTACAAGCTGTGGGAGGGGTCGTGGGACGACGACGCCTCGGTGCGCGACCGGTCCGGCGCCTACTCCCGGCCCGAGTCGGTGCACCGGATCGACCACGTCGGCGAGAGCTACCGGGTCGAGGGGCCGCACCTGTCGGCGCCGTCGCCGCAGCGCACGCCGTTCCTCTTCCAGGCCGGCTCCTCCCCCGCCGGGCGTGCGTTCGCGGCCCGGCACGCGGAGGCGCAGTTCGTCGGCGGCTCGACGATCGAGCAGACCCGCGAGCTGATCGCCTCGACCCGCGCGCTCACGGAGGCGGCCGGGCGCCGCGGCAACGACGTCCTGTTCTTCTCACCGCTCTCGGTCGTGGTCGGCAGCACCGAGCGCGAGGCCCGCGAGCGCGAAGTCGAGCTGGACGCCCTGACGAGCGTCGACGCTCACCTGCTGCACGCCGGGCTCAGCGTCGACCAGGCCGACGGCACTCCCTTCCCACCAGACGCGCGATTGCGCGACATCACCACCAACGGCAACCGCAGCACACTCGAGTCGATGATCCGGCTGCTGCCCGATCGCGACGCGACCGTCGCTGACCTCGCTCAACTCGCGGTGCGCCGTCACCAGCGGGTAGTGGGCACACCCGAGCAGATTGCGGACCGACTATCGGAGCTGCGCGACGCAGGCGTGGACGGGATCAACCTGGCGCACTGGACACTGCCGGACAGCTACGTCGAGTTCGTGGATCAGGTGATGCCCGTGCTGCGCTCGCGTGGGCTCGCACGGTCGCATTACGAACCAGGCGGACTGCGCGAGCGGCTGACGGCGTCGGCGCGGGTGAACTCACGACACCCCGCCGCCCGCTACCGCGGCGCATTCAAGGGTGGTGCAACACCCGTTCCAGCTTGAGCGAACGGCAGGACGGAGACTTCTACCTCTGTTGGAAAGCTCTCCGATAATTGAGATTATGTCAGTTTGTCTGGCTAGGCGGGTTGGCCTCGACCCCACGGCGTCGGTCAGGTGACGGTGAAGGCGAGCGTGGCGAGGGCGGGACTTGGGGTGTATCGCGTGTCGACGGAGTTGCTGGCGACGTCTGCAGCGCTGACGAATCGGATTTCGT
>NZ_PSUE01000019.1:54200-55008 GCF_002931645.1 Rathayibacter sp. AY2B5 | reverse complement strand
CGGTGACGGTGAAGGCGAGCGTGGCGAGGGCGGGACTTGGGGTGTATCGCGTGTCGACGGAGTTGCTGGCGACGTCTGCAGCGCTGACGAATCGGATTTCGTAGGGGCCGGAGGGCCATGTGGAGTCGACTAGGACTGTCGAAGTTCCCGTCCAAATGTTTCCGGATCGCGCCTTCGAAGCGAGTTCTGCGGTGTACACGCGACCGTTTGGGCCATAGATCCAGAACGATACTGAGGACAGATCGCTTTGGTCCTCAATGGTCCACTTGAAGGATGCGGTGTTCCCTGAGGTCACGGTTGCGGCGCTAGTGCGGTCGACAGTCTTGATCACCGGACTCGTGACGTCGGCTGTGGTGCCGGTGACGGTGAAGGCGAGCGTGGCGAGGGCGGGACTTGGGGTGTATCGCGTGTCGACGGAGTTGCTGGCGACGTCTGCAGCGCTGACGAATCGGATTTCGTAGGGGCCGGAGGGCCATGTGGAGTCGACTAGGACTGTCGAAGTTCCCGTCCAAATGTTTCCGGATCGCGCCTTCGAAGCGAGTTCTGCGGTGTACACGCGACCGTTTGGGCCATAGATCCAGAACGATACTGAGGACAGATCGCTTTGGTCCTCAATGGTCCACTTGAAGGATGCGGTGTTCCCTGAGGTCACGGTTGCGGCGCTAGTGCGGTCGACAGTCTTGATCACCGGGGCGACGGTGTCCGCGATCGCTTTGCCGGCGCTGGTCTTCGTAGTGGTCGTGTAACCGGACTTCACCGCGGTCGTGGTGACCGTGATGGTCGTTCCCGCGTCCGCCGAGGCCAGGAC